>NZ_CP034689.1:5114637-5429274 GCF_003994415.1 Achromobacter spanius | reverse complement strand
TCAATGTGTTGCAGCCGCTGCCCTTCAAGCAGCCCGTGATCGTGACGCTGAACCCGCAACGCGAACCCGCGCCGGATCAGGTGCTGGGCCGCTACGCGTACGAACACCCCATTCTGGATGCCGACGCCGTCGAGGCGCAACGCCGACTGCCCGACATCCAGGGGCGTGCGCGCGTCTGGTTCTGCGGCGCGTGGGCAGGGTATGGCTTTCATGAGGATGGGCTGGCGTCGGCCATCCGCGTGGCGGCCGATTTTGGCGTCAGCCCACCGTGGGGCGATGCCCATGAATTACACAACTTGAACGGCACAACATGACAAGCGTCGGCCTGATCGAACTGATGCGCGCGCGGGTGCTGCATGTGCGTACCCGACCGGTGGTGCACCGCTTCGCGTATCCGGTGTTTTGCCTGCGCCTGCGCATCGATCAGGCCGAGCGCTACACGGGCAGCGCGTCGTGGCTGTTCGGCGTCAATCGCCGCCGCCCCGTGGCATTTCATTTTTCGGATCATGGCGCCCGCGACGGCGGCGACCTCATGGCGTGGTTGCGCTCGCGGCTGGACGTGGCGGGCGTGGACTTCAAGGTGGGCGCGGTGTGGTTGCAGTGCTTTCCACGCGTATTCGGCCATGTCTTCAACCCCGTCAGCTTTTGGTACGTGCACGACACCGACGGCCAACTGCGCGCGCTGGTGGCCGAGGTCAACAACACCTTCGGCGAACGCCATCAGTACGTGCTGCGCGCGCCGGACGGTGGCGCCATCCAGGACGGCCAGGCGCTGCATAGCGACAAGGCGTTTCATGTGTCGCCGTTTTGCCAGGTGACGGGCCGCTACCGGTTTCGCGTCAAAAGCGTCGGCGGTGCGCATGTGGCCAGCATTGATTATTTTGACGACCCGGAACAGGCGCAGCCGCTGCTGCACACCGAGATTCGCGGCGCGAGCGTGCCGCTTGCCTCCGGCGCGCTGTTGCGCGCGTTGGCGGCCATGCCGTTCATGACGCTGGGCGTGGTGTTCCGCATCCACTGGCAGGCGCTGCGCCTGTATTTGCGCAAGGTGCCGTTTCACCGCAAACCGCCGGCGCCGCCTACCGAGGTGACGGTTCAGCGGTCCCAAAAAGTCGATTGATGGGGGGGGTGGACGTCGCGGTGCTTGCTTTAGTTGCGGCTCGCAATTACATTGGTTGCGAACCGCAACTGATAGGCGCGCCCATGGACCTGATCGACTTTCCCTCCCAATCCCGTGAACAGACCATTCGCGATCTGCGGGAGTTTTCTCGCAAGCTCGTACGTGAATTGGGCTTCATGCGGACCTCTTTGGCCGGCAGCGAACTGGCGCCGTCCGCCGTCCACGCCATTATTGAAGTGGGCCTGCAACCGGGCATCCAGGCGCGCGACCTGGCCGTGATCTTGCGCCTGGACAAATCCAACACCAGCCGCCAGTTGGCCAAGCTGGAATCCGCCGGCCTGGTCGCCCGCGAGGCGGATCCCGAAGACGCGCGGTCTTCGCGCCTGACCCTGACCGAGGCGGGGCTGGCATTGCGCGACCGCATCGACCAGTTCGCCACCGATCAGGTCTCGCATGCCTTGCGCCGAATGACGCCTGACGACCAGCAGTCCCTGATCCGCTTCATGTCGCTGTACGCCGACGCGCTCTCGCGCGAGAACCCCAACCTGACGCCTTCCACCGCCGCCATCAGCGAGCAGATCATCGAAGGCTATGTGCCCGGCTGCATCGGCGATATTGCCGGCCTGCACGCGCGTTACTACGCGCAGGTCTCGGGCTTTGGCGTGTACTTCGAACGCAAGGTCGCCACGGAACTGGCGGCCTTTGCCGAAGCGCTGCCGGAACACGGCAAGGGCATGTGGCTATATGCGGAGAATGGGCGCACGCTGGCATCCATCGTGATCGATGGCGATCCCGCCATCGGCCAGGCGCATCTGCGCTGGTTCATCGTGGACGAGTCGTTGCGTGGCCTGGGCGTGGGCCGCCACCTGCTCGCGCGCGCGCTGGCGTTCGCGGACACGCACTACCGCGACACGTACCTGTGGACTTTCAAGGGGCTGGACGCCGCGCGCCATCTGTACGAAGACGCGGGCTTTGTCCTGACGGACGAATCGGAAGGCCGGCAGTGGGGCAGCGTGGTGGTGGAACAGCGCTTCCTGCGCCGCCGGCCGTAGTTCGGAATCCGGAACTCGGAATCCGAATGCGCGTCAGAGCACGCTGATGCGCAGTTCGGCCAGCAAGGTGGCCGCCTGGGTCTTGGAAATGGTGGCGCCGGCCAGCCGCGCGGCGGCGGTCAGGTCGATGCCGCTCAAGTCCACTTCGCGCAGGTCGGCGCCTTCAAAGCGCACGTTTTTCAAATTGGCGTTGCGCAGGCTGCCACCGTGGAAGACGGTGTCGCGGAAATCGCTGCCGGCCAGGTCGGCGTCTGAAAAGTCCAACTGCATGATGTTGGTTTTGCGAAACGACACGCCGCGCAGCAGCGCGCCGACCAGCAGGCATTCTTCGACGGTCCAGCCCAGGCAGGCGATGCCGTCGAAGTCGGAACCAGTCAGCTTGCAGCCTTGAAGGTGGGCGCCGGCCAGCCGCGCACGGTGCCACTTGGCGTTGTTCAAATCGCAGTTCTGGAAGGTGGCGTCGCTGGCGTCCGCCGATGCAAAGTTGGCCTGGCCGCCCCGGCAGCGCAGCCAGGTGGTGTCGGCCAGCGTGGCGCCCTGGAACGAGGCGCCCGCAATGGCGCAGGCCGTGAAGCGCGCGCCGCGCAGATCCAGGCGAGAAAAATCGGCGTGCTGGAAATCGCAGTCCTGGAACGACAGCGCCTGGCCGGCCGCGTTGTCAATCAGGGCCAGCATGGCCTGGCGGTCTACTTCCTGGCCGGTGATGGCTTCAAATACGTCTTGCGTCATGCGGGGTGTCTCGGGGTTGCCTACTGAAAACCTATTGAAAAATTTCGCTTTCCACGCAGAACGCCACCAGTTCCTGGTCGTTCTGCACGTTCAGCTTGCGCATGGCGGATATCTTCTGGCCGCTGACCGTCTTGACGCTGCGCTTGAGCGTCTCGGCCACTTGCATCATGGATTCGCCACGGATGAAGTGACGCAGTACCTCGAATTCCTTGGGCGACAGGCTGTTGATGCGTTCGCCGATGAATTTGCTGCGCGAATCCACCGTGCCGTCCCGCTGGAACCCGGGCGGATAGTACTTGCGGCCGGCTTGCAGCGTGTGCAGGGCCGTGACGATTTCGGCCAGGTTGTCGCGCTTGAGCACCACGGCGGCCACGCCCGCGTCATACATGGCGGAAATGATCATGGGGTTGGACACCATGGTCAGCACCACCACCTGCGTTTTCGGAAAGCGCCGCGTCAGGAATTTCACCAGGCGGATGCCGTCGCCATAGGTTTCATCGCCGGGCATGGAGTAGTCGGTGATGACGACATGCGGCAGGTCGTGGGTCAAATGTTCGACCAAGGCGGTCGGACTGGCCAGCAGCGCCGTGACTTCAACGCTGAGATCTTTTTCCAGCAAGTCGCGCATGCCCGCGAGGACCAGCGGATGGTCGTCGGCAAGGACTATTCGGAGTCGTTCCATTCGGGGGCGCCGTGGGGCAATCGTGGAGGTTGTGGGGGTCATTCTGTACCAAGACTCAAACTTGAGCCAGCAGGATCCTGAGCTCATGGGTCAGTCTGGTCACTTCTTGAAAGCCCTCATCGTCTCCGCCGTCGCGCCTGAGTTTGGACTCGATCGCCTGAAAGTCGGATGACAAGGTTGTCATTTTGACCATCACCAGGGCGCCTCGCATCCGGTGCATGGTTTGCAGCGCGGACGTTACGTCCCGGCGGGTGATCGCCTGGTCAAGATTCGCCAGGTCGGCGTCCATGGTGTCCAGGAACAGACGGCGGTACTTCTCGGGCACCAGCGGCTCGGGCGCCGCGTGGGCGGGGACAGGCAAGTTGTCCTGGTTGAGTGACTCTTCGGGCACATCGGGCACCTTTGGCTCTTCCGGCTCTTCCGGCACATCGGACGCCACAATCGCGTCGGCACGCACTCGCGTGATACCGCCCAGGTGGCGGCGCAAGGCGCTCAGTTCAATCGGCTTGACCAGCCAGGAATTCATGCCCGCGGCCATGCAACGGGCTTCTTCGTCGCGCATGGCGTTGGCGGTCACGCCGATGATGGGTTGGGCGTAGCCGCGCGAGCGCAGTTCACCCGTGAGTTCGTAGCCGTTCATCTTGGGCATGTTGACGTCGGTCAGCAGCACGTCATAGGTGGCCATGTTCCACATCGACAGCGCATCCGCGCCGTTGCCGGCCACCGTGACGGTGCAGCCCAGTTGTTCCAGTTGGTGGCGCAGCGTGGCCTGGTTGATGGGGTTGTCCTCGGCCACCAGCACGCGCAGGTCCAGCGGATCCATGAGGGGGTTGGCGGCGGGGGCGGCAGGCACGGGCGGGTCGCCGCGCAGCAGGCGCGAAATGCCGAACCCGATGCTGTCCAGGTCATGTCCGTCCACTTGATCCGGCGCCCCGGCGGCTGACTCGCGCGGATCGCCCGCCGACAGGAAGTGGCCCGTCCAATTGGCGGGCGCGGCGTCAGTGGGACCCAGGATGTCCAGCAATACGTCGTCGGGTTCGCCGCGGCCCAGCGGGGCGGGCGCGCGCTGGGCGTCGGCGCCCCAACGGGTCAGCCACTGGCAAACGTTGTCAGTCAGTTCGCGGTGCGGGCTGCGCACGTAGATGCGGATGCCGTGCAGGTCGGGCTCGTCCACGGGGGGGCCGTCGGCTGGCAGCAAGGCCAGTTCCAGCGAAAAGCTGCTGCCCAGCCCCAGTTCGCTGGTGACGCGGATGTGGCTATCCATCAGCCTGGCCAGGCGCGCGCAGATTGACAGGCCGATGCCCGCGCCGCGCACGGTATGGCTGGCGCTGTCGATCTGGTAGAAGGGGCTGAAAAGCTGGGCCTGGTCTTCCTTGTCGATGCCTATGCCGGTATCCACCACCTGGAGGGCCAGCACCTGCGTGCCGTCGGCCCGGTCCGCGCCATGCAGGCGCACGATGACATGGCCAGACTCGGTGAACTTGATGGCGTTGCTGAGCAGGTTGCTGAGAATCTGCCGGATGCGCACGGCATCGCCCGTGACCCAGGGTGCTACCGAGCCGTCGACGCAGGCAAAGAGCAGCAGGCCTTTTTGCCTGGCCAGCGCGGCGAACGAGCGCGCACAGCTTTCCACCAGTTCACGCGGCCGGAACGGGCTGGAGTCCAGCGCCAGTTGCCCGGATTCGATCTTGGTGATGTCCAGGATGTCGCTGATCAGTTGCAGCAGGATCACCGACGAATTCTGGATGCGCTCCAGATGCTGGCGCTGCTCGGCGTTCAGTTCGGTCATGCCCATGAGCTCCAGCGTGCCCAGTACGCCGTACAGCGGCGTGCGGATCTCGTGGCTCATGGTGGCCAGAAAGGTGGACTTCGCTTCGCTGGCCTTGTCGGCATCGCGTTTGGCCTGCGCCAGGGCACGTTCGATTTCGGCCCGCGCGCTGATGTCCGCGAACGCGCACAGCACCACGTCCTGCTTTTTGTAGCGCGTGGGCGAGTAGGCCACGTACAAGGGGCGGCCGTCGTCGGCGTGGAAGGTTTCAATGGTGCCGGGCGCCGAGGCAGTCAGCACCTGGTCCAGCAGCGGCCGGGCGGCGGGAGAGTCGCGCAAGCCCTGCCCGGTGGCCGCGCCCAGCCATTCCAGCGCCAGGCTGTTGGCGAACAGCACGTCACCATTGGCGCGGGCCAGCACGCACAGCGCAATGGGCGCGGTCTGGATCAGGGTGCGGTTGAATTCTTCGCTTTCGGCGATGTCGCGGTGGGCATTTTGCGCCGGCTCGATCACGCGGCGGGTGTACCAGCGCTGGTAGCCGATGCCGCCGGCAAGGCTAAGCAGCAACAGCAGCGCGGCGGTGATCGGCAGCCAGAGGTTGTCTTCGAAAAAATTGCGATAGCTGACGCGGTAGTACGCGGTCCAGATGCTGGACGGGTCCGACACCTGCAGGATCAGGCCGTCGCGCGTGGCGCTCAGGCCGCTGTGGCCGGCGGCGGGCAGCGGCCCTTCACCGAGCATCAGGCCGATGTCCCGATGCGTCAGCCAAAAGCCGTCGTATTGGATCGAGGGCAGGGCGCGATCATAGATGTTGATACGCGCGCGGCTAAGCAGCGTGGCGACGTAGACGTCGGGCTTGCCGCCGCCGCGATTGGTCCAGGCCGTGCCGGAAAAGCCGGCGTGCAGCAGCCCCATCATGCGATCCGGCAAGCCGCCCGGAGAGATCCACTGTATCTGCCCGTCCGATGCGGCGTCGTCGGTTGTTGCCGAGGCCAGCCGCGCACGCACGGCGTCATTGACCAACAGCAGGGTGTCTTCACTGAGCGGCTCGCCATAGCCCGGTTTGACGTTGATGGCCGGCACCGCAATACCCAGGCTGTCGGTCTTGTTGATCAGGAACGCGGCGGCCGCGGGAAAGTACGAATTCGCCCAGTAGGTGCTGTAGAAATCCGCAAAGTAGCCCGCCGCGGCCGATACCGGGCTATTGGCCACGGGGCATTCCGACGGGTAATTGCAGAACAGCGAGAACGGCATGGCCACCAGCGCGTGTTGCCCGCGATAGATGCGCAGGCCCGGCCGGGTCGAGTCCAGCGGCGTCGATAGTTTGGTGTCTTCGATGGGGGCGCGGCCGTCCAGGCGCTGGTTCTCTTTGCGGAATTGCAGCAGAAAGCCTTCTTGCTCGTGGATGTATCCAACAAGAACGGCGAAGTCCATCAACAGGCGGTCTTCTTCCTGCTTGATGATGCGCTGGGCGCCCCATAGCAGAGCGCCGATCATGATGAGCGCGACGGGCAGAATGCCGAACAGCGCGATATTCAGCCGGCGCGAGGTACGTGCAATCCTGCTAAACGGCGTTTCCTGCATACGCGGGCGAGGGTCCTATAGCGGGTGGGTGGCGTAGGGGCGGGGCTCGTCAGCCAGCAAATCGGTGAAGTCATGGGCGTTGACGGCGGCGGATATCAGGAAGCCTTGGGCGAAATCACAGCCGATCTTGCGCAAAAACTCCAGGTCTTTCGTGTTTTCCACCCCTTCGGCGGTGACTTGCAGCCCCAATTGGCGACCCAACTGTACCGAGGATAACAAGGCCGCGGCGCGCACTTCGTCTTCCGCGGCGCCGCTGACAAAGGCGCGATCGATCTTGAGCTCGGTGAACGGCGTGGAGATCAGGGTATACATCGAGTTGTATCCTTTGCCGAAATCGTCCTGCGCCAGACCGAAGCCTTTCAAGCGCAAGCGGCTTGCGCCCATATAGTAGTGCCCGGGCACCGAGGTGGTTTCGTCTTCAAGCAGTTCGAAAGTGACATCTTCGAAGGGCACACCGCGCTGCGCGACCAGATTGTAAAGCTGGTCGGGCAAGTCAGGTTGATCCAGCAGGCGGGTGGGCAGATTGACCGACACCGGCATTCTGAACCCCAGGCGGCGCCAATCAAGATAGGCGGCCAGGGCGTCGTCCAGCATCCGGATGAGCAGGGCGTGGTCCAGCCCATGATGGCGTACCGCACCCAGGAACGAGGCCGGCAGCATGAAGCCGAATTCAAGGTGATGCCAGCGCGCAAGCGCTTCCGCCCCGACGATATTGCCCGTCGCCAATGCCTTTTTGGGCTGGAACCACGCCTGGATCCGGCCGGTCGACAGCGCTTTTTCAAGTGTGCGACGGTCAAACAGGGGCGTGGACGGCAAAGGCAGCGTGGGCGCCAACGCGCCATCCAGACGTTCGTTGCGCAACCGCCGGGCCAGCGCCAGAGCGTGTTCGCGCGTAACCGGCTTGGTATGGGCCGCGATCACCGACAGCCCCTTTTCCTTGGCCATGAGGCTGACGCTGTTCATGATGCGGCGCGAGCACGCCGTGGTGATCGCCAGCATCGGGTTGCATTGCAGCCGGGCCAGTTCGTGGATGAACTGCACGCCGTCCATGCCAGGCATGTTGAGGTCCATCAACACCAACTGGTAAGAATGCAGGCGAACCATCTCCAGTGCCTCATGCGCCGAATTCGCCATGTCGACGTGCCCAAAGCCCGCCTCCAGGAACAGGCCGCGTATTTGCGCGCATTGAAACGCATGGTCGTCAAGGACCAAGACCTTGTACACGGAAAGCATTGTCAACTCCGGAGTTCTTTAACCGTTTGCAGCGTTTGGCGCAGGATGCTCAGAGGCAGGGGCTTGACCAGCAAGCTGGTCATGCCCGCATTCATGCCGCGCCGCTGCTCGTCGGGAAAGGCGTTGGCGGTGACCCCAAGAACAGGCCGGTCGTAGCCGCGCTTTCGCAAAATGCGCGTGAGTTCGTAGCCATCGACCAAGGGCATGTTCAGGTCGGTGAGCACGGCGTCGAAATGCATCAGGTCAGGCAGGTTCAGTGCTTCCTGGCCGTTGCCGGCCAAGACCACGGTGCAACCCATGTGCTCAAGTTGTTCACGCAGGATCAGTTGGCTGATGGGGTTGTCTTCCGTGACCAATATCCGCAAGCCCAGCACTTCCGGCGCCGCCTTGGAGTCGAACGCCGTGCTGCGGGCCGCGCCGCCTTGGGCCAGCTGCACCGCATGGTTGATGCCTGCCAGGTTGTAGGCGCTGGCGAACCAGTTGCGGTGGCTGTCTTCGACGCGCGGACGCAGGCCCGGCGGATGGACGATGACCTGCGGGCCGATCCAGTTGGCGATCTTCTGCGCATGCGGCCACGCCTGCAACAGCACCGCGGGTTCGGTAGGCACCACGCCGCTGGCGGGGTAGGGCAGCCCGACCGCGCCCCAGCGCCGCAACCAGTCGCAAAGGTTGTGGACGATTTCTGGCACCGCGCCTTGTACGTAGACGACCGTGCTTTCCAGCTCGGGGAAAGCCGTCTCCAGCGCTTCGGGCGCAAGCGGCAAGCGGACTTCAAAGGTGATGCTGGTGCCCAGGCCGGGTTCGCTGACCGCGTTGAGCCTGCCGTTCATCATGTCCGACAGGCTTCGGCAGATCGACAGGCCCAGGCCGGTGCCGGGCAAGGTCACGCAGTTGTCGGCATCCACCTGGTAATAGGGTTCGAACAAGCGGGCCTGATGCTCCGGCGCAATGCCCGCGCCGGTGTCGGCAATCTGGAAACACAGGTCGACGCTTTCGCGGTTGCGGCTGTTGACCTTCAGGCGCAATACGATCTGCCCGGAATCGGTGAACTTGATCGCGTTATTGGCAAGATTGTCGAGAATCTGGCGGATGCGCGTGGCGTCGCCGATTACCGCCGGCGGCGTGTCAGGGTCGGCCACGGCATAGCTGCGCACGCCCTTGGCGTGGGCGCGTGCCGCGAAGCTGGCCACGACGTTGTTCAAGAGTTCAACGGGGGAAAAGGGCGCGCGTTCAAGCACGGTGTGGCCGGCCTCGATACGGGACAGGTCCAGCGTGTCGTTGATGGTGCGTAAAAGCGTCGCCGACGACTGCTGGATGGTTTCCAGGTACTGCGCCTGCTGGCCGCTGACGCGCGTCAGCGAGAACAGTTCCAGCGTGCCAAGAATGCCGTATAGCGGCGTGCGGATCTCGTGGCTCATGGTGGTCAGGAACACCGTCTTGGCCTGGTTGGCGGCTTCGGCGTCGCGTTTGGCCTGCAGCAGGGAATGCTCGATCCGCTTCAACGCGGAAATATCGCTGATGCCGCACAGCACAACCGCTTCGCCGCGGTAAGTGGTTGGGGCAAAGCTCAGGTAGGCGGTGCGGCCGTCGTTGAGCCGGTGTTCGCGGCCAGCCTCTTCGCCGTGGGTTGAGAGGATGTCGGTGCGCCAGCCCGGCGTGCCCTGGAACCAGCGGCGCGCCATGTCGTTGGACAACACGACCGCGCGGTCCGAACGCCGCAGCAGGCACAGGCCCACGGGCGCCACTTCGATCAGTTTGCGGTTAAGCGACACGCTGTCGGCCAGCGCCTCGTATTGGCGCAACGCGGGCAAGACCAGGCGCCGGCGGATGTAGCGCACTCGCAAGATGACCGTGATGATCAGCAATAAGGAGGCAATGGCCGCGGTCTGGAAGGCCAGGGCGTTGTCACGCAGGACGTGCGCCATGGGCGCGTAGTAGACCAGCCGCCAGCCGTCGTCGCCGACCGATTTGCTCAGCACCAGGTAGTCGGGCAACCAACCCTGTCCCTGCAGACCGAACGCATCTTCCCGGGTGGTGTGCGGCAAGGCCCGATTGGTTGTGCCGACGCCGGCGCTGTGCAGTACCGGCCGGCTCATTTCGTCGAACAGCACGTAGTCGCCCGCGCCCGAGCGAGGCGCGCTGATGGCCGATTCCACCCCCTGGACCTCCAGGCCGATCCAGGCGGCTTCCGGGTGCACGGCATCCAGGGGCGTGAAGAGGAACAGGCGCTTGACGGTGTCGTGCGGCGGATGCAGCCAGACGATGGGGGGCAGGCCCTTGGTGGGCGCGCGGGTCTGCACGTCAGCCAGGGTCAGGGCGAGCCATTGCTGGATGGTGGGGGCAATGCCCGGCGAGGCAGGTTGGTCATGCGACCCAACGGGCACGGTGCTGGCATGGCGCAGCGCGCTGTAGACGATGCGGGTGTTGGCTTGGGCAACGCGGCGCAAGTCGCGCGGGGTCAGCACCAGCGCCCAGTCGTAGGCGTCGGGGCCTTCTTGCAGCGGCAGCACTTCCACCTGGCCGGTCTTGCCGAAATGGGTGGGCGTCTTACTGATCGGATCTTGGTTGGTGTTGCGCACCGCGGACGCGGAGATTGAGCGCAAGAGGGATTCGCGCTGGTCGAAAAAGTGCTGCGCTTCGTAGGCAGCGGCATTCATGTGGCGCCGATAGTTGGACACCACATTGCTGAACGCCCAATACAGGTAAAGGGTGGCGCCGGCCGCAATGCAGACGAGCAGCGCCACTGCAAGAAAGTGCAGCAACAACGAGGCGGCGCGCGGAGCGGCCTGGGGTTCTAGGGCGGGAGCGCCATGGTCTTCTACCAGCATTGGACGCATGGTAGAAACACCTGCTTACCCAGAGAATAAGAAGAATCTCAAAGTGGGTGGAACGTAAACGCGGGGTGAATAGCGCCCCAAATATGGTTCGGGAACGCCGGGGAAAACCGTGTCGCGCGTGCGTGGTTGAGCGGGGGATTTAAGAAATTTCTTGTTCTTTTGGCCGGCGGCGTTGGGCACTATTCGTGAGATACCGGACTTCGCCAAGATGCTGCAGCGCGGCGGGTTCACTCGCCCGGTGGCTTGCGCCACCACGGCGGTCAGACGTTAATCGAGAACAGCATGATATTGACCCGGATCCGCCCTCCTGCGCACCTCAACCTTCGGGTCACGCCATGAAAGACGACGCCCGTTCCTGGGCTCTGTCCGAAGAGTCCATCACGCTGCGCTTTCAGCCCGTATTCACGGCGCAGGGTCAAGTCCATGAATACGCCGTGATAGGGCGTTGCCGGCCCTCCCCCTGGAGCGGCTTGAATCCCGTCGGAATGGGCGCGGGCTTGCTGGCCGGCGTGGCCTTCTTCAAGCACTTCAAAACCCCCATCGAACTGTCCTACGAGCACGCGCTGGATGTGCGCGGAACCGGCGACCTGGCCGAACGCCTGTGCAGCGAGCTGGGCATCGGCCTGATGGAAAGTTCGGTATGGGTGAACAAGCATGCGCGCTACGACGACGCCCCGCCGTTGCTGATTCCCGCCAAGCGGCTCACCTTCACCTTGCCCTTGACGGACCGCCTGTCGGACCACGCCGAAGTGCTGGCGCGCTACCCGGAATTCCAAGCCCGTCTGCGCGCCCGCCTGCTCCCTTGCTCCAGTCGAAGCAAGCCATCGGGCCATGGCACCTTGCGTGCCGACGGCCTGCATGTTCAGGTCCCGCTTGGCCTATCCGAAAACCGCGCGCTGCAGGGCCGCTTCTTCACCTTGATGGAACGCGCCTGGAGCGCCAACCTGCAGGTGGTGGCCGGCGGCGTTGAAGACATCCGGGATTTCGCCTGGATGCGCTTGCACAGCGATCTTCTATTCCGCGGCGGCGCCTTGTCCGCGCCGCTCAGTTCTGAATGCCTGGGCATCTGGCTTCAGGCCGACAGCAACGCATGGCGGTCTTTCAATGCATCCACCACACGCTTTGCCGGCGTTGAAAGTACCTAGCTGCTTGCTTCGGATTGCAGGCGGCCCAGAATGAAACCATCCACGGAACTTGTGCGCCCGCGCCACAGCGTCGGCTGCCCTGCAACCGGCGTGCCGTCGGCCATGAAGAACAAGGCGTCGGCCAGGTGGATGTAGTTGGGCAGCGGATCCACCGGCTGAGGCACGCGGAAAACGTCGCCCAATTCTGCAAGCGAACGATGTACGCCTTCTCGCGTGTCGGCGTCCAAGGCGCTGAGCGAACCCGTGAAGCTGGCGGCGAACCGGTCGAAGTATTCCGCACCCGACACGATGGATCCCGACACCAGCATGCCGCCCATCTGCAACGTGACGCCGATGCTTTCAAGCTGGCTGCCGTTGTTCACAAGGTTGACCAGGAATTGAAGAAAGGCGTCGGCGCTCGGCGTGGAACTGGCGTTGGCAATGGAAGGTTCGATGGGCATGGTGGTGTCTTGAAAAGGTCGTGGAAGACGCACAAGATACTCGAATCACGCGAAAAATACCTACCAACCCCAACACGTGCCCGCCGCCGGTTTGCCGCAAGCGCGGTAATTCACGGCGAACCAGAGCTTGCCGGCGTTGCGTGGCGAGCCGTCGCCTTTCACATCAACGCGCGGCAGCTCTTCCAGCGTGTCGCGCTGGTCCTTGATGGATACCCCCGCGACCACGTTTGCCGCCAAGGGAATACGCCCCAGGCTGGCGGCCTGCCGATCGTCGAACACGATGTCGGTATCGGCCAGCGCACCCATCTTCAATGCGGCATCGCGGACGGCAGCGGCATAGCTGTCGTTCGCGCCACCGGGCACAAGCGTGGCATTGAACGTGCTGACCGCCAGAATCTGCGCAGGCGTGGCGGGCGCGGCCATGTGGTACTGGTCAAGCGCGGGCAGCCCGCCTGCCACGACTTGCCGGCGCAACCAGTCGCCCCACAGGAATTCCGCGAACTCCGGCAGGTTGCCGTTTTCGTACGCGATGTCGCGGGTGAAGTAGACCAGCGAGCGGTAGCGGTCTTCCTGCATGCCGCCGGCTTCGTCGGCGCTGGCCAGACCCAGGCGGCTGGGTAGCTGGTCAACGGTAATGGGCTGGTTCTGGCCGTCGCGCAACCAGGCGCGGCGCTCGTCGACCATGCGCTGCCAGAACGCGGCGGCGGTCGGCAGGTCGCTATAGTTGGCGTCCACCTTGACCCAGACGGGCAGCTTGGGGCCGCCATCGAAAATCTCGCGCAGCGATGAGAACGTGTGATGACCGTCGGTCAGGTACAGGTTGCCGTCCCAACCGACCACCACTGTCTTCAAGTTTTCGGTGTGCGTGCCGGGCGCGTCCAGGCAGGTGAAGGAGCTGGGGGCGTCCAGGCGCGCCGCTTGGGCTGCCGCCAGATCGGCGAACGCGGCGGCGCGCTCGGTGCCGCCCATGTCTTCGCAGTAGTCGTCAAATTTCTTGCCAACGGTGCGGTTCAGGTAGTCCAGCTTGCGCGCGTCGTCGCCCGCCCAGGATCGGTTGAAATCGCCTTGCCAGCGGCCCAGTTTGTAGTAGATCTGGTCGTAGCCGATGGCGGCCTGCGTTGGGCGCAATTCCTCGATGCGCACCTGGATGACGTCCCCGGCCTTGGTGTTCAGGTAGGCAGGGTTGCGCGTGGGCGCTTGGGATTCAGGCGCGGCTTGCTCGACGGGCGGAGCATCATCGCCGCCGCCGTTGCAAGCGGCAAGCGCCAGCGGCAGCAACATCGCGGCCAATAGGCGCATGAGCGGAAGGCGGGGCAGTAAACGGGCGGAATCAGGAGTCATAAGCCAGGGGCGACGTTGCAAGCGAAAAGTATCCGATCATGACTGGAGCGTGTTTCTTCCGTATTGCACCGCCCGGAATGGCGGGTACAGGTTTCCCAATGGCGGGGGGCTTGTCCATAATCGGGCCTTGATTCAGACGGGAGGATAAGGGCAATGGCTACCATCAGACACTGGCGCGCGTGCTTCGTCTTCGTGCTGGGCGCCTTGGGCGCACAAGCGGGCGCCGCCGAAAACCCAGCCGCGCAATTGCGGGAGGCCGCCGCACAAGGCGAAACCGCGCGCGTACAAGAATTATTGGCGCAGGGCGTGCCGCTTGATGGGCGCGATGCCGAGGGCAATACCGCGCTGTTGCGCGCGACGCAAGGCAATCAAGTGGAAACGGCGCGCGTGCTGATCGAGGCGGGCGCGGACGTGAACGCGCAAAATCGCATGCAGGACAGCGCCTACCTGCTGGCGGGCGCCCAGGGGTATCGCGAGATCCTTGAACTGACCTTGCGCCACGGCGCTGATTTACGCAGCACCAACCGGTACGGCGGCACGGCGCTGATTCCGGCTTGCGAGCGTGGGCATGTGGATGTGGTCAGGACGCTGCTGCAAGCTGGCGTGGACCCCAACCATGTGAACCGGCTGGGGTGGACGGGGCTGCTTGAGGCCATCATCCTGAGCGACGGCGGCCCGCGGCATCAGGCGATTGTTGCGTTGCTGATCGCGGCTGGCGCCGATGTAAATCTGGCCGACCGCGAAGGCCGGACTCCGCTGCAACACGCCCGGCAGCGCGGGCAGGCGGAAATCGTGCAACTGCTGGAACGCGCGCAGGCACGGTGAACGCAAGCGGGACCCGCCGTACAGGCTTGCACGGCGGGTCCCGCTAGCCAAACCGCTTAGAACTGGTGGCGGATGCCCACGCCCGCGGCGGTGCTCTTCAGGCCGTCGATGAACGCGTAGTCCGTGCCATACGAACCGTAGGCATACAGGTTGGTGCGCTTGGACAGGTCGTAGGTGTAACCCACGCTGTAGACGTTCATGTTGGCGTCGCCGCCCGTCAGCTTGTCATTGGACGGGGCCACGTGCTGCCACGAGGCGAACAGGCTGCCGGCCGCGCCGGTCGGCAAGGTCGCGCCCAGCATGTAGGCGTTGGCCTTGAAGCCGTTCACGAAGCGGTTGGTGCCGAATTCGTCGCTGAAGGGCGTGCCGGCCGGCAGGTCCTGGCCCACGAACCAGCCGTCGGTGGTGCGGCCATAGGCGGCGGCAAGCTTCACCACTTCCAGGTCGTAGGACACGCCCAGCGCGTATTGGCGCGGCGTGGCGTCGTTGTCGATGGTGGTGCTGCGGTTGGAGCCGTTCAGTTGGTCGTAGGTCAGCGCCACGTTCAGCGGGCCTTGCACGTAGCGCAGGCCGGCCGTGATGCCGCGCGTGTTGTCGGCGGTGCGAAAGCCCGTCTGGTCGGCGGTCGTGTCGTCGGCGTTGAACGAGTAGCCGATGCCGAATTCAAAGCCATTCACAGACGGCGTGCGGTACATCACCATGTTGTCCCAGCGCATGGTGTTGGCCGCGCTGAAGCCCAGGCCCAGGTTCGATTGGGTGTAGCTGGTGTAGAAGGGGTCGATGTCGGCCAGGTAGTTCGAGCCGATGGTGGCCTGGCGGCCGAAATCGATCGAACCCCAGGCGTCGTTGGCCAAACCGATGGTGGCTTGGCGGCCGAACAGGCGGCCCGATTGGCCGCGTTGGCCGTTGGCGGAATCAAAGCCGCTTTCCAGCTTGAAGACGGCGCGCAGGCCATCGCCCAGATCGTCGGATCCGCGCAGGCCCCAGCGGGAGCCGGCCTGGATGCCGTTGATCATGCCGAGCTTGCTACCGCTGTAGCCGTCGCCCTTGATTTTGTTGTAGCCGATGCCGGTGTCGATGACACCATAGAGGGTGACTGACGGTTCTGCCTGCGCAATGCCTGTAAAAGCGGTCAGCATTGCGGCGGCGAGCAGCGTCTTTTTCATCCGGGGAACTCCTGGGAATTAAGGTTGGAAAACACAAAGGGAACAGCACGCCGGGCATGAAGCCAGGCGGTGTTCCCGACCGGAAGTGTAGAACATTCGCGCTATTTGCCTGACATCAGGCGGGATTTTCTGGCTATTTCGCTTAAGAAACGGGGACGAAATATCCAAAAATCAGGCTGATGAAACGGGGCGATGGTGATCGCGATTGACCGCGTCACCTGATAGTGGCATCTTGCCCCGAAGCTGCATTCATGGAACTCGCCCGTGGACTATCCACTGCCTCTTGTCACCGTCGACGCCGTCCTGCTCACCTTGCGGGCGGGCGCCCTGGAAATTGCCTTGCACCAGCGCGACCGCGCGCCATTCAAGAACGCCATGGCTTTGCCGGGCGGCGTGGTGCATGTGGACGAAGACCGCGACACCGAAGCCAGCATCCGCCGCGTGCTGCGGGAAAAGACCGGCTTTGAACCGCGCTACCTGGAACAGTTGCAGGTGTTCTCCGGCAAAGACCGCGACCCGCGACAATGGTCGTTGTCGGTGTCCTACGTGGCGTTGGTGCCGGCGGCGGAATTGGAAGCCGCCACGCAAGCCGACTTTCGTTTCGTCAGCGTGGACGCGCTGCCGCCGCTGGCCTTTGACCACGCGGATATCGTCGCGGCCGCGGTCGCCCGTCTGCGTGGCAAGTCCAGTTATTCCACCTTGCCCTTTTTTCTGCTGCCCGAACGCTTCACGCTGACGGAGCTTCAGCACACCTACGAAGCGATCTTGCAGACTCGGCTGGAAAAGTCGAACTTCCGCCGCAAGATGGAAGCGTGGGGCGTGCTGGAAGCCACAGGCGAACAGGTTGGGGGCGCGCAGCGGCCCGCGCAGTTGTATCGCCTGAAGGACTTCACCTTGTTCGACCGTAGCGTCGGCTAGCACCGGGCGACGTCCATTCACTACTTAGTTGCAAATAAATAATAAGTAGATCTATACTTGCCTCACTTAGTTTTAAAGTGCCACTAAGGGCTGATCATGTTCACCATCACTGCGGTAGTAGAAGGACAACGCATCACCGGCACGCCGGCTGCGTTTGTATTTCCCGGCGGCGAAAGCCAGGTTACGGTGCCGGCCAACTTGCGGGCCCAAGCCGATGCGGCCAGCGCGTTCCGTATCCACGCCTTGTTGAAGTCGGCCAACGACGTCATGCAATTGCTGATGCTGACGGACGCCCTGCGCCGCCTGAACCCGGCAGTGCCGGTGCACCTGGACATGCCCTATGTGCCGTACGCGCGCCAGGACCGCGTCTGCAACCCCGGCGAAGCCTTGGGCGCGGCGGTGTTCTGCAAGCTGATCAACGATCAGCAATACGCCACCGTGACCGTGGTGGAACCGCACAGCGACGTGACCCCCGCGCTGTTGCAGCGTTTGCGCGTGGTGGACGCCGCCGCATTCCTGAAGAACGCGCTGGCCGCGCCCGCCTTCGCGCAGGGCGTCACGCTGATGGCCCCGGACGCCGGCGCCCGCAAGCGCGTGCAGGCCTTGGCCAAGACGCTGGGCGTGGCGCAGGTTCGCTACGCCGAAAAGGTGCGCGACACCCAGACCGGCCGCATCACTGAAACGCGCGTGCCGGACGATATTCCCGATCAGCCCGTGCTGGTGGTGGACGACATCTGCGACGGTGGCCGCACGTTCCTGGAACTGGCCGCCGCCCTGGGCGAAAAGACCCGCCAGCCGCTCTACCTGTATGTCACGCACGGCATCTTCAGCAAGGGCTTGGCCGAGCTGAACGCCCGCTACGCCGGCATCTACACCGCCTATGACTGGACGGACGCCGAAGGCGCGAACGCGCCGGTGCTCGTCAACATTGAAAACTGAAAGTCTGGAAGGAACCCGCACCATGAATGCTCCCGAACCCCTCACCGTCAAGAACGGCATCAACCCCTTCCTGCAAGCGGACTTCTACAAGACCGGCCACCCGTTCCAGTACCCCAAGGGCACCAACAAGATCCTGGCCAACTTCACGCCGCGTTCGGCGCGTCTGGCCCCGGTGCTGCCTGAACTGTTCGACGACAAGATCGTCTGGTTCGGCCTGCAAGGCTTCATCAAGGAAATCCTGATTGATCTGTTCAACCGCGAATTCTTCGGCAAGCCGGCAGGCGCCGCCGTACGCCAGTATCAGCGCCGGGTGGATAACGCGTTGGGCAAGGGCGCGGTCACCGTGGACCACTTGCAGGCCTTGTACGAGCTGGGCTATCTGCCGCTGGAAATCCGTTCCGTGCCGGAAGGCGCCCGCGTCGATATCCGCGTGCCGCCCGTCACCTTCATCAACACGCACCCCGACTTTGCCTGGCTGGTGACGTATATCGAAACCCTGTTCAGCTGCGAATCTTGGAAGCCGTCCACGGTGGCCACCATCGCCTTTGAATATCGCAAGCTGTTGACGTACTTCGCGCGCCTGACCGGCAGCCCGATGGACTTCGTGAACTGGCAGGGGCACGACTTTTCCATGCGCGGCATGTCGGGCCTGTACGACGCCCGCAAGAGCGGCGCGGGCCACTTGCTGTCATTCACCGGCACCGACACAATTCCCGCCATTGATTATCTGGAAGACATCTACGGCGCCGACTCCGACCGCGAACTGGTTGGCGGCTCGGTGCCGGCCACCGAGCACTCGGTGATGTGTCTGGGCAGCAAGGAAGGCGAGATCGAGACCATCCGCCGTCTGGTCACGCAGGTGTACCCGGCGGGCATCGTGTCGGTGGTGTCGGACACCTGGGACTTCTGGCAGGTGGTGACGGATTTTGCCGCCGCGCTCAAGCCCGAGATCCTGGCGCGCCAGCCTGACGCCTTCGGCAATGCCAAGGTGGTGTTCCGCCCCGATTCCGGCGACCCCGTGAAGATCCTGACGGGCTATTTCTGCATCGACGTGTCCAGCGTGGACGATGGCGACGCGCTGGCCGCCGCCCGCCGTGACGGTTTCGAGGCCGTGCGCGATGCCACCACCGGCCAATACTGGCTGCTGGACGACAAGGCCCACGCCACGCAAACGCTGCGCGAGGCCGAGGTCAAGGGCGCGGTGCAGTGCTTGTGGGATCTCTTCGGCGGGGTGGTGACCGAGCGCGGCTACAAGCTGCTGGACCCGCACGTCGGCCTGATCTACGGCGATTCCATCACCTTGGCGCGTGGCCGCGACATTCTGGTTCGGCTTGAGCGCAAGGGCTTTGCGTCCGGCAACGTGGTGCTGGGCATCGGCTCCTACACCTATCAGTACCTGACGCGCGACAGCTTTGGCTGGGCGTTGAAGGCGACGTATGCCGAAGTCAATGGCGTGCCTGAAGAACTGGTGAAGGACCCGGTGACGGATTCCGGCGTGAAGCGTTCGGCCAAGGGTTTGCTGCGGGTGGAAGAAACCGCCACGGGGTATGTGCTGCATGACCAGCAAACGCCCGAACAAGCCGCGGGCGGCGCGCTGGTGCCGGTGTTTCGCGATGGCCAGTTGCTGCTTGAGCAGAACCTGGCGCAGATCCGCGAACGGCTGCAAGGGTCTTGGGTCTGCCCCGAGCCGGGCAGCATTGTCTGGCCGCAACGTTGAACCGCTGCTGACTCGCTGAGCGGCTCATAAAAAAGCCGCGCTGCCCATGACGGGTAGCGCGGCTTTTATTTGCCGGTTTAGCGTCAGCCCTTGCCGCGCCCGCGCTTTTCTTCGCGCACGAAGATCACCACGCCAACAATAATCATCAGCGCCAGGGCATACCAGGTAATGGCATAGACCAGATGGTTGTTCGGGAAGGTCAGCACGGTCAGCCCGCCGACAGGGGCTTGGGCCGGGTCGCGGCTGGGGCTGGACGCGGCGTCGGCATCAATGAAGTAGGGCGCCACGTCGGTCAGGCCACGGGCCTTGGCGATGCCGGGCAGGTCACGCGAATACCAGAGGTTGGCGGCCGGATCGTTGTTGCGCAGAAAACCGCTGCTTGGCTCACCCATGCGCAGCAGCCCGGTTACGCGCGCGTCGGCGGCGGGCGGCGGAGGTGACGCCGCCTGATTCTTGCGCCATTGCGGCAGCACGAAACCACGGTTGACCAGCACCGTGCCACCGCCATCGGCCAGTTGCAAGGGGGTCATGACCCAATAGCCGCTGCCCAGTTCGGTGGCCGCCTGCACCAGCGTCTGGCGGTCGTACTGGAAGGTGCCGGTTGCCGTTACGTGGCGGTATTCGGCATTGCCGGCGGTCAGGCCGCGCCAGTCCGGCTTGCCCGGCGCCGGCGCGGTGGGCGCATGCGCGCGCTGTTTCACCTGCGCAATCAGCTCTTGCTTCCAGGCCAGGCGATGCACCTGCCAGGTTCCCAGGGCGCACAAGCCCGCAAAGAGCGCGGCAGCCACCACCCCCAGGATGACCAGGGTGGTTTTGCTGCGCGGTTTACGGGGGGTGTCGCGGAATGTGTTGTCTTTTACTGCGGCCATCAGGGCATTTTCCGCATGTCGTGTATGGACATGGGCATCATATTGGCGTTCAAGTGATACATGATCCAGATTGATCCGCTGAGCGTGATTACGACCAGCACCAGCGTGAATATTAACGCCAACATGTTCCAGCCGCTTTCGGACTTGGTGTCCATGTGCAGGAAGTACACAAGGTGGACCACGATCTGCACCATCGCGAACGCCAGGATGATCAGGGCGGTTGTGCGGGAACTCTCGAACACGCGGTCCATGACCAGCCAGAATGGAATCGCGGTCAGGATGGCCGCCAGGATGAACCCCGTGACGTAGCTCTTCACGGTGCCGTGGCTGGCACCGTCGTCGTCATGGTCGTCATGGTGGTCATGGCCATGGTGGCCGCGGTCTGCCAGGTTATCCATGTGCGAGCTCATGGCAGCACTCCCATCAGATACACGAAGGTGAACACGCCCACCCAGATCAGGTCCAGGAAGTGCCAGAACAGCGACAGGCACATCAGGCGGCGGCGGTTCTCGGGGATCAGGCCGTGCAGGCGCACCTGGATCATCATCGTCACCAGCCAGACGATGCCGAAGGTGACGTGCAAGCCGTGCGTGCCGACCAGGGTGAAGAAGGCCGACAGGAAGGCGCTGCGCTGCGGCCCCGCGCCCAGGTGGATCAGGTGCGTGAACTCATAGATTTCCAACGCCAGGAAGCCCAGGCCCAGAATGCCGGTGATGCCCAGCCACAACTGCGTCGCGCCGATGCGCTTGCGCCGCATCTCCAGCATGGCGAAACCGTAGGTGATGGACGACAGCAGCAGCAGCGACGTGTTCACCGCCACCAGGGGCAGGTCGAACAGGTCGGCGCCGGACGGGCCGGCCGCGTAGCTGCGGCCCAGCACGCCATAGACGGCGAACAGGCAGGCAAAGATGAGGCAGTCGCTCATCAGGTAGACCCAGAAGCCCAGCAGGGTGCCGTTCTTGGGGTGATGTTCGCCCGGGACGTAGAACACGGGCTCGAAGGGCGGCGTGGCGCCGCCTTGCAGGGTGGGGGCCAAGGTATCAGACATGTTTCGCTAACAACCTCGTGCGGGCGTCTTCTTCGCGCACGACCTCGGCGGCCGGCACGTAGTAGTCGCGCTTGTAGTTGAAGGTATGAATGATGGACACCAGGATCAGCGCCACGAAAGACAACACGGCCAGTGGCCACATGTGCCAGATCAGCGCAAAGCCCATCACCACGCTGATGGCCGCCAGCACCACGCCGGCCCAGGTGTTCTTCGGCATGTGGATGGGGATGAAGCCCTGCTGCGGCCGCTGGTAGCCGTGCTGCTTCATCTGCCACCAGGCGTCCAGGTCATGCACGCGCGGGGTGAAGGCAAAGTTGTAGTTGGGCGGGGGCGACGACGTGGACCATTCCAGCGTGCGGGCGTCCCAGGGGTCGCCCGTTTCGTCGCGCAGTTGGTCGCGGCGGCGGTAGCTGACCACCAACTGGATGATGAAGCTGGCGATGCCGCAAGCGATCAGCAGCGCGCCAAACGCCGCGACCTGGAACCAGATCTGCAACGACATGTCTTCAAAGTGGCTTACGCGGCGGGTCACGCCCATCAGGCCCAGCACGTACAGCGGCATGAAGGCCACGTAGAAGCCCACCAGCCAGAACCAGAACGAGCACTTGCCCCAGAACGGGTCAAGCTTGTAGCCAAAGGCCTTGGGGAACCAGTAGGTGATGCCGGCCATCAGCCCGAACAGCACGCCGCCGATGATGACGTTGTGAAAGTGCGCCACCAGGAACAGGCTGTTGTGCAGGACGAAGTCAGCGGGCGGCACCGCCAGTAGCACGCCTGTCATGCCGCCGATCACAAACGTGACCATGAAGCCCATCGTCCACAGCATGGGGACTTCAAACTGGATGCGGCCGCGGTACATGGTGAACAGCCAGTTGAAGATCTTGGCGCCGGTCGGGATCGAGATGATCATCGTTGTGATCCCGAAGAACGAGTTCACGCTGGCCCCTGACCCCATGGTGAAGAAGTGGTGCAGCCAGACCAGGTATGACAGCACCGTAATCACCACCGTGGCGTACACCATGGAGGCATAGCCGAACAGGCGCTTGCGGCAGAACGTGGCCACCACTTCCGAGAAAATGCCGAAGGCGGGCAGGATCAGGATGTAGACCTCGGGGTGGCCCCAGATCCAGATCAGGTTCACGTACATCATGGCGTTGCCGCCGAAGTCCGCCGTGAAGAAGTTGGTGCCCACGTAGCGGTCCATGGACAGCAGCGCCAGCACGGCTGTCAACACCGGGAAGGCCGCCACGATCAGCACGTTGGTGCACAGGGCGGTCCATGTAAAGATGGGCATGCGCATCATCTTCATGCCGGGCGCGCGCATTTTCACGATGGTGACCAGCAGGTTGACGCCGGATAGCAGGGTTCCCACCCCGGCAATCTGCAAGGCCCATATGTAGTAATCGACCCCGACGTCGGGGCTGTGCAATATGCCTGATAGGGGTGGATACGCCAGCCATCCGGTGCGCGCGAATTCGCCCACGAACAGCGACATCATCACCAGGATCACGCCGCCTGTCGTCATCCAGAAACTGAAATTGTTCAGGAACGGAAAAGCCACGTCGCGCGCGCCGATCTGCAACGGCACGATGTAGTTCATCAGCCCCGTGACCAGCGGCATGGCCACGAAGAAGATCATGATCACGCCATGCGCGGTGAAGATCTGGTCGTAGTGGTGGGGCGGCAGATAACCGGTGGAATCGCCAAAGGCCACGGCCTGCTGCAAGCGCATCATGATGGCGTCGGCGAAACCGCGCAGCAGCATCACGATGCCCAGAATCACATACATGATCCCGATTTTCTTGTGGTCGATGCTGGTGAACCATTCATGCCACAGATAGCCCCACTTCTTGTAGTAAGTGATGGAGCCCAGCAGCACGATGCCGCCCACCGCGACCACGAAAAACGTGGCAAGCAGAATGGGGTCGTGAAAGGGGATGGCGTCCCAGGTCAATCGACCGAAGATCAGCTTGGTGAGGTCTGGTTGATCAGGCATCTTGATTCCAGCGTAAAGACCACGATTTCATGAAACCCCTGCGTCATCCGGTTCGGATCGCGGCAGACGCGCGGCGCTACAACACCAGCCCTTCGGTCGACGTGCACATGGAACCCACGTACTTGCGCGGCGGCGTGCCGGTCAGCCCCAGGCGCTCGCGCGTGGCCGGGTCCAGGGTGGTGATGTTGAGCGCGCCGGGTATGCCCATGCCGCCTTGCGAGTCGATGGCCATGGCGTCCTTCATGCACATGCGGTTGCCTTCCACGCAGCGGTTCACGATGGCGTCGAACAGGCCTGGCGCCACCGAGGCGTAACGTTGCACGGGGTTGCGTTCGCTGGGCTGTTCAAGCTTCAGGTAGGCGTCGCGGCTAAGCGTGGTGCTGGAGGCGCGGGCGTCGGCCACCCATTTGTCAAAGCCTTGCTGGTCCAGGCCGTGGAACTTGAAGCGCATCGCCGAGAAGCCCGGGCCGCTGAAGTTGGCGGACAGGCCTTCGTATTCGCCGGGGTGGTTGATGACGGCGTGCAAGGTGGTCTGCATGCCGGGCATGGCGTAGATCTGCCCGGCCAACGCAGGGACGAAGAACGAGTTCATCACCGATGACGACGTGATCTTGAACTGGATGGGGCGGTCGACCGGCGCGGCCATTTCGTTGACGGCGGCCACGCCTTGTTCGGGATACAGGAACAGCCATTTCCAGTCCAGCGCCACCACCTCGACCACCAGCGGCTTGGTGCCGGCGGGCACCTCGCGGCCTTCGGACAGGCGGGCCAGCGGTCGGTAGGGATCAAGCTGGTGGGTGCTGACCCAGGTCAGCGCGCCCAGCGCAATGATGATCAAGAGCGGCGCGGCCCAGATCAGCAGCTCCAGCATGGTGGAGTGGTTCCATTCCGGGTCGTAGTGCGCGTCCTTGTTGCTGGCCCGATAGCGCCACGCAAAAAGAAACGTCAAGAAGATGACCGGCACGATGATCAGCAGCATCAAGCCGGTTGAGATGATGATCAGATTGCGTTGCTGCACTGCTATGTCGCCTGATGGCGAGAGCAGCACCGCATTGCATCCAGCGAGCAATGGCAGGGCGGCAATCAAGATCAATCCGCGGAGCCTTGGGAGGGACGACATGGCCATACCCCGAAACGTAACCGTGGGAAGTAAACGCAACACTACGCTGGAAGCCGCGAAAAATCTAGGGTAAAAGAACAAAAGTGTGCACGGGATTGTGCGCGCGGCAGGGCGCTATCCCTGTGTGGATGCGGCTTGGCGCGTGGTGGCTTCGTCGCGCGCCAAGCAGGTTGCAAGATCGTAGACAAGGCGGTTTCGAACGTCCTTTCGAACTTCCAACAGTGAGCAAATCCATGTCGACCTCCACGCGGTATCCCGGTCATGCCCCTTCCGTTCCCGGCCCGGGGCCCACGTCCGGCGGGGCCAGCCATGCCAAGGTGGCTCCAGGCGAAATCGCGGTCGGCGTGGTGGTGGGGCGCGCGTCTGAATACTTTGATTTTTTCGTATTCGGCATCGCCTGCGTGCTGGTCTTTCCCAAAGTCTTCTTCCCGTTTGAAGCGCCGCTGGAAGGCACGCTTTGGGCGTTTGTCATCTTCTCGTTCGCGTTCATCATGCGGCCCATCGGCACCGCGCTGTCGATGGCGATTCAGCGGCGTTGGGGCCGCGCCACAAAACTGACCGTTGCCCTGTTTGTGTTGGGCACCGCCACCGTGGGCATGGCGTTCCTGCCCAGCTACGAAACCATCGGCGCGCACGCCATTGTCTTGTTGGCGGTATTTCGTTGCTTGCAAGGCTTGGCGTTTGGCGGTTCTTGGGACGGCCTGCCGTCGTTGCTGGCGCTGAATGCGCCGCCGCATCGGCGTGGCTGGTATTCAATGATGGGGCAGTTGGGCGCGCCGGTGGGTTTCCTGGTGGCCAGCGCGTTGTTCCTGTATTTGCACGTGACGCTGACGCAGGCGGACTTCCTGGAATGGGGCTGGCGCTATCCGTTCTTCGTGGCCTTCGCCATCAACGTGGTGGCGCTGTTCGCGCGCTTGCGTCTGGTGGTCACCGAGGAATACACGCAACTGCTTGAAGAGGGCGAGCTTGAACCCATCAGCATCGCCGAGATGGTGCGCTCGCAAGGCTACAACCTGTTCATTGGCGCGTTCGCCGCCTTGGCCAGCTACGCGCTGTTCCACCTGGTCACAGTGTTTCCGCTGTCCTGGATTGCCATCAGCGCCACGCAGCGGGTTACCGACGTGCTGATCGTGCAGATCTTTGGCGCGGTGCTGGGCATTCTGGGCACGGTGGCTTCGGGCTGGCTGGCCGACCGCATCGGTCGGCGCACCACCTTGGGCCTGCTGGCGGGGGCAATCGGCATTTTTGCCTTGTTCACGCCGTGGCTGCTGGGGGGTGGTCCGGTCGCGCAGGACGCTTTCATCCTGGTGGGCTTTGTGTTGCTGGGCCTGTCATATGGGCAGGCGTCCGGCACCGTCACCGCGAACTTCACGCGCCGCTTCCGTTATACCGGCGCGGCGCTCACGTCCGACATGGCCTGGCTGATCGGCGCGGCGTTCGCGCCGGTGGTGGCGTTGGGCTTGTCGGCTCGGTTTGGGCTGGTGGCCGTCAGCATCTATCTGCTGTCGGGCGCCGCGTGCACCTTGCTGGCGCTGCGCATCAACAAGGTGCTGGAAACGCGGGATTAATAGCGCGCGCCCTCCAGCACATTCGCCACATTGATCCCCACATCCGCCACGGCATAGCCGCCTTCCATCGTGAACACGGTGGGCAGGCCCAGGCTGGCCAGCGCGCGGCCCAGGTCAAGGTAGTCGGCGCTTTTCAGCTTGAACTTCGAGATGGGGTCGCCTTCGTAGGTGTCCACGCCCAGCGCCACCACCACGGCATCGGCCTTGAACGCCTGAATGGCCGCAAGGCCCTCTTGCAGCGCTTGCGTCCAGGTGGCGAAGTCGGTGCCGGCCGCAAGCGGCAGGTTCAGGTTGGCGCCGAAGCCCGCGCCTTCGCCTGCTTCATCGGCATAGCCCAGAAAGAAGGGGTATTCCGTGGTGGGGTCGCCGTGTATCGATACGGTCAGCACGTCGCCCCGTTCATAGAAAATGCTTTGCGTGCCATTGCCGTGGTGGTAGTCCACGTCAAGGACCGCCACGCGCGCGGCGCCAGCATCGCGCAGGGCTTGCGCGGCCAGCGCCGCGTTGTTCAGGAAACAATAGCCGCCGAAAAAGTCGGCGCCCGCATGGTGGCCGGGCGGGCGGGTCAAGGCCATGGCGGCGCGCGGGCCGCCCGGCGCCATCACGGCGCGTGCCGCGTCGATGGCGCAAGCCGCGCCGACAGTGGCCGCTTCCCAGGTGCCTGCCGTCAGCGGGCAGCCGCTGTCGAACGAGAACAGGCCGAGGCGGGCGGCGAAGTTGGTGGGTTCGATATCGTGGCGAAAGCCCCGCACGGGCCAGACGGACGGCAGGATGTCGAGGTCTGCATTGGCCGGGTCCAGCGCCACCCAGTCCTGCCAGGCGCTGGCCAGAAAGTCCACGTAGCGCGGCGTGTGCACGCGCTTGATCAGGTCCATGTCGGGCGCCGACGGCGCGCGCAGTTCGCCAATGCCGCGCTGGCGCAGCGCGTCCAGCACATATTCCAGGCGCGCCGGCGTTTCGTGGCAGGGCACGAGTTTGCCGCGGAACATCTCTTGGCGGCCTGCGTGTTTGTCATGGACGGGATTGTGGAAAATCAGCACGGCATGGGTCCTTGAAGGGGCGGGCAATGAGGGGTGACGAACGTCACCAATACGGATTGACGAACGTCACTATAGCGACCGCCACCCGTACCAGGCTACGGCGGGCAGCTCGCGGAATACGGAATAGAGGTCGCGCCATTCAAAAAACCGGGGATACCCGCCGCTGACGTCCGCCACGCCGTGGCGGCGCAACGCCAGCATGGTGCGCGGCAGGTGGAAGTATTGCGTGACGGCCAGCGCGCTGGTGTAGCCGTGTTCGCGCATATAGGCGCTGGCGTGGCGCGCGGTGGCCCAGGAATTGTTGCCCGCGCTGTCCATCACGATGCGGTCGGCGGGCACGCCGCGCGCCTGCAAGTAGTTGCGCATCACGGCGGCTTCATCGGCGCCGGCAGGGTCGACGCCGCCGCTGACGAAAAGAATGCGGCATTGTCGGGCCGCATAGCATTCGTAGGCGCGATCAAGCCGCGCGGCCAGGCGAGGCGAGGGCTCGCCACTGGGCAGCACAGTGTTGCCCAACACGATGGCCACGTCGGCGGGGCGCGCGCGGGTGAGCAGGCCGGTGGCCGCCAGGGCGGCGGCGGCCAGGGTCAGCGCGATCAGGGCGGCCAGGAGCAGGGCGGCAAGACGGAAGGCTGAAGCGCGGCTCGAACGGGCGTGATCAGGTCGAAGAAGCTTGGGCGGCATGGGCGGCACGCTGGTGGATGAACCTCAAAACGTGCTTATTGTGAGGCGGGCGGTTGTTGCGGCAAGGGGTACTCGAAGCCGATGTCGTTGGACACGATGGGCTGGGCAAGATTGCCCGGGTCGGTCAATACAACGGCCGCTCGGTACTTGCCCGGCGCCAGCGCGGGCAGGAACGGCACGTTGCTGTAGCCGTTGTCGTTCAGCAGGTAGGCCGGCTTGCCGTCTTCGCCGGCGGCCCAGACGATAGTGTCGCGGGCCAGGCCCAGCGGGTTGGCGGGGTGCAGGGTGTCGGCTTCGCGCTGGTAAAGCGGGTGCACGATGCGGTGGCCCTGTGCGTTGCTCAGCAGCAGCCAGACACGCGGCGCATTCAGGGCGACAGGCGCTTCACGGGTGTTGGTCACGCTGACGATGAACTGGCCGCCGTCCTCGCCATTCCAGTCGGCCAGCGTGTCGGCAAGGTCCAGCGTCAGGGAGCCAGGCGACGACGGCGCCACCAGCCGATGCTTGTCCACGCGCAGATCGGCATAGCGCACCCACTTCAGCACATCGCCCGCCGTCTTGCTGGCGTAGCGCACTTGCAGCCAGTCGGGCGGGCGCAGGGCCACGACGTCCAGGTGTTCGCCTTCGGTGGCGGTCAGGGTGGGTGTGGCGTTGACGTCTGGGGTGTCGGTCAGGTCCAGCTTGCTGACCGGCACGGCGCCGCCTTCCAGTGGCGATCCTTCGCCTTCGATGTCGATGCGGTCAATCGACCCGTCTTCGCGAAAGCGGTAGCGCAGTTCGGCGGCCTCGCTCTCCAGGCCGAACAGCGCCTGCGTGCCCCACGACGTGGCGCGCACCGTGCCGTCGGGTCGCAGCACATAGTCTTCGAAGCCGTGGCTGGCGGCGCCATAGCGGCACGCGAGGTGGATCACGGCCTGCTTGTCGTCGATGACCGGGTTGACGAAGCCTCGGCACGGGCTGGATGGGTCGGGGTGCACGATTTCCTTGAAGCCGCCGCGATCAGGCTGATACAGGAATAGCCGGGCGATAAGCTGCGTGCTGCCGCCGCTTTGGCCCAGTATCAGGTCGCGGTAGCCATCGTGGTTGATGTCCACGGCTTGGACCTGGTCAACCACGTCGTCATCGAAGCTGCCCAGCGGCTGCATGGGGCCATCGCCCACGCGCACGGTGGCCTGCTGGGTATCGCCGCTGCTGAGGGTGACCACGCCCGGCAGGCCCGCCTTGATGGAAAACGGCACGTTGCGCGGGGCGGCTTGCTCCTGCGCCTGCCCCGCCCACGCCGCCAGTGCGGCCGCCAGAAAAATCCGTTTCATGCGCCTCTCCCCGCCTTGAGCAAGGGGGGCAATATACCGCGTCGCCCTGCGGGAAAACGAGTAGCGCGCAGCAGCGAGGGGCGGAGCATCTTGAGTAGAATTGACGGTCTGGTGTCGTCCAGGCCTTGTGCGTCGTCGCGCGTTTTTTCGCCATGAACCTTCCCTTTCCCATCCGCCAAGAATGTCCGCCGGGCGCCTGTGTGTGCGACCGCGACACCCTGTTGGCGGACCCCGCCGCGGATATCCGCATCCTGCGGCTGACCAAGGAAGAAGAAAAACGGCTCGTCGCGCGCTTGGAAAACATCACCAGCCTGGATGACCTGCGCGCCATGCAGGGCCGCATCCAGGCGCAGTTGGGCATCGTGATCGTGATTACGCCCAGCGACAACGAAGTGCGTACGTCGCGCGGTATTGCGATTCAGCTGGAAGACGCGCCGGGCTTGTGCCGCAAGACGCGCACCGCGCTGCCCGCCGCCATCCGCCGGGGTTTCGAGAACAAGCCTGAAATCGTCTATGCGCTCTTGAACGAGCGCGACCTGCTTGCCGGCACCTGATCCGGGTTATTCGCAAGGCTCCAGCGGCGCCACCGCTGTCGGCGTGCGGCCGGCTTCGGGCCGCGTGGCGGGCTGCTTGCCGCTGCGTACCGGGTAGCTCAGGATGACGGCGCTGCCGGCCGCCAGCCTGGCGGCGTTGGGCGAACCATACGCCACCGTCCAGCCGCGCACGGCCAGTGGCGCCAGCGTGTATTGCAATGCCGAGCCGGGCGATACGTGCGCCACCTTGCCGGCAAACAGTTCCTGTTGCGGGATCTGTTTGCCGTCGGCCAAGGTATAGGTGACGATGCGGTCCAAGGCGGCGGATTCGCCGCGCCGCGCCAGGATGGCGGTTTTGTATTTGCCGGGAGGAATATCCGACAGGCTGACGTTGACCGGTTCGGTCGCCTGCCCGGAGGCGTTCAAGTGCACACCGGTGATGTCGACGCGCGCCAGCGGCGCGGCCCCCGTATTGCGCACACGCACGCTGTACTGCCCTGACGTGCCGGCGACGGTGCAGACATCCACGCTGGTGTTGCTGGGTGATGCGGGCGTGGCTGCCATGGCGCCCAGGGGCAACAGGCAGGCCACGACCAACAAGGCGGCAGAGGTCGGGGCGGGAACAGTTCGGGTGGGCAAGGCACGCTCCTGTGTCGGGGCAGCGCACCGGGCTGCGCGTTGCCTGCCGGTATTACACCACTTGGTTACCCCTCGTGGTCACCCCCCTTGGTCACCCCCTGAGTTGACCCCTGGGTCAGATCACCTGGCGGCCAGGCGCCGCATTGGCCTGCTCGCGCTTGCCCGCCAGCCAGTGCAAGACCATGGCCAGCGCCACCAGGCCAACCATGATGAAGCCCCAGAAGATCCAGCCGAGCACCGCGATCAGCGTGCCCAGGCTGCCCGCTACCGGCAAGATTTGATTCAAGCCCTGCGCGGCCCACACCAGGCCGCCTTGCAGCGACGCCAGCCAGGCCGGGTCCACCCAGCCCGCGGCCCACGCGGGCGCAACCCATTGGGACGTGTCCAGCGCGCTGCCCGGCACCTGCGCGGTAGAGATGGTGGCCAGCACCCAGTCAGTCAGTTGCAGGGTCAGCGCCACCAACCCCGTCCAGAGCGCGGCTAGCGCGGCGAAGGTGAGCCAGATGATTTTCTTCATTGCAGTGGTACTCCGATTCAAAAGAGGGGCCACGATAAAGCGGATTCTATTTCTAAAAAACCAGAGTGCGTGTGACAAACATTAAGAAAAAACCGAAGTCTTTGCGTGCGCCAGCACCGCTTGAACCAGGGGATGGTGCTGGCCGCGCCGGTTGCGGATGGCGTGGATTTCTTCATGCACGCCATCGCAGCGGGCCAGCGGGCGCAAGCCGCGCAGCAGGCCGATATCGTCGCCGCCCAGCCGGCTGAGCGGGAATACGCCCAGGCCGCGCGCGGCAAACACCGACATCAGCGCGCTGTCTTCGAATTCGCCCACCACGTTGGGCAGCACGCCCTGTTCGCCGAACCAGCGGTCCAGCGTCTGGCGCAACACGGAATGGCCGGTGGGCAGCAGCACGGGCAGCCGCTCCAGGCAGCGCGGGAAGTCCTGCGTGTCGGCCTTGCGCACCAGCCGCGCCGGGCCATACCAGTCCACCGCCGACGACACCAGACGGTCGCTGGTCAGGCGCAGGTTGGGGTTGGCGGGCGCGCCCTGGCCGGCCAGCACCAGGTCCAGATGGTGTTGGGCCAGTTCGCCCAGCAGTTCTTCCACCTCGCCTTCATGGCAGGTCAGGCGCAGGTCGGGCGTGTCCAGCACGGGGCCCAGCAAGGCGTGCGCCGCCAGCTTCGAGATGCCGTCGGACAGGCCCACGGACAGGCGGATGACAGGCTTGGTGGCGGCCGCGCGAACTTCCTGCGGCAGCACATGGCCGATCTGAAAAATCTCTTCGGCGCGCGCGAAAGCGGCCTTGCCGGCGTCGGTCAGGGCCACGCCGCGCCCGGCGGGTTTTAGCAACTGGTGGCCCAGGTTTTTTTCCAGATCGCGCACTTGGGCGCTGATGGTCTGGATGGCCATGTCCAGCCGTTCGGCGGCCCGGGAAAAGCCGCCTTCCTTGGCCACCATCCAGAAGTAATACAGGTGTCGGTAGTTCAGCATGACTTGTCTTCACTTCGGTTTTTTCGAACCTTAACTCACTTTCAGGCTGATTTCTCGGTTGGCATCAAATCAGGATCATGGGCACCTTCGAACACAGCGGGGCAATCATGGACACTTTGATCACATTCTTCACCAACGACTTTTTAGGGACACCGACCTGGGCCTGGCTCCTGTTCGTGAGCATTGTCGTCAGCTTGCTGGCCTTTGACCTGGGCGTGCTGCACAAGGAAGACCGCGAGATCGGCGTGCGTGAAAGCCTGTTGCTGTCGGGCGGCTACATCACCGCCGCGCTGCTGTTCGGCGGCTGGGTGTGGTGGCAGTTGGGCGCGACCAGCGGCATGGCCTATTACACGGGCTTCATGATCGAGAAATCGCTGTCCATGGACAACGTCTTCGTGATCGCGCTGATCTTCAGCTTCTTCGCGATTCCCCGCCAGTACCAGCATCGCGTGCTGTTCTGGGGCATCTTGGGCGTGATCGTGCTGCGCGCCATCATGATTGGCCTGGGCGCCGCCTTGGTCAGTAACTTTGGCTGGCTGCTGTATTTGTTCGGCGCGTTCCTGGTGTTCACGGGCATCAAGATGTGGATGATTGCCGACCAGACGCCGGACATCGCCACCAACCCAATCCTGAAGTTCCTGAAGCGCCATATGCGTGTCACGGAAGGCCTGCGCGGCAACGCGTTCGTGGTCACCGAGACGGACCCGGCCTCCAACAAGAAGGTGCGCTTTGCGACCCCGCTGCTGCTGGCCCTGGTGCTGATCGAGTTTGTTGACCTGGTGTTCGCGGTGGATTCGGTGCCTGCCATCTTCGCCATCACGACGGACCCGTTCATTGTCTACACCAGCAACATCTTCGCCATCCTGGGCTTGCGTGCGCTGTACTTTGCCCTGGCTGCCATGATCCACCGTTTCCACTACCTGAAGTACGCGTTGGCCCTGGTGCTGGTGTTCATCGGTACGAAGATCTTCCTGGTCGGCTTCATCGGCAAGGTGCCCGCGGCGGTGTCGTTGGGCGTGACCTTCAGCCTGATCCTGGGCGGTGTGTTGTTCTCCTTGTGGAAAACCCGCTCGGATACGTTGACGACGCAGTAATCCTCAGCGTTGCTGTCCCCAGCCGCCGGCTTTGTCCGGCGGTTTTTCTTTGGGCTCTGCCATAGGCATTCGATATGAAAAATGGCGTGAATACATATTTGTAATATGACGCGGCCAGGCGTAGAGTCCCCGCGTATCCGTCCTTCAGCAAGGAGCCGCCATGAGCCACACCGCAAACCACAACAGTTGGTCCGCCAAGCAATATTCCGCCTTTGAAAACGAACGCACCCGACCCGTGCGCGACCTGGTCGCCGCCTTGCCAAACCAAGCGGTCGGGCTGGCGGTGGACCTGGGCTGCGGGCCGGGCAATTCCACCGAAGTGCTGGCTGCGCGCTATCCCGACGCCGAGGTCACCGGCATGGACAGTTCGCAAGACATGATTGAAGCCGCGCGCAAGCGTCTGCCGTCCTTGCAGTTCGAGCTGGCCGATATCGCCACCTGGAATCCGCCCCGGCAGTACGACGTGATCCTGGCGAACGCGGCGCTGCAATGGGTGCCTGACCACGCCACGCTGTATCCGCGCCTGGTCGGCAAGCTGGCGCCCGGCGGCAGCCTGGCCGTGCAAACGCCCGACAACATGGAAGAGCCCGCGCACCGCCTGGCGCGGCAAGTGGCGGGCGAGGCGCCGTGGGCCGCGAAGACGGGCAGTGTGAAGCACCCGCCGCGTCACAGCGCGTCCTGGTACTACGAGTTGCTGAAGCCGCATTGCGGCATGCTGGATGTGTGGCGCACCACCTATCATCATCCGCTGGCTGGCGCGGCGGCGGTGGTGGAATGGTTCAAGGGCACGGCGCTGCGGCCGTATCTGGACAAGCTGGACGCGGCCGAACAGGCGAGCTTTCTGGCGCGCTATCAGGCGCTGATCGCCGAGGCCTATCCCGCGCTGGCCGACGGCACGGTGCTGCTGCCGTTCCCCCGCTTGTTCATCGTTGCCGGCCCCAAGCAGGACTAGGCGCGTCGGGCGAAGCCGGCCCCTGCGATTTGTCGGCGAAGTATCGCGCCGGGGTTTTGCCCAGCGTCTTCTTGAACATGGTGATGAAGGCGCTGACGGATTCATAGCCCAGGTCTTCGGCGGTGCGCTGCACGGACACGCCCGCCGACAGGCGCTGCAAGGCCACGATGATGTGCAGTTGCTGGCGCCAGCGGCCAAAGCTCATGCCGACTTCCTGCTGCACCAGGCGCGCCAGCGTGCGTTCGCTCATCGCCACGCGCTTGCTCCACTGGGCGACCGTGCTGCGGTCGGCGGGGTCCGCGTTCAGCGCGTTGGCGATCTCGCGCAGGCGGGGGTGGTCTGACAGCGGCAGATGCAGGCGTTCGGTGGGCATGCGGCGCAATTGTTCGATCAGGACCTCCGCCAGTTGCTGGTTGGCTTCTGTTTGCGCCTCGGCCGCGGGCAGCGCGGCCAGGTGCACGATCAGTTCGCGCACCAAGGGCGTGATGGCCAGCGTGCAGCATTCATTCGGCAGGCCCGAGGCAGCGGCCGGCACGAACAAAAAACAGACGCGGGCATTGGCGGTGACGCGGTTGCTGTGCGGCACGCCGCCCGGAATCCATACGCCGCATTGGGGCGGCACCATCCATAGCCCTTGCGGTACCGAGCAGGTGACGCCGCCGCGCAAGGCCAGCACAAGCTGGCCCATGTGGTGGCGGTGCGCGGGGGATTCGTTGTCCCGATCCGGGGCGTCCACCGGCATCGCAAAGGCGGGCTGCGAGCTTGAGTCGGGATCGAAGGGCGTGGGTGGGAAAGGGTGCATGCGGGCGGGGCAGGGAGCGGCGGACGACGACCCGACGGGACGGTCCGGCGCGGTTTGGCTGAATTTCGGGATAGTTTGTCATTGTCTCGAAATTCGGTAAAGGCGCGCCTGCGTAAGCTTGCGGCATGAATCCTCTTCCCGTTTCTCTACGCACCGGCAGCCGTCCGGTGTGGCTCATCCTGGGCATTCTTTGCATTGCCATGGCCCTGCGCGCGCCAGTAACGGGGGTGCCGCCGCTGATTGGCATGATCCGTGAACAACTGGGCCTGACGTCCACGGCGGCCGGCATGCTGATCACCTTGCCTTTGCTGGCGTTTGCCGTGGTGTCCTTGTTTGCCGCGGGCCTGGCGCGCCGCCATGGCCTGGAACGCACGCTGTTCGGCGCCATGGTGCTGATTGCTGTCGGCATCGTGGTGCGCACACAGGGCGCGGCCTGGGGCCTGTATGGGGGCACGGCCATCATCGGGGCGGGCATTGCCATCGGCAATGTGCTGTTGCCCAGCCTGGTCAAGCGCGACTTTCCGCAGCACGTTGCCGGGCTGACCTCGGCCTATGTGTTGACGATGAGCATCGTGGCGGGCGTGGCCTCGGCCATTGCGATTCCCCTGGCGGGGTGGTCGACAGGGCTGTCGGTAAACGGTTGGCACTTTTCCACGCTGTGCCTGCTGGTCTTGCCGCTGGCCAGCATGCTGCTGTGGCTACCGCAGTTGGCGCGGCACACGCCGCCGGCGTCAACCACCGCGCACGCGCCGCACGGCGGCCGCCTGTGGCATTCGCCACTGGCGTGGCAGGTGACCTTGTACCTCGGCATCAATTCCTTTGTGTTCTACGTGGGCGTGAGCTGGCTGCCCGCCATCTTGCGCGACGCCGGCTATTCCGCCGAGCGCGCGGGTTCCTTGCATGGACTGCTGCAACTGATGTCCGCCGGCCCCGCCCTGTTCCTGGCGCCGGTGGTGCGCCGGATGAAAGACCAGCGCGGCGCGGCGTTCTGCTCGGCTGCGTCGTCCTTCGTGGCGTTCGTGGGTCTGATCACGGCGCCCGGCTGGGCCACGGCCTGGATCGTGCTGCTGGGGCTGGGCACGGGCGGCGGCATCATTCTGGGCTTGGCCTTTGTGGGGCTGCGCGCGCGCCATGCGCAGCAGGCGGCGGCCTTGTCAGGCATGGCGCAATGCGTTGGCTATCTGTTCGCCGCCAGCGGCCCCGCCTTGATGGGCGCGCTGCATGACCGGCTTGGCGGGTGGAGCGTCGCCTTGGCGTTGTGCGCGATCCTGTGCGTGGCGATGGCGGTCATCGGCCTGTATGCGGGCCGCGCCATTCAGATTGGCGGGCCGCGCGTGCCGAGGCCGCAACCGGTGTCCACGGCCCGCTAGCCGGGGGATGCCGCGTGCGCCTTCCATAGTTGCATCAGCGTGTCGGGCGCGTCGGCCTCGGGCACGTCGAAGCTGATGGCGCTTTGCTCGTCGCGGTCCAGCACGATTTCGACGTGGAAATAGCGTTGGTCGCCACCCGCTTGGGCGCAGTCCGCCACGGCACGCGGGGCCGCGCGTTGCAGCGCGTCGCCGACTTCCTGGCGCACCTCGGGGGCGCAGGTGGCCAGGTTGATGCTGCGCGGCTGCGTCAGCGCGGGCAGGTACGCCACGCCGCCTTCGCGGGTCAGCCGTACCAGTAGCACCAGGTCCAGAGGGGGCAGTTCGATCATGGCAGGACTCCTACGGCGGCCCAGGCTTGTGACACCGCGTTTTGGACGTCCGCGTCGTGACGTTCGGCGGCCACGGTTGACGTCAGAGCGGCGAAGGCCTTGAAGTCGGCGTCGTGGCGCAGGCGCTTGTCGCACAGCGTGTCGTACCAGACGCGGCCAGCGCCTTTCCACGCTGGACCGTCCAGCGAGGTGGCCGCCAGGAAAAACGCGCGGTTGGGAATGCCGGAATTGATATGTACCCCGCCGTTGTCGCGCGGGGTATCGACGTAGTCGCGCATGTGGGCGGGCTGCGGGTCTTTGCCCAGCACCGGGTCGTCGTAGGCGCTGCCGGGTTCCGCCATGGACCGCAGCGCGCGGGCGTTGACCTGCTCGGTGAACAAACCCGCGCCCACCAGCCAATCCGCCTGCGTGGCGGTCTGACCCAGCGCGTACTGCTTGACTAGGGCACCGAACACGTCGCACAGCGATTCATTCAAGGCGCCGGACTGGCCTTGGTAAAGCAAGGCGGCTTCGGAGTCGATCACGCCGTGTGTGAGTTCATGGCCGATGATGTCCACGGCCACGGTGAAGCGGTTGAAGATTTCGCCGTCGCCATCGCCAAACACCATCTGCGCGCCGTTCCAGAAAGCGTTGTCGTAGTCGTCGCCGTAGTGCACGGTGCCTACCAGCGGCAGCCCGTGGCCGTCGATGGAATGGCGCTTGTATACCTCCCAGAACAGTTTGTAGGTGGCGCCCAGGTGCGCATAGGCCTCGTCCACCGCCACGTCGCCACTGGCCGGGCGGCCTTCGGCGCGCACCAGCGTGCCGGGCAGCGTGGTGGTGTTGTGCGCGTCATGCACCGCGCGTTCCGGCACACCGGGGGGCGACGGGGGGGAAGCGGGCGCCAGCGTGGCGCGCGACGGTTGCGCGGACATTTCGCGCAAGCCGCGCTGCTGCTGATCGATGATCAAGGTTTTGACGGCGGGCATGCTGACGCGCGCGTCGCTGTGTTGCGCCAGGCGGTCCAGCATGTAAGGGGGAATCACGCCGATCAAGGGAGCGGACTCGGAAGGACGTGGCATTCGGTCTCCATCTTCAGCGCCGGCCGCTTGCCGACCGGCAGAACTCGGGGTGAATGTTCACGGTAGCAGATCGCCCCAAGCCGATGCCGTAACAGTCTGCGGCCTGATGCGAGCAAGCGTGCGGGGCGGCGCGCAGCCGTTTCCGTCCCTGTCATCGCCGCGATTTGCAGGGTCGCAACGTCTAGAAATGTCTAGCAACATTGCTGGCGCATTGGAGGTTTAATCCGTCCCTTTCACCGGCTAGAATCCGGTGCTTCTTTCCCGGGGGGGCGCGATGAGGTATTTCCTGATCTTGGTGGGAGCGGCCGTGGTCGCTTATTTGCTCGCGCGCGGCATCGCGGCCGTGCTCTCGGACCGTAAACGTTCAAAATCAGAAAGGGACTCGAAGTGAAGCCGACAGATATCCAGATGGTCAAGACGATCGGCGCGGTCAAGCCGCGCAACATCAAGGTCGCCCTCATTACCGGCATTCTTTTCCTGCTGATCCTTTTCATCGCTTTCGGTTCGTGGTTCCAGGTGGACCAGGGCGAGCGCGGCGTGGTGCTGCGCAACGGCAAGCTGGTGCGCGTATCGGAACCGGGGCTGGATTTCAAGACGCCTTTCATCGACAACGTGATGATGGTGTCGGTGCGCGACCACACGTTTGTGTTCGAGAAACTGGAAGCCTATAGCTACGACCAGCAGCCGGCGCAACTGCGCGTGTCCGTGACCTATCGCGTGCCGCCCGAGCACGTGGCCGAGCTCTATTCGGAATACGGCACCATCAGCAATCTGCAGATGCGTGTGCTGGAACGCAAGACGCCCGATGCCGTGAAGAACGTGTTCGGCCAGTACACCGCCGTGCGCGCCATCCAGGAACGCCAGAAGCTGGGCCTGGACGTGAACAACGCCGTGCTCAAGACGATGGAAGGCGCACCGGTGCAGGTGGTGGGCGTGCAGATCGAGGAAGTGGGTTTCTCGCAGGCCTACGAGCATTCCATCGAACAGCGCATGCTGGCCCAGGTGCAGATCGAGACCACGCGCCAGCAGAAGGAAACGGCCATGATCAACGCCGAGATCCAGGTGGTCAAAGCCCGTGCCGAAGCCGATGCGCGCCGCCAGCAGTTCACGGCAGAGGCCGACGGCATCCGCATGCGCGGCGAAGCCGAGGCGGCGTCGATTCGCGCCAAGGCCGAGGCCTTGGCCGCCAACACCAATCTGGTGAGCCTGAACGCCGTTGAGAAATGGAACGGCGTGCTGCCCGCCACGCAGGTGCCCGGCTCGGCCCTGCCGTTCATCGGCATTAAATAAAGGTGTACCTGGCGTAATCCTAGGGATATCCCTCTGTCAAGAATTGCAAAGCGGGCGCAAGGTGGCTTCATGGGCGCTCGACGCACGCTTTACGATGAAGCGGCGTCGGGCCATGAAGGGGCCGGCGCGCTTGCCTAACCGCTTCAGCAAAGGAGACGTGGATGTCGCAGTTGGATTGGACGTCCGGTGATACCGCGCCGGACCGGCAGGGCTATTACGAAACACGCTTTGATACGGGACGCACCGCCATCACGCTGTACAGCGTGCTGGGCTGGATGCCGGTGAAGACGCCCGGCAACATGGTGAGTTGGCGGCCATTGCCGCCAGCGGCCGAGCGGGAAGAGGCCGAACGCCACATTCAGGAAATACGCGCGGCGCAGGCCCATATCCCGATGGATTACTAGCCGGACCATCGGGCGCTTGAAATCAGTGGTTGCGATAATGAGAATTATTTGTAAAATTCGCCACCCTGGTTTTTTGACCGTCCCCGTCCGGCTCATGTCCCGCTCTTCCTCCCCCCGCACCGGCTGGCTCGCCTATTACGACGAGCTGGTAGGCGTATGGAGCCGGCGCACGGGCAACCGACACGACGCCGAAGATGCCGCCCACGACGCCATCGAACGCTTGCTGAAGGCCGACGCCAGCGTGGCGCTCAAGGCGCGCGGGTATCTGTTCCAGGCGGCGGGGCATCGGCTGATTGATCGCTGGCGGCGGCAGGACCGCGCCGAACACGTGCCGTGGGACGAACTGGACGAAGCGGATCAGCTGAGGGTGGATGACCCCGAGGCGTCCTTGCGCGCATCGCGGCTGGCCGACGACCTGGCCAATGTGCTGGCGGAATTGCCGCCCAAGTGCCGCCAGGCTTTCGTGCTGAACCGCATCGAAGGCTGGACGCAGGCCGAAGTGGCGCAACACATGGGCCTGTCCAAGAATATGATCGAGCGCTACGTCATGCGCGCCATCGAGCATGTGCGCGACCGGCTGCGTGACCACACCCCATGACGATGTCTTTCATGAACAACCGCGATGAACCGCGCGAACCCGCCACCGCCGCGTGGTGGTTCGCGCGCTGGCATTCGGGCGATCTGACGCGCCGCGACCGGCGCGCGTTTGCCCGTTGGCGGCGCGAACACCCCGAGGGGGCGCGCGAGTTCGACCGCATGCAGCAGTTGGGAAGCGCGGCGGCGGGCCTGTCGCGCAGCCAGGTGGAATCCCTGCTTGGCGGACCGGTGCCGGCGCGGCCGGGCGCGGGGCGGCGGCAAGCGCCATCCCAACGCCTGTTTTCCCTGCGCATTGCCCTGGCCTGTGCGGCTGTGGCCGTGGCGGCCTTGGGCGTGTGGTGGAGCATGCCGGTGCAGGCGCCCACGTTCACCACCCTGGTCAGCACCGAACGCGGTGAACGTCGCCAACTGAGCTTGCCCGACGGCTCCGTGCTGGAGGTCAACGGCGGCACGCGCGCCCAGGTCAATCTGTATGCCGAGCGCCGCTACGTGGTGCTGGACCAAGGCGAAATCAATTTCACCGTTGCCGCCGATGCGGCGCGTCCGTTTACCGTGGATGCCGGCAGCGGCGTGGTGCGCGTGACGGGCACGGTGTTCGACGTGCGCCGCGACGCCGATCAGGTGCGGGTGCTGGTGGAGTCGGGCACGGTGCAGGTGTCGGGCGGCCATTGGTGGAACCTGGGCCACGCGGTGCTGCGGGCGGGCCATGGCATCCGCGTGCCGGGCAGCGGCGCGATCGGCGTGCCCGCGCCCGCCGATGTGTCGAGCGCCACGGCTTGGCGCGAAGGCCGCGTGGTGTTCAAGAACGCGCCGCTGGCCGACGTGGTGCAGGAAATGAACCGCTATCTGGCGACGCCGCTGCGCTTGGCGGACGACAAGGCGGGGCGCCTGCGCGTGTCAGCCTCGTTTACGCTGGACCGGCCCGAGGCGCTGGTCGACGCCTTACCCGCGGTGGCGCCCGTGCGGCTGATGCCGCGCCCCGGCGGGCCGATCGACATCTATGCCAACAGCCATGCCAATCCTGGCGACGCCGCCACGGTTACAAAATAAATGGGAATGAGATTCAGGTTTATCCGCGTTTGATTCGTTCTACGAAGGAAGGCGCTGCCGCCAGGCTTCTTTGACCGGCACCGCCACCCCCGTCCCTCGTTGAACCGAAACAGCAGGTAGTCGTGACTCTCTTTGCACACAGGTATTCCCATGCGGCGCCGCGCCGCGCCGGCGCAGCCCCGCGCTTCATGCATTCTTCCCTGGTGGTGGCGTTGAGTCTGGCGCTGGGAGTGGGGCTGGGCGTGATGCCGGATTCCGCGCACGCACAGAACGCGCCTGTGTCGATCAACATCGGCGCGCAACCCTTGGGCGACGCGCTGCTGCAATGGGCGGCCCAGACCAAGGTGCGCGTGTTCTACGCGCCCGACGTGGTCGCCGGCCTGAACACCCGTGGGCTGCGCGGCAGCCTGGCGCCCGAAGAAGCCTTGCGCGGTCTGCTGCAAGGCACGGGCGTGACGTACCGCTGGCAAGGCGACAGCATCATCCTGGCGCGCGACGCTGGCGTGGCCAGCCTGGCGCCGGTGACGGTGCTGGGCAATTCAGATCCGGCAGTGACCGAGGGCACGGGTTCCTACACCACGCCGGCCTCGTCGGCGGCCACCGGCCTGACGCTGTCGCTGCGCGAGACGCCGCAGTCCGTCAGCGTGGTGACGCGCCAGCGCATCGATGATCAGAACATGCGTTCGCTGGACGAGGTGATGGGCAACGTGGTGGGCGTGCAGGTGGTCAGCGAAGACACCGACCGCACCGACTTCTGGTCGCGCGGTTTCTACATCGACAGCCTGCAATACGACGGCGTGCCCACTACCATCGGCCTGTCGATGTATGGCGAATCCGATAACGATTCCTTCATCTACGACCGCATTGAAGTGGTGCGCGGCGCAACGGGCTTGATGACCGGCGCGGGCAACCCCGGCGCGTCGATCAACCTGGTGCGCAAGCACGCCAACAGCAAGACCTTCACGGGCTCGGTCAGCGCGGGCTTTGGATCGTGGAACCAGTATCGCGGCACGCTGGACATGACCACGCCGCTGAACGAGGCAGGCACGGTGCGCGCCCGCATGGTCGCGCTGTACCAGGGCCGCGATTCCTATATCGACCTCTACCAGGCCAACAAGAAGGTGTTCTACGGCGTGATCGACGCCGACCTCACGCCCAACACCACCTTGAGCGTGGGTGCCGACTACCAGGACAAGCGTCCGCGCGGCTCGACCTGGGGCAGCCTGCCCGTGGTGTTCAGCGACGGCACCGCCACCGACTGGCGGCGCTCCAAGACCACGGCGGCGGACTGGACGTATTGGCACACCACCAACCAGACCATGTTCGCCACGCTGTCGCACCGCTTTGACAGCGACTGGGAAGTGCGCGCGGACTGGTCGCAGCGCAAGAGCAAGTACGACGCCAAGCTGCTGTACCTGTACGGCGCGCTGGACCGCGAGACGGGCACGGGCCTGCGGGCGCTGCCGGGCTACTGGAATTCCTACGCGCAGCAGACCTCGCTGGACGTGCAGGCCAAGGGCCCGTTCAGCCTGCTGGGCCGCAAGCACGAAGCGGTGGTGGGCGCCATGCGCAGCCGCTATGGCGAAGACTTCTACCGCTACGGCTTTGATAGCGCGTCGCTCGCCAGCACCGGCAACTTCTATCAATGGGACGGCTCGTTCGCCCAACCCATGTGGACAGACGCGACCCTGCGCGGCACGGTCACGCATCAAAAGGGCGTGTATGCCGCCGTCCGCTGGTCGCTGACCGACCGCCTTACCGCCATTACGGGCGGGCGCTACGCCACCTGGCAATCCAAGTCCGACACGCGAGACCAGAAAGATTCGCAGTTCATTCCCTACGCGGGCGTGGTCTACGACATCAACGACACGTATTCCACCTACGTCAGCTATACGGATATCTTCCAGCCGCAGGAGAACCGCGACCGCAACGGCAATTACCTGGACCCGGTGCAAGGTCAGAACTACGAAGTGGGCGTGAAGGGCGAATACCTGGACGGCAGGTTGAACACGTCGATTGCGCTGTTCAAGGTCAAGCAGAGCAAGGTCGCGGTGCTGGACGGCGACACGCTGGTGCCGGGATCGTTCGAGCAGGCCTACACCACCGCCGACGGCGTCACGACCAAGGGCGTGGAATTGGAAGTGAGCGGCATGCTGGCGCCCGGCTGGAACGCCTACGCGGGCGGCACGTATTACACCAGCCGCGATGCCCAGGGCGTGTCCGTGAACACCGAGCGCCCGAGAGCAATGGCCAAGCTGTTCACCACCTACCGCTTGCCCGGCGACTGGAACAAACTGACCGTGGGCGGCGGCGTCAACTGGCAGATTTCAACGTATAGCCAGGTCAGCGCGGGCAGCGATACGGTCACCGCCAAGCAAAAGGCCTATGCGATTTACAACCTGATGGCGCGGTATGACTTCAGTTCGGCGTTGTCGGCGCAGTTGAACGTGAATAATTTGTTCGACAAGAAGTATTACCTGGGCGGCGTGGCGAGTCAGGTGTATTACGGCGAACCCAGAAGCGTGTTCGTGAACCTGACGGCGAAGTTCTGACAAGGCGGGGGATGGGGTGATGGGGTGATGGGGCGGGATGATGGGTTCCGCGCGATCGGCGCAATCTTCTTGCCCAGGCCAACCCGCGTTGCACCCATCCTACATTCCGAGTGCCGGCGCGAGTCGGTACATCATTCCGTCGCGTGTAGGCACGATCATTCCGTCGCGTGCCGACACGACCATTCCGTTGCGTGTCGACGCGATCATTGCGCCGCATGCCGACGCGGTTGTTTCGCCGTATGCAGACACGATCATGCCGCCACGTGCCGGCACGACCATTCCGTCGCGTGCCGACGCGATCATTCCACCGTATGCCGACACGATCGTTCCGCCGTGCGCCGGCACGATCATTCTGCCGTGTACCGAAACGATCGTTCCCCCACGTGCCGACGTGGTCGTTCCGCCGCGTGCCGACCCGACCATCCCGTTGCGTGTCGACGCGATCATTGCGCCGTATGCCGACGCGGTTGTTCCGCCGCATGCAGACACGATCATGCCGCCACATGCCGGCACGACCATTCCGTCGCGTGCCGACGCGATCATGCCGCCACGTGCCGGCACAACCATTCCGTCGCGTGCCGACGCGATCATTCCGCCTTATGCCGACACGATCGTTCCGCCGTGTGCAGGCACGATCGTAGGATGGGTGTAGCGCGAGATTGTCTGAAGAAGAAAGAGATCGCACAACGCGCAAACCCATCAAGCAACGTTGAATTCGCAACGGAATCAGCCAGAAGGCGCGTGATGGGTTTCGCGCGATCGGCGCTATCTTCTTGCCGACGCCAACCCGCGCAGCACCCATCCTACATTCCGCCACACGCCGCACGTCGGCACGATCATTCCGCTGCGTGCCAACACGATCATTCCGCCACGCCCTCGGGACGCGTTCCGCCCGCGCCCGGATTCCCCATCTTGAAAACGATTCAAAGATACTTATAATTGCGAATCATTTTCATTTTGTTTGGGATTCTGGCGGTGACGCCGGGGCGCCGCCATGCCATCCTCATCCTTCGCTCCTCATGCCGAAGTGCAATCCGTCTATCAGGCGCACCACCAGTGGCTGCGCGGCGTGCTGCTGCGCAAGCTGGGCAATGCGTCCGATGCGGCCGATGTGGCGCACGACACCTTTGAACGGCTGATACGCGCCAATGTGCGGGAACCGCTAAGCGAGCCGCGTGCCTACTTGCGCACCATCGCCACGCGCCTGTTGATCGGCCGCGCCCGGCGCGCGGCGATCGAGACGGCCTACATGGAATCGCTGGCCTTGCAGCCGGTGGCGGTGGAGCCGTCGGTGGAATCGCGCGCCTTGATTTTGGAAGCGCTGGAGCAAATCTGCGAACTGCTGGACACGCTACCCATGACCAGCCGCCGCATTTTCCTGATGGCGCAGGTCGATGGCATGTCGTACGCCGACATAGGCCAGCAATTGGGCCTGACGGCCAACGCCGTGCAGAAGTCGCTGGCGCGCGCCTTGGTGCATTGCTACACGGCGGTGTACGGGTGAACAAACGGTGAACCAACGTGTGAACCCCTGTGTAAACCCAGAACCCATGGACAGCGCCAAGTTGCTGCGCCCGCATGCGCCGGAAGCGGGCCGGATCGATCCCAAGATCGTGCGTGAGGCCGCTGACTGGTGGGCGCGTTTGCGCGAAGGCGCCTGCGACGACACCCGCCTGCGGTTCGAACGGTGGCGGCAGGCTCAGCCCGCGCATGAACTGGCCTGGTTGCGGCTGGTGGCCTTGACGCGCGATGTGGACCTGGGCGTGGCTGAAGCGGGTCACGAGGTTGCCGCCCGCACGCTACGGCAGGCGCCGCTGATCCAGTCGCGCCGCAACGCCATGCGCTGGATGGTGTCGGCCGCGGCCTTAGGCTTGGGCGCGTGGGTGGTGGGTGAACGCGGCGCCATTGTTCGCCTGGCCGCCGACCTGCGTACCGGCACCGGTGAACGGCGCGCGCTGACCTTGCCGGACGGCACGCGGCTGGAACTGAACACCGCCAGCGCCGTGGATCTGCGCTACACCGCCAGCCAACGCGAAGTGGTGCTGCTGGAAGGCGAAATCCTGGTAACGACCGCGCAAGACCCGCGAGGCCGACCGTTCACGGTGCGCACGCGCGGCGGCATCCTGACGCCGGTGGGCACGCGGTTTCTGGTGCGCGACCTGGACGACAGCCAGGGAGGCAGGGCAGGGGTGCGCGTTGCGGTGCTGGAAGGCGCGGTGGATGTGCGCGGCCTGGACCCGGCCGATCCGCCCCGACGCGTGCATGCGGGGGAACAGGCCGAGGTGTCGGCGGCGGGCGTCTTTGCGTTGCAGGAGCTGCAACCGGCCACCTCCGCCTGGATCAACGGCATGTTGATTGCCAACGAGATGCCGCTGGCCGCGTTCTTGCAAGAACTGGCGCGCTATCGGCCCGGCCGGCTGAGCTGTTCGGACGAGGCCGGCGCGTTGCGCGTGGTGGGTGCGTTCCCCTTGGCCGACAGTGACAAGGTGCTGGCCATGCTGCAAGAGGTGTTGCCCGTGCGCGTGCGGCAATACACCCGCTATTGGGTCACGGTGGGGTTGGCCTGAGCCCGCCGTCCCGTTCGCCCGCCCGCGATTGATTTGTAACCGGAACGGCGTAAGTCCCGAATCAGCGCGTCATGTAAGGAAAGCAGCCCGGATGCCTCTCCCCGCCGAGTCTGCGTTCTTCCTTCATGAGCCAGGAAATCTCTACATGTCTTCTCGTCCTGCCCGCGCAGAGTGGCTTGCCCGCCCGTCGCTTGTCCGTCTGCGTGCCGACCACGCGTCACTTGCCAAGCTCTCTTCGCCGCATCGCCGCTTGTCGCCGCGCACCCGCCTGAGCCTGGCCTTGCGTGTGGCCTTGCCCGTGGTCATGCTGGCCGCGCCGTGGTCGTCGGCAGTGCAGGCCCAAGCCCAAGCCCAGCCCCAATCCCAATCCCAACCGACAGCGCCCCTGCGCCAATCGATCACGTTTGATATCCCGCCCGGCCCGCTGGGCGCGGCCCTCGGCGCGTTCGGCATGCAGGCCGGCGTCATGGTGGCGTCTGACCCGGCGCTGGCGGCGGGCGCGCGCACCGGTGGCGTGTCCGGCACGTACCCGGTGGACGCGGCGCTGGCCCAATTGCTGGCCGGCACCGGCTTGCAGGCCGTTGCCCGGGCCGAAGGCGGATACCGCTTGCAGCAGGCGCCGGCCGCCGGGCAGGCCGCGACGCTGGCGCCGGTAACGGTCACGGGCAGCTACAACCCCACCACCGACGGCACCGGCTCGTATACCTCGCCCGCCATCACCATCGGCAAGACCACGCAGGCGCTCAAGGACATTCCGCAATCGGTCACCGTGCTGACGCGCCAGCGCATGGACGATCAGCTCATGACCAGCCTGCCCGACGCCGTCAACAACACGGCCGGCATGGTGGGCGTGCAAGGCGTGGGGCCGGGCGTGTCGATCAATGCACGCGGCTTTCCGGTGGACCAGCTGCAATACGACGGCGTGGCCCTGCTGCGCAACAGCTACAGCCTGGGCAACTGGGAGCAGGATTCGCTGGTGTTCTACGACCGCGTGGAAATCCTGCGCGGCGCGGCCGGCCTGCTGCAAGGCGCGGGCAGCCCTGGCGGCGCGATCAACCTGGTGCGCAAGCGCGGCGGCGCCGAACCGTCGGTGGTGCTGTCGGGCAAGGCCGGCTCGTGGGACCACTACGGCCTGACGCTGGACGCGGGCGGCCCGCTGAACGACGCGGGCACGCTGCGCGGCCGGGTCGTGGTCGATGAAGACCAAAGCCATTCCTACATCGACTACGTGTGGGACAAGACGCGCAACCTGTATGCCGCGCTGGACTTCGACGTGACCGAAGACACCACGGTGGGTATCGGCATCAGCAACCGCTACAGCCGTTCGCGCCCGATGATCGTGGGCTACCCACGCTATGCGGACGGCGGCGACATCGACCTGCCGCGTTCCACCTTTACCGGCTCTACGTGGAACCGCGCCAAGAACGACCAGACCATCTTCAACGCCGACGTCACGCATCGCTTCAACGACGCCTGGCGCTTCCGCCTGGCCGGCGTGGCCATGAACGAAAAGAACACGACAGTGCACCAACGCGTGGCGGGCGAAGTGCAGCCCGACGGCAGCGGCTTGTCCTACGGCAACTTCGGTGTGGATTTCGCCAGCAAGCAGCGCGGGATGGACATGTCGGTCAGCGGCAACTTCACGGCGCTGGGCATGGAGCAGGAAGTGGTGCTGGGCGCCAACTATTCCAAGCTGACCACGCAGGACCGCTTCACGCGCGCCTGGCAAACGGGCGGCAATATCTTTGACATCGATAACCATCGCCCCTGGCAGGACATCGATTCCATCGTCGAGGCCAGCGGCTACGATTCGCGCAGCGCCTACGACATCCGCCAGAAGGGCATCTACGGCACCTGGCGTGTGAAGCCCACCGAGTCCCTGGCGCTGATCGGCGGCGGCCGGGTTGGCTGGTTCGACTATTCCTACACCGGCTCCGGCAGCACTTCCACGTCCAACACATCGGGCAAGTTCATTCCCTATGCCGGCATCGTCTATTCGCTGACGGATAACTGGTCGGCCTACACCAGCTACACCACGGTGTTCGAACCGCAAACCCAACGCAGTCTGGACGGCAGCCTGCTCAAGCCCATCGAAGGTAACAACTACGAAGTGGGCATCAAGGGCGAACTGGCCGACGGCCGCGTCAACACCCTGCTGGCGCTGTTCCGCTACGACCACAAGAACCGCGCCGTCAATGACTACGACGCCGGCTTCGCGTGCGACGGCTGGTACTGCTCGCGCGCGTCGGGCAAGGTGCGCAGCCAGGGCGTGGAAGCGGAAGTGTCGGGTGAAGTGGTCAAGGGCCTGGAGCTGTATGCGGGCTACACCTACAACACCACCAAGTACCTGGAAGACCCCGACAACAAAGGCCAGGTCTTCAACACCTGGACGCCCAAGCACATGCTGCGCCTGTGGGCCAACTACAAGCTGCCGGGCATGATGAACCGCCTGAGCGTGGGCGCGGGCGTCAACACGCAAACCGCCACCATCAGCTCGGACCGCGAATTCAAGTTGGCCGGCTTTACCGTCTGGAACGCGCGCGTGGGCTATCAGGCCACGCCGGAACTCAGCATCGGCCTGAACGTCAACAACGTGTTCGACAAGAAGTACTACGTGCCGTCGTACAACACGCTGGGCGGCAACAACTACTACGGCCAGCCGCGCAACTTCATGCTGACGTTCCGCTACGCACCCAAGCTATAAGGAGGCGGGCGCCCGGCTAAGCCCCCATCAGCAGGTGCACCTTGCGCGCCAGCTCGTCCAGCGCGAAAGGCTTGGGCAGGGTGGGGACGCCGGCTTCGGCCAGCGTCTGCGAGCCGGACCCCGTAATGAACAGCACCTTCAGCGCGGGCCGCAACAGCCGGCCCGCGTCAACGACCTGGCGGCCATCCATGCGGCCGGGCAGGCCCAGATCGCAGATCAGCAGATCAATCTGGCCCGGGGCCGACAAGGCGCGCAGCGCGCTGGCCCCGTCGGTGGCCTGGATCACGGCATAACCCAGTTCGGCCAGCGTTTCCACCATGACGGCGCGTACCGCGGTGTCGTCTTCGGCGATCAATACGGTCGCGCCCGCGGCGGCGCGCGGCGGTTCCAGGCGCGCCGCCAACTCCATCGGCGTCAGCGCACCGTCGAAACGCGGGAAGTACAGGCTCATCGCCGTGCCTTCGCCCGGGCGCGATACAACCTGCACCTGACCGCCGGACTGCCGCACAAAGCCATACATCATCGACAAGCCCAGGCCGGTGCCTTCGCCGGGCGATTTGGTGGTGTAGAAGGGTTCGAAAATGCGCTGCACGGTTTGCGGCGTCATGCCGCAGCCGGTGTCCGTGACGGTCAGGCGCAGGTAGTCGCCCGGGGGCAGGTCGCGTTCGCGCGCGGCCCCGGCGTCCAGTGCGACCTTGGCCGTCTCGATGCCCAGCCGCCCCTGTCCTTGCATGGCGTCGCGCGCGTTCAGGCACAGGTTGAGCAGGGCGTTTTCGAATTGGTGCGGGTCAACCCAGGCGGGCCAAAGCCGTGGTTCGCAGGCCAGGTCCAGCGCAATCCCCGGCCCCACGCTGCGGCGCACCAGGTCTTCCATGCCGTGCACCAGGTGGTTGATGTCCACCGCTTGCGGCGACAGCGGCTGATTGCGCGAGAACACCAGCAGCCGGTGGGTCAGGGCGGCGGCCTTTTCCGTGCCGCGCTGCGCGACGTCAATGTGGCGTTCCAGCTCGTCCAGACGCTGCTGCGCAAGACGCAGTCGGATCAGCTCAAGGCTGCCCGCGATGCCCATCAGCAAGTTGTTGAAATCGTGCGCCAGCCCGCCCGCCAGTTGGCCCACGGCTTCCATCTTCTGGCTTTGGCGCAGCGTGTCTTCGGCCTGCCGCAAGGCTTCCGCCTGCGCGCGTTCGGCTTGCACCCGCGACGTGGTTTCGATGACGGTGTCCATCATGCCGACCACCACCCCATGCTCATCGCGCACCGGGCTGTAGCAAAAGGTGAAGGTGGCTTCTTCGGCTTGGCCAAACCGCTGGATGACCACCGGGTAGTCTTCGATGAAGGTGGCCTCGCCCGCGAACGCGCGGTCGGCGATGGGGCCGATCATGGGCCAGGCCTCGCTCCAGACATCGCTGAAAGGACGGCCCAGCGCTTCGGGCTTGGCGCCCAGAATCGGCCGGAAGGCGTCGTTGTAGAGGGTGATGAGTTCGCGGCCCCAGACCAGACAGCACGGAAAGCGGGACGACATCACCATGCCGACGGCCACGCATAAAGAGGGGGGCCAGGCGGCCAAGGGGCCGAGCGGCGTGGCGGCCCAATCGTAGGCCGCTACCCGTTTGCCCATCTCGCCGCCGCCAGCAAGAAAAGAGGGCTCGAAAGGTGGGTTCTGCATGGCGACGTCTAGGGTGGGATAGGGGCTTGAGAGGTGCTTGATTCTATCCGAGCGCCTCTATGAAGTTAAGCGATACGACGGGCCGGACAGCAGGGCGCCAACGGCATGCGGCGCAGGCTGGAAGCCAGCAGGAAAAAAAGAATAAAATAAAAATCGTTCCCATTTACGATATTGCGTCAGGTGCGTCTTGTCTGCCTCCGAATCCCCTACCGCCGAGTCCGTCACGAAGCTCTATCGTGACCACCACGGCTGGCTGTCGATGTGGTTGCGCAAGAAGCTGGGCAACTCGTTTGACGCCGCCGACCTGGCGCACGATACCTTCGTACGCTTGATCAGCGCGCGTCGCCAGGATGCGGGACCCGAACCGCGGGCCCTGCTGACCCACATCGCCAAAGGCCTGGTCGTGGACCACTGGCGCCGCCGCGCGCTGGAAGACGCTTATCTGGCCGCCATTGCCCATCTGCCCGCTCGCGAGGCGCCGTCGCCCGAAGTGCGTGCGCAAATTCTTGAGACCCTGCACGCCATCGACGCCACCTTGCGGACCCTGCCCGCAAAGACCCGCAATATCTTCCTGCTGTCGCAGTTCGAGGGCATGGCGTATGCCGACATCGCGATGCGGGAACGGGTGTCGCTGGCCACCGTCAAGCGCCATATGCAGCGTGCATTGACGGCCTGCCTGATTGCCTACCAGGTGCACGCGGCATGAGCGGCGCCATGGACTCCGCCATCGATCCCGTCATCCTGGAACAGGCAGCCGGCTGGCTGGTGCGCTTTCAATCCGAATCCTTGTCCGCCGCCGACCGCGCGGACTTCGACCGCTGGCGCACCCGCAGCGCGGCGCATGGCGCGGCCTGGACGCGGGTGGAAGCCATGTTGCGCGGCTTTGGGCAGGTGCCGCCCGAGGTCGTGCGCGATACCTTGCGCCGGGCCGATCAGCATTGCAGCCGCGTCGGCCGCCGACAAGCCGTGCGGGCGCTGGGCGCGTTGCTGGTGCTGGGGCCGGCGGCGCTGGCCGCTTGGCGCACGCTGCCCTGGCGCGAATGGGCGGCAGACGCGCGCACCGCCACGGGCGAACGGCGGCAGATGGATCTGGCCGACGGCACGCACCTGCTGCTGAACACGGCCAGCGCGGTCGATATCGAATACACCCCCAGCGCGCGCGTGCTGTGGCTGCGCGCGGGCGAGATCCTGCTGACTACCGGCCGGGATCCTTCGCCCGTGTATCGGCCCTTTATCGTGCGCACCTCGCAAGGGACGATACGCGCGCTGGGCACCCGCTTCATGGTGCGCGACGATGGCGGCAGCATCCGCGTGGCCGTCTTCGAAGGCGCCGTCCAGATTCAGCCGCAAGACGCGGGCGTTGCCGCCGTGACCCTTCCCGCCGGACAGCACACGGTGTTCACCGCGAGCGCCGTGCAAGCCTTGTCGACGGTGGACGCTGCATCAGCGTCGTGGGAGCAGGGCATGCTGGCCGTGCGCAATTGGCGCTTGGCTGACCTGGCGGATGAGTTGGGCCGTTATCGCCGGGGCGTGTTGCGTTGCGATCCGGCGGTGGCCGGGCTGCGCGTATCGGGCGCGTTCCCGCTGGCCGATATCGACGGCAGTCTGCGCCTGCTGGAAAAAACGTTGCCGGTACGCATCAGCCGCGTGACGCCCTACTGGACCACGATCGCGCCCCGCGCGGACGTTACAAATTAATCGCCTTCTGATTGAGCCTTTTCTGCGCCTCGTCCGGTGTACCGGGTGAATCGTCGCGACACGCGAGCCACCCCGTCCCCTACGAAGGATCGTTTCATGGTTTCCCGAAATTCCCGTTCGCAGCGCCTGCCCCGTGGCGCGGCCACCCTGTCGCCCCGGGCGGCAATGAGGCAGGCCGCCGGCATCAGCGTGATGCTATTGGCCGTGGCGGGCGCGCCCGCGCCGGCCACCGCGGCCGAAGCCGCGGGCGCGTCGGCCGCCGCCGATGGGCGCAAGCCCTACGCCATCGGCCCAGGCCCATTGGGCGATGTGCTGGCGCAATTCGCGGCGGCGGCGGGCGTGCCGCTGTCGTTTGACCCCGCGTTGCTGGCGGGTCAGCGCAGTGAAGGCCTGTCCGGGTCGTATACCGTGCAGGAAGGGTTCGCGCGCTTGCTGGGCGGCTCCGGCTACGCCGTGGCGGAACAAGGCGCGGGCGCATATTCCTTGCAGAAGCTGCCCCAGGCAGACGGCGGCGTGGCCACGCTGCTGCCCAGCATCACGGTGGCGGGATTGGGCATTAGCGCGTCCAGCTTGCCGCCGGAATTCGCGGGCGGGCAGGTGGCGCGAGGCGGCCGCATGGGTTTCCTGGGCAATCGCGACGTCATGGACACGCCGTTCAACATCACCAGCTACACCTCGGAATTGCTGGCCAACCGCCAGGCGGTGACCTTGGCCGACGCGCTGAACGCCGAGCCGTCCGTGCGTTTTACCGGACAGATCGGCGGCGTGACCGATTCGTTCTATATCCGCGGCTTTCCCATCGGCGAAGGCAACCTGGGCGAAATCGCGTTCGACGGCGTGTATGGCGTGGCGCCGAACTACCACGTCTTTACCGACTACATCGAACGTGTGGAAGTCCTGAAAGGGCCCGCCGCCTTGCTGTATGGCATGTCGCCCAACAGCGGCGTGGGCGGGGTGATCAACATGGTGCCCAAGCGTTCGCTGCCGCAAGACCTGACGCGGCTGTCCGCCGACTATGTGGGCAGCTCGCAGTTTGGCGGTCGGGTAGACCTGAGCCGGCGCTTCGGCAATGACGGTGAATGGGGCGTGCGCATCAACGGCATGCATCGTCAGGGCGACACGCCGCTGGACAATCTGTATTCGCGCACCGACATCGGCGCCTTGTCGCTGGACTACCAGGGCGAACGCCTGCGTGCGTCGCTGGATCTGTTGACGCAGCACGAAAAAGTGGATGCGCCTACGCGCCCCTTCCTGGTGGCTGCGGGCATTGACGTGCCGCGCGCCGCCGATGGCCGCCGCAACGCCACGCAGCCCTGGGGCTGGTGGAAGTCCGACGGCCAGTCGGCGCTGCTGCGCGTGGAATACGACATCAGCGACCGCCTGACCGTGTTCGCCGATGCCGGCGGCTCGGACACGGATGTGTCGCGTCTGTCGGATCAGACGCCCACCATCGTGAACGGCGCGGGCGACACGGTGGTGACGCCAAACAACTTCCGCTTCAAGGTGGAACGCAGCACGTACAACGCCGGCCTGCGCGCCAAGCTGGACACGGGGCCCGTGCGCCACGCCATCAGCGTCATGGGCAGTCTGTACAGCGACCGCAACTCGCAGGCCAGCGTGTCGGGCACGCCGCTTACGTCCAACATCTATCACCCCATTACGCGTCCCGAGCAGCACATCCCCGCGCCGCGCAACGTGCCCAAGGTATCGTCGTCGGACCTGTCCGGCGTGGCGCTGGCGGACACGATGAGCATCCTGGACGAACGCGCGCAACTGACGCTGGGCCTGCGCCAGCAGCGTATCGAATCGCGCAACTTCAATGCGGTGACGGGCGTGCGCACCGTCAGCTACGACGAAAGCGCCACCACCCCGCTGGCTGGCCTGGTCGTCAAACCGTGGAGCCATGTGTCGCTGTACGCCAATTACATCGAAGGGCTGAGCAAAGGCGACGTGGCGCCCGCCACGGCGTCCAACGCCGGGCAGGTGTTCAAGCCCTACAAGGCCCGCCAGAAGGAAGTGGGCGTGAAGATGGAATTCGACAGCGCGATGCTGAGCGTCAGCGCCTTTGAAATCACCAAGCCCAGCGGTCAGTTGACCAACGGCGTGTACGGCGCGGACAGCGAACAGCGCAACCGAGGCCTGGAAATGAACCTGTCCGGCGAGCCGCTGCGCGGCCTGCGCCTGTTGGGGGGCGTGACCTGGCTGGACGCCGAACTCACGCGCACCAACAGCGCCGCCACGCTGGGCAATCAGCCGGTGGGCGTGCCCAGGTTCTCGGCCAACCTCAGCGCCGAATGGGACACGCCGTGGGTGGCGGGCCTGACGCTGACGGGCGGCATGGTCTACACCGGGCGCGAGTACATCAATCAGGCCAACACGCAATCGGTGCCGTCATGGACCACCTTCGATCTGGGCGCGCGCTACGCCACCCGCATCCAGGGCAAGGACGTGACCTTGCGGGCCAACCTCGTCAACGTGACCAACCGCGCGTACTGGTCCGGCGTGGCGTCCTACGGCACGATCTCGCAAGGCGTGCCGCGCACGCTGATGCTGTCGGCGTCGATGGATTTCTGACCGAACGCGCACGTAGGATGGGTGCAGCGCGCAAACGCCAAGGCAAGAACCCCAACCCCGAACGCGCGTAACCCATCAAGCACCGGTGCCCGTACGGCAATTTCCGTTATGGCATCACGACCGTCCGATGGGTTGCGCGCGTTCGAGCTTGGTCTTCTTCTATCGTTCACCTCGCGCTTCACCCATCCTACGAGGCGTCGACAGGTGCGGCGACGGAAGCATCAGGGACCGTTGGCTCGCCACCGGTCCCCATGAAGCACGTAGGATGGGTGAAGCGCGCAAACGCCAAGGCAAGAACCCCAACCCCGAACGCGCGCAACCCATCAAGCGCCGGTGACCGTATGGCAATTTCCGCCACGGCACAACGACCGACCAAAGACCAACGGCCGTCCCACCGGCCCATCAAGACCCATCGTGCAGCAGCAGTTCCAGCCCCACACGCTGGCCGGCGCGCACTCGGCTGATCGCATGCCGCGCGGTCACCCGATAGATGTTATCGATGCCTCGCACCGGTCGGTGCGACACCGCAATCACCGCCGCGTCGCCGCATTGCAAGGGCAGCACCATGGGGCGTGACTGCATGCGGGGCCGCTGTTCTGTCATGACGAATTCGCCGCCGGCAAATGCCGTTTCCGGATCCGACAACAGGGCGACAAGCTGCAAGGGAAATACGGCATCGCCGTCCGCGTGCTGCGTCAGCGGCAGATAGTCGTCCTGCCCCAAGCGCCGGATAGCGGACAAGGGGCGGGTCTGGCCGGCGTCGCGGTTGTGCTGCATCCAGGTGGCAAAGTCATCCGGATACGCCGCGTCTGGTTGCAGCGCGCGCGCCCAGGCCCGGGCAATGGGCAGCAGGCGGCGGTACAAGGCGGGCCGCAGCGCTTCAAGCCTGTCCGCGCTGTTGGCTTGCGCGAGCTGGCGCGCGGCATCTGGCGGAAAAAGGCCGGGCAGCAGCGCCCAGCCTTCGGTATCCAGCTGATGGCCGATGAGCGTCCAGTCGTAGTGGTCCAGCGGCAGGAGCAAGAGGGAAGTCATGGCGGAAAGGGCGGCGTATCGGGTGGTCAGCGTGTTGGTCGGTCAGCATAAGCCCGCGCGCACGGGCCGGTCACTCCGAAGCTTGCGGCCAGGGCGGGCCGTCAGGCTGGCCCCATGCCATGAAGTATGCTTACCCGCTTCATGAACCAGACTTCCGCTGCCCGCCCCATGACTGATTTTCCCTTTGACGCCGTGTTGTTCGATTGTGACGGCGTGCTGGTTGATTCCGAACCCATCACCAGCCACGTGTTGGCCCAGATGCTGAACGAACTGGGTTGGGACATCACCCACGAAGAAACCATGCGCGTCTTCACGGGCAAGGCCGTCAAGGACGAACTGCAGATGATCGAAGCGCGCACTGGCGCCAAGCTGGGGCCGGACTGGTTCGGCGAATTCCGTCAGCGCCGCAACGCCGCGCTGGACCGCGAACTGCTTGAAATTCCCGGCGCGCCCGACGCGGTGCGTGCCCTGCACCGCACGCTGGACGGCCGCATTGCCGTGGCCTCCGGCGCCGACCGTCACAAGGTGGAACTGCAATTGGCAAAGGTCGGCATTGCCGAATGCTTCGGCGGACGCGTCTTCAGCGGCCACGAGATGCCGCGCAGCAAGCCGTTTCCGGACGTGTACCTGGCCGCCGCGCAAGCGCTGGGCGTGGACCCCAAGCGTTGCGCCGTCGTCGAAGACACGGTCACCGGGGCGACGGCCGGGGTGGCGGCGGGCGCCACCGTGTTCGGCTACAGCCCCGACGCCAACGGCCACAGCGGCGCCGAGGCGTTGCGCAATGTGGGCGTGGCCCACGTGTTCACCAGCATGGAGCAACTGCCCGCATTGTTGGCCGGCTGGCAAGCCGCCGGGCGCTGATGCACCAGGCCGGTCGGGGCTCCGGCCCCAACTCCAGCCGCTACATTACTTCGCGTACTGCTCGCCGCCGTCCAGGTCGATGACGGTGCCGCTCAGGTACGCGGCGCGCGGCGACGCGCCGAACACAATCATGTCGGCCACTTCGGCCGGTTCCATCAGCCGATTGAAGGGCAGGTCTGACAAGGTTTCCTGCCACCGGCTTTCATCGCCCCAACGTGCCTGCGCGCGTTGCCGGGCCAGCGTCAGCACGCGGTCGGTTCGTGTGCGCGAGGGGTTGACGCCAAAGACGCGCACGCCGTGGCGGGGCGCCTCGCCCCCCAGGGCGCGGGTAAACGCAATCAATGAGGCATTGGCCGCCGCGCCGCAGATGTAGTCCGCGCGCGGCGCCGCGCCCGCCATGCCGATGATGTTGGCGATGACGCCCGCGCCCGCGTCGCGCATGTGCGGGTAGTAGCAGCGCGCCAGGCTGATGTAGCCGTGTACCTTCAGTTCCCAGCCCGCGCGCCAGCGTTCGTCTTGCACCTGGTCCAGCGCGCCGCCAGGCACCGCGCCCGCGTTGTTGACCAATATGTCGATGGGCCCGGTTTCCTTTGCCAGCTTTTCCGCCGCGCCAGGCAGGGCCAGATCCAGCGTGATGGCGTGCGCCTCGCGGCCGCTTTGCTCGCGGATGGCGGCCGTGGCGTGATGCAGCGCCGCGTCGTCGCGCGCCACCAGAATGGGGGCCGCGCCTTCGCGCGCAAAGGCCACGGCGCAGGCCAGGCCGATGCCCTTGGATGCGCCCGTGATCAGTACGCGCTTTCCGTCCAACTGCAAGTCCATGTTCGGCTCCTGTGGATACACGCCCGCACGCGCGGGGCATGCCTTGCTTGTAAACCAGTTGGGCGGCCGGTGCCAGTGCGCGGGCATGGCGCGGGCGTGTGCGCGCCTGCTATGCTCGTTCACCCATTCCCTTCAACCCGTGCCCTGTAGGATACGTTCAGATGGCGGAAATCTGGTTCGAAATCTGGTCCACCGTGCGTAGCGAATTCGCCGATATTCCCGATGTCGGCGAAGCCACGCGTATTGTGTTGCGCTTGGGCATGGCGGTGATACTGGGTGGCATGCTGGGCTTCGAGCGCGAGCGCAGCGGCAAGGCCGCGGGCCTGCGCACCCATATGCTGGTGGCGCTGGGCGCGGCCATTTTCGTGCTGGTGCCCTTGCAGGGCGGCATGGAAGTCGCTGACCTTAGCCGGGTGCTGCAGGGAGTGATCGCCGGCATCGGCTTTCTGGGCGCCGGCGCCATCATCAAGCTCAGCGACGAACGCGAGATTCACGGGCTGACCACTTCGGCCAGCATCTGGATGACCGCCGCCATCGGCGTGGCGGCCGGCATGGGCCGCGAGGCCACGGCGCTGGTCAGCACCTTGCTGGCGTTGTTCGTGCTGGCGGTGCTGCGCCGCGTTGAAGCGCGCATTGCCGACGGCCCGGAGAACAAGGGCGTCATTGCCACCGACGACAAACCCCGCGGCAACGGCTGAGCCTCGGCAGGTAGGTAGGCAAGCAGGCAGGCAAGCAAGCAAGCCGGGCTGGCTGCCCCCTGTGCCACCCCTTCGGCAGCCCCTCCTGTTACTCCTCCAGCGATCCGTTCAACTGCCACCGGACACGTCGATGAACGAGCCGCTGGTATAGCCGGCTTCTTCAGAAAACAGCCACATGACGGCGCCCGCCACTTCTTCCACCGAGCCGCCGCGCCGCAGCGGGATCACGCTTTTCAGGCGGTCGACCCGGCCCGGCTCGCCGCCGCTTGCGTGCATGTCGGTGTAGATGGTGCCCGGGCGCACGCCGTTCACGCGGATGCCTTCGGGCGCCACCTCTTTGGACAGGCCGATGGTCATCGTGTCCAGCGCCCCCTTGGACGCTGCATAGTCCACGTATTCATTGGGTGAGCCCAGGCGCGCCGCCGCCGACGACACGTTGACGATGGCGCCGCCCTGGCCGCCATGGCGCGGCGACATCCGGCGCACGGCCTCGCGGGCGCACAGGAACGCGCCGATCACGTTGGTGGACAGCACGCGCATCAGGCGGTCGGCTTCCATCTGGTCCAGGCGCATCTGCGTTTCCAGGATGCCGGCATTGTTCACCAGGGCATCGATGCGGCCCAGGCGCTCGTCCAGCGTGCGGAACATGCGCAGCACGTCCTCTTCTTGCGACACGTCGGCCTGAATGGCCAGCGCGGCGCCGCCCGCCTGCTGGATCTCGGCGACCACGGCGTCGGCGGCATCAGAGTGGGTGCGGTAGTTGATGCCAACGGCGTAGCCGCGGCGCGCGGCCAGCTTGGCGACGGCGGCGCCGATGCCACGGCTGCCTCCGGTTACGAGCATGACTTTGGGCATGGTGTCCTCCTGGGGGGAATTTACGGTAGCAGAATCAAGGCGGTCAGATCCAGACATCGTTTGGCGCTTGGCGCTCGCCGCCCTGGTCGCCCGTATTGGGCACGCCGCAGGGTTCAACCAGCATCAGATGCGCTTCTTCGACGGCACAGGGCTTGTGCTCCACGCCCTTGGGAATGACGGCCATTTCGCCAGGCCCCAGGTCGATGTGGCCGTCGCGCAGGTCGATGCGCAATCGGCCGCTGATCACGATGAAGGTTTCGTCGGTGTCGGCGTGGCTGTGCCAGACGAAGTCGCCTTGCACCTTGACCACCTTGAATTGGTAGTCGTTCATCTGCGCGATGACCTTGGGGCGCCAGTGTTCGGAAAACAGCGCAAGCTTGCTGGCGATATTGATGGCGGAAATGGGGGGCATGGGGGAACCTGGACAAGAAGACAGGCGTACAGCGTAGGGCGCACCGGGGCTCTGCGTCTTGTACGTTCTTGCAGGTTTTGGTGGGCGGGTGCGGGCTAGGCGTGCAGCATGCGCCGCCACCGGTCGGGCGGCATGCCGTAGGTCTGGACATGGCGGCGGGTCAGGTGGCTTTGGTCGGTGAAGCCGGCATGGGCCGCGGCGTCGGCCAAGGCCATGCCGGTGGCGATAAGCCGGCGTGCCAGGTCCAGCCGGCGCAACATCACATAGCGATAGGGGCTGGTGCCGTAGAGCGCGCGGAAATCGCGCGACAGGCTCCAACGGTCTGTCCCGGCCGCCGCCGCCAACGCGTCCAAGGTGATCGTTGTGTCCAGCGAGGCATGGATGTAATGCCGGGCGCGTTCGGCGGCCACGTAGTCGGCGGTGCGCCCGCGGTGGGGCCGGCCCGCCGCGGCGCAAAGCGCATGGGCCAGGTCGTACAGCGCGTCGTCTTCCAGTAGCGGGTCCAGCGCGTCCTGCGTGTTCTGCAACAAGGCGCCGCTGGCGGCGTGCAGCCGGGCGTCGCCAGAGAGGCCGCCCGCAATGAACGGCAGCGGCCGGCCCCCCAGAATCTGCTGGATCAGCGCGGGTTCGACGTAGATCATGCGGTAGTGGAAGCCGGCCTCGGTGCCGGCCTGGCCGTCGTGCGGCTCGTCGGGGTGCAGCACGATAGTGCCGCCGGGCAGGCTGTGGCGGAAGTCCCGGCGGTAATGAAAGCTCTGCACGCCCGACAAGGTGCGCCCGATGGCGTAGGTGTCATGGCGGTGCATGTCGTAGCCATGACCGCCGAAATAGGCTTCGATGCGCTCCACGTGGCCGGAGGTGGCCGCGCGGAGAATCCAGTCCTGTTTCGACTTGGCCAGGGTCATGGCGGTCTTGCGGGTGCCAGGAGCGCTAGGGGCGCTTCATTTGCACCAGTATGAATTCATTGCCGTACAGGTCAATGAAGTGGGCATAAATGGTGGTGTCGTCATGGACGGGCTCCTTGGTGAAGCGCACCCCGCGCGCGGTGAAGCTGCTGTGGTCGCGCATGACGTCGTCGGTGTAGAACACCCCCACCGGCTGGCCGCCGGTCTGGTCGCCGACGCGGTCGCGCTGCGCCTGGGTCATGGCTTGCAGCAGCCAGACGCCCACGGCGGGCTGGGACGGCAGGCGCAGGTGCACGTAGCGCTGCTGGCCCACGGGCATATCTGCGAACACCTCCATGCCCAGCTTGTCTTGATAGAAGGAAATGGCGGTGTCGTAGTCGTTCACAAGAAGGACGAGACGGCCCAGCGAATGCATGTCAGGACTCTCTTTGAGGTTAAGCGTGCGGCTATGCTAACCCGACCGGGGCGCTTTTCCCTCAATTGGCCCTGTGCAGTGGTTGTGAGGCGTGCGCGCGTCGGGTGGGTCGCCCGGCTCAGCCCGCCTTGCGCAGGGTGAAATTGATCCGCTGGCTGCCCTGCCGCGAGTGGGGCGCGTCCTTCATCGGCATCACGCCGTGATAGCGCAGCCGGTCCACCCCGCCCCAGACGACAACGTCGCCATGAAACAAGGGCACCCGCGCCGCCGGGTCCGGGCGCGCGTGGCCGCCGAACAGGAACAGGGCGGGCATGCCCAGCGACACCGACACGATAGGGGCGTCGTAATCGCGTTCGTTCTTGTCCTGGTGCAGTGACAGGCGCGAGCCGGGTTCGTAGCGGTTCACCAGGCAGGCATCGGGCGTGAAACCGGGAAAACCCGCCTCGGCGGCGGCGGCCTGGGCCAGTTGCAGAAAGGCGTCGGGCAGATCGGGCCAGGGTTGGCCGGACAACGGATCGATGCGTGTATACCGGTAGCCCTGCGCGTCCGACGCCCAGCCCAGCGGCCCGCAATTGGTCAGCGCCACCGACATGGTGTAGCCGCCCGGCGTGTGCATGTGCCGAAACGGCGACTGCGCGGCCACCGCGTCCACCCCTTGCAGCAACGCATCGGCATAGGGCAGTGCAAATCCGCGCAGCACGTAAGACTGGGGGCCGATCTGCTCGCGGCCATGCTGGGCGGTGTCTTCATCATTGAACAGGTTCAGCGTCATGGATTTTCGGCTACTGCGCGTCGTGGAAGATCAGGCCCAGCGTATGGCGCCGGCCGCTGCGCAGGGCGCTCACCCCGTGCCGCATCGCCACCTTGCGCCAACTGCGCGTACCCGGCACGGGCCGCTGGTTCACGGTGAAGATCAGCGCGTCGCCTTGTTGCAGCGGCAGCACATCGGCGCGCTGCTCGCGGCTGCTCGTTTCCAGCATGACGAATTCACCGCCCGTGAAATCCACGCCCGGGCGCGACAACAGCACCGCCACTTGCAGGGGAAACACATGTTCGCCGTACAGGTCCTGATGCAGGCAGTTGTAGTCGCCGGGGCCGTATTGCAGGATCAAGGGTGTGGGCCGCCGTTGCCCCGCGTCGTGGCAGCGTTGCAGGAAGGCGGCGTGATCGTCGGGGTATTGCACGGCAAAGCCCATCTGCCGGTTCCAGCGGTTGGCAACCGGCGCCAGGCGAGGGTACAGCGCCGTGCGCAGCGCCTGCAGCAAGGGCGGCAGCGGGTAGGCAAAGTACTGATATTCGCCGCGCCCAAAGCCATGTCGCGCCATCACGATACGGCTGCGGTAGCGGTCCGTGGCGCAATAGGCATCAGCCAGCTCGGCACATTGGGCAGGAGTCAACAGGGCGGGCAGAATCGCATGGCCGTGCGCGTCCAGGGACTGCGTGATGGCGGTCCAGTCCAGGTCGGGCAAAGCAGGGTGGGGCGGGGCGGTCATGGCGGGCAGGGGGCAGAAACGCAGGGGCAGCAATGCAGGAGCAGCAAAACGGGGTTCAAAACAACCAGTCTACGTCCGACGCCTTGCCGGTGAACTCCGCTTGTTGCGGCGGCGTCACAGCATGGATTCCAGCGGCAACAGCGACACGAACCACACCGAGAACCGCTTCCACACCGACGTGCCCGGCTCGGTATCATGCCGCAGCGTCTTGCCGTCGCGCTGTTCCAGCCAGTACAAGCCGCCCTGGTCGTCCAGGCATACACGGTATGCCACCTTGGGAACCTCGTCTTCAAAGGCGTCGGCAATACGGCCCGCCAGCGTCGGGCTGTCGATCACAAAGCCCAGTTCGGTGTTCAGCCTGGCCGATCGCGGATCAAAGTTGAACGAGCCGACAAAGATGCGTTGCCCGTCCACCGCAAAGGTCTTGGCGTGCAGGCTGGAGCCCGAACTGCCAAACGGCCCCATGCTTTTGTTGCGCGCGGCTCCGCCCGCTTTGCGCTTCATTTCATAGAGCTCGACGCCGCTGACCAGCAGGTCCTTGCGGCGCTTGGCGTAGCCGGAATGCACCACCGCCACGTCGGTCGCCTCCAGCGCATTGGTCAGCACCCGCACCTTCACCCCGTTTCGGGCCAGCTTCGCGAAGGACTGGGTGCCCTCGGCCGTTGGCACAAAATAGGGCGACACCAGTTCCATGTCTTGGGTGGGCGTGCCGATGATGTCGTAGAGCTGGTGCGGCAGCGTGGCCTCGCGCGGCGCGGTGCCCAGCGTCTTGCGCGGATCGTCGCTGACCATGCGGGTGTCGGCCCATTCCAGCTCCAGCTCGCCTTGCAACAGTTGCCGGATGAAGGGCAACTGCTTCAGGGCCTGGGCATACGTGGCGGCCTCGGGCGACCGTTCGACCTTGGCGGCCTGTTCCTCCAGCGCGTCCAGTTCGCCAGGCAGGGCCGGTTTCAGCAAGCGGTCCACGGGGTAGGCGGAATCGCTGGCCCAATAGCGGTCGAAGTCCGTCGACACATCATTCACCACCGCGCCAATCGCCAACACGTCCAGGTCGGTGAACAACACGCCGCTGCCCGCGCCAAAGTATTCGTCGCCGATATTGCGGCCGCCAATGATGGTGGCCTGGTTGTCGGCGGTGAACGACTTGTTGTGCATGCGCCGGTTCAAGCGGCTGAAATCCGTGAGGTAGCCCAAGGGCTTCGGCCAGCGCAGCGCAAAAGGGTTGTACAGCCGCACTTCAATATTGGGGTGCGTATCCAGCGCCGCCAGCACCTTGTCCAGGCCGGCCGTGCCGTTGTCGTCCAGCAGCAGGCGCACGCGCACGCCCCGGTCGGCTGCCTCGTGCAGTGTTTCCAGCAGCAGGGTGCCCGTCATGTCGTTGTGCCAGATGTAGTACTGCACATCCAGGCTGCGCTCGGCCGCGCGCGCCAGCATCATGCGGGCGGCAAAGGCGTCGTGGGCGTCGCTCAAGGGATGGATGCCGGATTTACCGGGGTGGGCTGCCGCTCGCGGCGCAATGCCGCGCCCCAACGGCGTGGCGAGCGACTCGTCAGGCGTCAAGGCCTGCGATTCGCTGCGCTTGTCCAGCGGCGGCAGGGCGCAGCCGCCCAAAAGCGATAGGCAAAGGAGAGACATGAGTAGGACTCTGGCCAAAGGCATGCCGTATTGTGCCGAAGTTTTATTCAAGATCCGATCTTGCTGCGTTTTCTTATGTGAGATAAATTCCCATATATGGAAAACACGACCATCGATACTGATCTGGATCGCCGCATCGCCCAGCGGCTGAAGGCGCTGCGGCAAGAGCGCGGTTGGTCTTTGGACCAGCTTGCCGGCTTGGCGGGCGTGAGTCGCGCCACCTTGTCGCGCCTGGAAAACGCCGATGTCAGCCCCACCGCAGCGGTGCTCGGCAAGCTATGCGCCGCGCACGGCCTGACCATGTCGCGCCTGATGATGATGGTGGAAGACGACTTCGCGCCGCTCGTGCCCGAACACGCCCAAGCCGTCTGGGTCGACGACAGCGCGGGTTTTCGCCGCCGTTCGGTGTCCCCACCCGCGCAGCAACTGGCCGGCGAAGTCCTGGCATGCGAACTGGCGCCTGGCTCGCGCATTGCTTACGACCAATCGCCACGGGCCGGACTGGAACATCACCTGCTGATGCTGGAAGGCGAATTGAGCCTCACCGTTGATGGGCAGTCGTACACCTTGGCGCCGGGCGATTGTCTGCGTTACCAACTGTTCGGCGCCAGCCTGTTCGTGACCCCGCCGCAACGCGGCGCCCGTTATCTGCTATTCATCGTCTGAGCCCAACATGCCCCACGACAACAACCGCGTTGAACTGACCCTGCTGACGGCCGACGCCGCAGAAGCCTGCCTGGCCCAACTGAGCGGTCTGCTGCACGCCTGCGTGCAGAATGGGGCCAGCGTCAGCTTCGTCCTGCCGTTTTCGATGGACGACGCCAATGCCTTCTGGCGAGTCAAAGTGCTGCCTGCGGTGGCGCAAGGCGGTCTGTCGTTGTGGATCGCGCGCCAGGGCGGCCGGCTGGCCGGCGCCGTGCAACTGGACTGCGACACGCCGCCCAATCAAGCGCATCGGGCCGAGATCCGCAAGCTGCTGGTCCACCCGGACTTCCGCCGCCGAGGCATCGCCCGCCGCCTGCTTAACGAAGCCGAAGCGCACGCCGTGAAGCTGGGCCGCAGCCTCATCACCCTGGACACCCGCACGGGCGATAGCGCCGAACCCCTGTATACGTCGGCCGGTTATATCGCGATAGGACAAATCCCCGGATTCAGCCGCGACCCGCATGACCCGGGCAAGGTGGATGCGACGACGATCATGTACAAGCGGGTGTAATGGGAACAGGCGGATCCACGAAGCCGCAGAGCGTTGTAGAAAGGCGTTCTACCGTTCGAGTTTGATCACGAGTCTATGCGTTCACCATTCAGCCGCATGATGGGAACGCGCTTTTCCTTGAAGCCGCAGAGCGCGTCGATCTCTTTGGGGAAGGACGTGTAGGGCACGTTGTATTCGATGAACTCTGCAAGGCTGTCGGGGAACACGATGCAGATCAGTGCCAGGATCTTGGCGGGGATCACCAGGACCGCCCATCGCTTTCCTTTTGGAGTGGCGAGGTCACGGCGGTATTTGTCCGCCCAGTCGCGGTAGAAACGCAGGAAGGTTTCTTTGCGTGATAGGCGGGGAGGGATGGGGGGCGGTTGCGGCAATGTGGCTGGGCCGTGTTCCATGAATATCTGAAGGTAGTCCCATAGCTCCTTGGCGGAGCTTCCCCCGTCGCGCCAGCCGAGGTTGCCGCAGGACACGCAGACTTCCGCGGGAGGCGTTTGATTCCAGTCAACGGCGATCAGATAAAGGGGATATTGGCTGCTATACCCGGCTGCGCCGACCATGGGTACGTAGCCGGCCAGGGCTTGAATTTGGTCCCATTCAAGTATCCGCAATTGCTGGTCGCGAGGAGTGACCACGTAGAGCCTGCGCGTGCCGCGATGAATGCGGATGAAGCCGCCACGGAATTTTCCTGAATAGTGGCGGGTGAGGAAGTAAGGAATGCAAACGAACGCTGCGCCCATCCATGGATTCAGAAACATCAATAGCAACATCAAGGGGGGGAGTGGAGCGGGGGCGAAGATCGAGAAGAGTATCGAAATTCCTGTGCCCATTACCAAGCTCACCCCGATGCCACTGGCAAACACGTTGCGCATCAGATTGCCGAAAGGTTCCAATTCAATGGCTTTTTCGCTAATTCGCCGTATTGCGAACATGCCTTCGCCTTCGACGTCGATGCTCTTTGGCCGGCGAATTGGGCCTTGAGGAAGTCGTTTTGCACCGATCAAAAGCGATCGAGGAAGTCGCTGGACGATGTCGGTGTGATCACGAGTCAATGCGTTCACCATTCAGCCGCATGATCGGAGCGCGCTGGTCCTTGAAGCCGCAGAGTTCGTCGATCTCTTTGGGGAAGGACGTGTAGGGCACGTTGTATTCAATGAACTCTGCGAGGCTGTCGGGGAACACGATGCAGATCAACCAGATGATTTTCGCGGGAATCAACAATGCCGCCCATCGCTTGCCTTTTGGCGTGGAGAGGTCGCGGCGGAATTTTTCAGCCCAATCTTGGTAGAAGCGAAAGAAGGTCTTTTTGCGTGAGAGACGGGGGGAATCGGCGGCGGACTGGATAAGAACTTCGGGCCGTCCTCCATGAAGACCCGCAGGTAATCCCACAGTTGCTTGGCGGAACGTCCATCATCACGCCAGCCCAGGTTGCCGCAGGCGATGCAGATCTCCCTCGGTGGACTCGATTCCCAATCGATAGCGGTCAGATATAGGGGATAAAAACTGGTGTAGCCCCCCGCGCCGATGACGGGAATGTACCCGGCTAGGGCTGTGAGTTGAGTCCAATCCAGCGTCAGAAGGTGCTCGTCTCGTGGAGTAACGAAATAGAGCTTCCCGGTGCCCCGATGAATGCGAATGAAGCCGCCACGAAACTTGCCCAAATAGAGGCGGGTGAAGAGATACCAGGCCACGCCAGAAGCCGCCGCAAGCAACGGCCCCAGGAACAACATGAGCCATATTTCGGCCGTGATGGGAGCGGGGATGAAGGGCCACATGAACACTGAAATGCCCGTGCCGAATACGAATAGAAACCCAATGGCCATCGCATATCCGCTGCGCACTTGATTTCCATACGGTTCCAGCTCAATACACTGTTCATTTAGTCGACGAACGCCGAGTGCTGCCTGTACTTCCACTGCTTCGGTGGGAAGGTTTTCGCGCGTAAGCGGGCCGCGTGTGAATCGCTTGGCCCCAAATAGAAGGCTACGAGGAAGCCGCTTGACGATGTCGTTGTGCCTGCTCATTTCGGTGCCTTGACATGGCTTTCTGCGGGAGCGCCCTTTTCCAAGAGGCCGCAGAGTTCGTCGATCTCCTTCGGGAACGAGGTGTAGGGAACGTTGTACTCAATGAATTCGGCCAAGCTGTCGGGAAACACCATACAGATCAGCCAAAGGATCTTGGCCGGGACCAGCAATAATGCCCATCGCCTGCCTCGCGGCGTGGCAAGATCGCGGCGAAGCGAGGCCATCCAGTCGCGGTAACAGCGTAGGAAGGTGTGCTTGCGTGGCAGACGGGGAGGGATTGATGTTGGAACCGTCAGAGACGCAGGCCCATGCTCCATGAAGATCTGCAGGTAGTCCCATAGCTGCCTGGCGGAATCGCCATCGTCTCGCCAACCCAGATTCCCGCAGGCGACGCACATTTCCTGGGGGGGCGCCTGGCGCCAATCGATTGCGATCAGGTATAGCGGATACCGACTGGTGTAGCCGCCCGCACTGATGATGGGAATATAGCCAGCCAAGGCTTGAATTTGGTCCCATTCGAGCGTCAGCAGGCGTTGGTCTCGAGGGGTGACGAAATAGAGCTTTCGGGTGCCGCGATGGATGCGGATGAAACCGCCGCGGAATTTTCCGGAGAGGTGGCGTGTACAGAGGTACAGCAGCGTTGAAAGGACGACGGCAACCAATGACAGGCCAATAGGCATGATGGCGACTCGCCAGGATATCGGCTCAGAAACAATGCTGAGGCCAACAATGGAAATGCCGCACATCATCACGATGGTTATGCCTATGCCGCTGGCATAAACATTGCGAACTGTATTTCCAAATGGCTCCAGTTCCACGCAGTGTTCATTCATCCTGCGCACCCCGAGCTGACCGCTGATTAGCGTCGGGTCGCCCGGAATTCCGCTTTTTGCTGCTCGGCCACGAACCAGGTTTTTTGCACCGACTAGTAGAGCTGGAGAAAGGCGTTCTACTGTTCGAGGTTGATCACGAGTCAATGCGTTCACCATTCAGCCGCATGATGGGAACACGCTTTTCTTGGAAGCCGCAGAGCGCATCGATCTCTTTCGGGAAGGACGTGTAGGGCACGTTGTATTCAATGAACTCTGCGAGGCTGTCGGGGAACACGATGCAGATCAACCAGATGATTTTCGCGGGAATCCACAGCGGCGCCCATCGCTTGCCTTTTGGCGTGGAGAGGTCGCGGCGGAATTTTTCAGCCCAATCTTGGTAGAAGCGAAAGAAGGTCTTTTTGCGTGAGAGACGGGGGGGAATCGGCGGCGGACTGGATAAGAACTTCGGGCCGTCCTCCATGAAGACCCGCAGGTAATCCCACAATTGCTTGGCGGAACGTCCATCATCACGCCAGCCCAGGTTGCCGCAGGCGATGCAGATCTCCCTCGGTGGACTCGATTCCCAATCGATAGCGGTCAGATATAGGGGATAAAAACTGGTGTAGCCCCCGCGCCGAGGACGGGAATGTACCCGGCTAGGGCGGTGAGTTGAGTCCAATCCAGCGTCAGAAGGTGCTCGTCTCTTGGAGTAACGAAATAGAGCTTCCCGGTGCCCCGATGAATGCGAATGAAGCCGCCACGAAACTTGCCTAAATAGAGGCGGGTGAAGAGATACCAGGCCACGCCAGAAGCCGCCGAAAGCAACGGCCCCAGGAACAACATGAGCCATATTTCGGCCGTGATGGGAGCGGGGATGAAGGACCACATGAACACTGAAATGCCCGTGCCGAATACGAATAGAAACCCAATGGCCATCGCATATCCGCTGCGCACTTGATTTCCATATGGTTCCAGCTCTATGCACTGTTCATTTAGTCGACGAACGCCGAGTGCTGCCTGTACTTCCACTGCTTCGGTGGGAAGGTTCTCGCGCGTAAGCGGGCCGCGTGTGAATCGCTTGGCCCCAAATAGAAGGCTGCGAGGAAGCCGCTTGACGGTGTCGTTGCTCTGGCTCATGTCGGCGCCTTGACGGGAGCCAGCTTGGCGGGGTCGATGGAGTCAGAGAAGAAACCCGATGAAGTGAACACCAGCGGTTCGGGCGCACCTGGTTGTTCCAGGCCGATTGAGGGCAAGTTCTGGGTATCGGGTCGGTACAGGTACGTCAACTCGACCTTGGCATCCTCGTGCATGCTGATCCGCCATCCGCGCTCCGCGCCTGGGCCATTGTTCAACGGGCCGATAACGTATTGCCTGCTGAGATCCACGCAAACGCCGGGCGTGCAGAAAGCGGTGGAGGTGTCCACGGCTTCCAGAGGCATCCCGTATAGGGTGACTTTGAGTTTGGCTTGAAAGTCGTCTTGCCCGGACGTCTCGGGCAGCGTGCAACTGATACGCAGGGTGCCTGCAACACCGCGCAGGGACTGCCATTGCGGGGTGATGCGGGGGCTGAAGTGCAAGCTGTGCCAGGCATGCAGTTCTTGCGCCAGCGTGAAGCGCGGCGTGGCTACGCCCCAGGCGGAGTGCTTGAGCCAGATTTCCAGGGGGTTGTGTTGGGCTTGATCGGCTTGAAGGGTGAAGTAGACGACGGCGCCTATTGCTAGAAGGGCAATGACTGCCCAGCCAGCGGGGGTGAGTCCGAGGGCGGCTACGGCCGAACCTCCGCCAGCTAATGTGGCGAGGGCTGCCGAACCACCTCCAACTGTCGCAATAGCAAGTACGCCGCCAGACATTGCGGAATACAAATGCATGCGTGCTTGTTCAGCATTTGCGGTTTTGTAGGAGTTGGCTGCTTTTATAAGATCGGCAATGGCCAGTAGGCCAGCGGCGATTGAGCCAGCTACCGTGGTACCCCATTTCAATCCGTAGGTCCTCGCAGCGTGGGCCAAGGCGCTGTTTCCTTTGCGTTTAGAGTGGGCAGATATAGCGAGGGCGGCGCTTTCAATGGGACTGTCAGGATTTTTGTGTGCAGGCCTATGATGGTTTTCAAGGAGACCGACCATGGCACGCAACCCGAAGTCCACGAGGCAGTCCAGCACGTCTGCGCTACCGGCCAGTGCCGAGCAGTTGCTCGATGAACTTGTAACGGGGCCGATGACAGCCGAGGCGGTCCAGGACACGTTCATGTTGCTGAAGAAGGCGCTGATCGAGCGTGCTCTGGGCGCTGAACTGGGCCGACACCTGGGCTATCCCGCAGGCGGCGAGCGCCCGGAAGACACCACCAACCAGCGCAACGGCAAGAGCAGCAAGACCGTGCTGACCGACGACGGCCCGCTCAAGCTGGATATCCCGCGGGATCGGGATGGCAGTTTTGCCCCAATCCTGATTCCCAAGCACGCACGTCGGTTTACCGGTTTTGATGACAAGATCATCGCGATGTACGCCCGTGGCATGAGCGTGCGCGAGATCCGAGCGTTCCTGGACGAGCAATATGGCACTGACGTGTCGCCGGAGTTCATCAGCTCGGTGACCGATGAGGTCATGGATGAAGTGCAGGCGTGGCAGAACCGCCCTCTGGAACCCATGTTCCCCGTGGTGTTCTTCGACGCGTTGCGGGTCAAGATCCGCGACGAAGGCTTGGTGCAGAACAAGGCGGTTTATCTGGCCTTGGGTGTGCTGCCCGATGGCACGCGTGAGATTCTGGGCCTGTGGGTCGAGACCACCGAGGGCGCGAAGTTCTGGATGCGGGTGTTCAACGACCTCAAGACCCGAGGGGTGCAGGACATCCTGATCGCAGTGACCGATGGTCTGAAAGGGATGCCCCAGGCGCTAGAGGTCGTGTTCCCAGCCACCACGCTACAAACGTGCATCGTGCATCTGATCCGCAATAGCCTGGCCTACGCCGGCTGGAAGGATCGCCGCGCGATCGCCACGGCGCTGCGCCCGATCTACGCTGCCGTTAACGCCCAGGCCGCGCAACAGGCCCTTGATGAGTTTGCCAAAGGCGCTTGGGGCTTGAAGTACCCAATGATCGTCAAAGCCTGGAAAGACGCCTGGGAACAGGTCATCCCCTTCTTCGTGTTTCCACCCGCGATCCGACGTGTGATCTACACGACGAACGCGATAGAGAGCGTGAATGCGCAGCTACGCAAGATCATCAAAACGCGCGGCCACTTCCCTACCGACGACGCGGCGATTAAGCTGCTCTGGTTGGCGCTGCGAAACATTACCGTCAAATGGGGCACGGCCACACACCATTGGACCGACGCGATGCACCAGTTCGCCATCCTCTACGAGGAGCGATTTACCCGCATCCGTACCAACGCCCAGTGGGCCAGCGAGTAAATGATGCAACGTCAGAACAACGCCTAGAACACAAAATTTCTGACAGTCCCCTTTCAATGGACGCACCGACTAACGCCGAACCCGCTCCAAGAAAAATGCTCCAGTTTGATGAGCTGTAGACATCGCGGTTAAGCCCACCAACCGCATTCCTCATCCCCCAAATCGCCAGCCCACCCCCCACACCCGTCGCCACCGCCCCAGCCGTCGCACGCAAGCGATTCAAATTCCTGATCAGCGGATTTCCCTCCGGATCCATCGCCTTCTTCGTCTTATCAATAACCGTCGTCGTCCCCACCGTCTCCCATTCCCAAATTTCGACGCTCGCCGCCTGCACGCGCGTGCCCGTGCCCGTGCCCGTGCCTGCCGCCGGCAAAAACGCGCCAGGCCATCGCACTTGCACCTCGCGCCCCATCGCCACATACCCCTGCAATTCCCCGCTATACGCCAAATACTGTTGCGGGGTCACCAGTCGGCGTCCGACCGTTATGCCAAAGCGCATTTCGCCGATATGCCGCAATCGCCTGACCTGAATATCCGCGGCCTGCACGGAAGCGCTTCCAAGGTAGGGCCACAGCAGCCGTGTCAGCAGATCGGTAATCGGCGTGCCGGGCCGTTCTTCCAGCACGCGGTCCACCGCGTCGTACACGCCCTTGCCGATGGTCATTGGCTCGGCCAGCCGCGCCATCAACGGCTCGTCGCCCACGCCCAGCGCGAGCCACAGGGGGCTGATGCGGGGCGCGGCTTCGATGTGCCTGGCAAGTTCCGCCAGCCCGTCGTCTGAATGGACCGTGGCGCCAAAGCAATGCAGGACAACCGCTTCAAAGTTGCTGGCGTTGTGCGGGCAGCGCAGGTCGAAGAGGCCGAACGCTTGCTCCAGTAACCCCGCCTTTTGCACAAATTTCAGCCAGGCGACCACGTCCGCGCAGGCGCGGGTGATGTCGGCCTGAAACGCGGTGACGCGGTCTTGATACGTGGAAGGAAAATCCCGCGCGCCGGCCAGGTTCACCAGCGCCCGTTGCCGGGCGAGCGCGGTCAAGGCGGGCGGGGTGTTGCTTGCGGCTTCGGCTTGTTTGAAGTAGGCGTCGATCAAGCCGGCGCTGTGCAGCCGGTGCTTGCTTTGCGCCTGATAGTCGTCGCGCTTTTTGACCTGGGCGGCGCACAGGTAGTTGAGCTCGCTGGCGATGCCTACGGGGTCGTGCAGCACGACCGCCAGCGGCACGACATCTCCGTGGAAACGCAGAACGGCATACATCCGGCTGACGATGTCGTTCACATCCGGATAGTGTTCCGCGGGCGTGATCTCGCTCCAGGCGTGGTACATGGGCACGTCGCCTGGTATGGGGCGCATCAGTTCCGGCGTGGCAAGCGCCAACAGCACCGCCTTGAATACGTGGGGCTGCTCGGGGCCGTTGAACGGGGCGACGACAGTGGCCAGCGCATCGCGCCGCCCATCCGCGTTCGTCTCCACGTCCCATAGGGCTTCATGCGTCAGGATCGTGTCGCTGACCAGCAGATAGACCAGGCTGTCACGCGCGGCGGGCGGCACCCATACGCAAGGCGCCGCGCCGGTGGTGTCTGGCTGCACCTGTGAACCCGGCGTCGAATGGGCGTAGTCCGCCTCGCCCCACCAGATTGGCGCAAAGCGGATGTCTTCGGTGACCTGATAGTGGCGATTCCACATCCTTCCATCCCGGAAGTAGCACAGGTACACATAGGTTCCCGGCCGCAGCACGCGCAGGCCATAAGCCTTGCCGCCTGTCAGGGCGGGATAGCCCGGTGTCGCCAGCGTCTGATGGATATCGTTGCGATAAGGCGAATCGGCAATGCCATAGCGCAAGGGGTACAGGGGAATGGCGGCTTCGCAGGCCGGGGGAGATATCGCCTTGCCCAACAACTTGGAACTGGGATGCGGGGCTTGCAGGGCTTTCGGGCAGGCGCGGGGGGGCATGACGGGCTCCGTTCTTGTCGTCGCGGCTGGAAAAGCCGGATGGCAGGCCGAAACGGCCGCCATGCCCTCCTATGCAAGAACGGTGCCAGGTTAAGGAATTAAAAATTATCCTTTTTGAATCAATGCCTTGTGAAAAACAAAACCCGATGTGTGCGCGGATTTCTTCGTTGCCCCCCTAAAAACCGGGGTTTTTCACGAGAAATCGGGCCAGTTTTGACCCGATTTTTATAAGTCATTGATAAGCAACAATAAAAACGGGCCAGATTTGACCCGGTCGAGTCAAATCTGGCCCGCTCGCCTTGCGGCTCACCGCAGGCAGGGGTCTTCATCCATCAAGCCAGCGGCTTGATCCCCACGCTGTACGGGGGCGCGTTACCGCGCGCGGGGGCTTTGATCTTCAGCATCGAGCCGCCGGGGGTGAACTCGAATTCCTGGAACGGCACTTCAAACCACTGGTGAAAGCTGGTGCGCGAGAACTCGGGCACCCATACCTTGGGGCGCTTGGCGTCGCAATGGAATTCGACCAGGGTGCGGTCAATGCCCAGCGGACGGGTGTTGCCGATGCGGTAGCTGACGCGCAGCTCGGCGCTTTCGGTCGAGCCGGGGCGCCAGGTCAGGCCGATGGATTCCATGAATTGTTCAATCGCCTGAATGCCGCGATGCATAGTTGACTCCGAATGCTGTTGGGCGCGCCACGCGCCCACAAAAATCCGCCGCGTTGCGCGGCGGGAAACAGACGAATTATCCGCCATTCCGTGGCGGGCTGCCCGGCGGGGCGTCATTGCCGGGTGTCGCGCAGAACCGCAGGATGGCGTCGGCCACGGCCTGCGGGGCCTCCCGCTGCGGGAAATGGCCCACGCCGTCCAGCACTAGGCGTTCGTAAGCGCCACTGAAAAAGCGTTCCTTGCCCTCGGACGTGGCGGGGTGGTTGCAGGCGTCGGCGCCCCCGTGCAGTACCAGGGTTGGCGCCGTCAAGACGGGCGCGGGTGTGAGTTGGGCCGTGTCGGCCGCGTAGACCGGATCGCCTTCTGCATGCCCCCAGCGGTGCCGGTAGGAATGCAGCACGACGTCGGCCCAGTCAGGGTTGTCGAACGCGCGCGCGGCCTCGTCGAAATCGGCGGGGGCATACCAGCCGGCGGGCGACCAGGTGTCCCACATTATGCGGGCAAAGGCCAGGCGGTCGTCGCGTACGGTGGCTGCGCCTCGGGGGGTTGCCATGTACCAGTGGTACCAATAATTGCGCGCCTGTGCGAGCGGCAGCGCCTGATTGGGGTCATTGGTGCCGTAGCCGACCGACAGCAGGATCAGTTGCGCCGCCACGTCGGGCCGCAGACCGCAGGCGTTGGCGGCGGCGCGCGCGCCCCAATCGTGGCCGACCAGGGTGGGGCGATCCAGGGACAGCGCGTCGATGAAGTCCAGCAGATCGCGTCCCAACGCAGCCAGCTCACCGCTGCGCGGCGTGCAGGCGTGCCGAAAGCGGGTCGGGCCGAAGCCGCGCAGCGCGGGGCACATTACGCGGTAGCCATGGGCGGCCAAGCGTTCCGCAACCAGGGTCCAGCTTTCCGGGCTGTCTGGCCAGCCGTGCACCAGCACGGCGGTGCGCGACCCGGCGGGGTTCCATTCCAGATAGGCGATATCCAGCAAGGGCGTTTGTACCTGGGCGTAGGCGGGCATGGTGGTGGTTCCTTCGGTTGCGGTGATGTCGTCACGATACTGGCTGCGCTTGTCATGATTCGTGATGAATAGAAGATTATTATCAATACCTCATGAATTAACGGACATTAGCCATGGACACCCCCAACGACACGGCAGGCGCGGTGCTGGACCTGACCTTGTTGCGCACCTTTATCGAGGTGGTCGATTGCGGCGGGTTTGCGCTGGCCGCCGATGCGCTGGCACTGACGCCGTCAGCGGTCAGCGGCCACATCAAGCGTCTGGAATTGTTGGCAGGCGCCACGCTGCTTGCGCGCACCACACGCAGCTTCGAGCTCACGCCCGCCGGCCAGACGCTGTACGCCTACGCCCGCAACATCGTCGATCTGGAACGCGAAGCGCGCGCCCGGCTGAGCGGCGCGCGGTTGAAAGGCCGCTTGCGGATCGGGTCGTCCGAAGACTTCGCGGGCGCCTGGCTGGCGCAGGTGCTGCAAGCCTTTCATCGGGCGCATCCGGATGCGTCGATCGAACTGAAGGTGGGTATCACCGCCGACCTGCTGCGTCTGCAGGCGCGCGGCAAGCTGGACGTGGTTTTCGGCAAGCAATGTTCGCGCGTGCACGACGAGGGCGAACTGCTGTGGGAAGAGGATTTGGTATGGGCCTGGGGGGAGGATCAGCCCTGGGACCCCGATGCGCCTGTGCCGCTGGCGGTGTTTCCGGAGCCGTGCGTGTACCGCGAAGCGGCCATCACGGCCTTGGCGCAGGCCGGCAAGGCGTGGCTGCCGGCGTTCGAAAGCGGCAGTATGGCGGGCAGCCTGGCCGCGGCGCAGGCGGGCTTTGCGGTGGCGCCGGTTGCCCGCAGCCAGTTGCGCGAGGGCATGCGGGCGTTGTTGCACGAAGACGGCATGCCGGATCTGCCGGCGGCTCGCTTCTACGCCTATCTGCGTTCAGCCGAATCCGCGGTGCAAGGCTTGGTGGCGGCGGTCAGGCAAACCGGACAACGGCGGCGCTTTTTGCGCTGAGGTTGTTGCTGGTTGCGGTGCTGGTTTTGGCATTGCCCCCGCGACGTGGCAGCAACGGAGGAATAGGCAGGTTTCCAGCAAGAACGAGCCTGTACGCGCCTGCGCCCGATTCTTAATATCCCTTTCAGGCTGGGCTGATGTTTCCCACCAGGAAGGCGTTGCCCCGAGCCGGCCGCCAGGCATCTTGCCGGGGGGCGCAAGCATGACAAGCAAGGGAAGGGAATCGCATGAACTCCGAAAAAATCTGGTTGGTGACGGGCGCATCAACGGGCCTGGGCCTGGCATTGGTGCAGATGCTGCTGGACCTGGGGCACAAGGTGGCGGCAACGTCGCGGGACGGCGATGCATTGCTGGATGCAGTGGGGGCCAAGCTGGAAGGCCAGTTTCTGCCGCTGACGGTCGACGTGGCGGACGAACGCAATGTGCGCCGCGCGGTGGACGCCACGATGGCCGCCTTTGGCCGCGTGGACGTGCTGGTGAACAACGCGCGGGCGGCGTGCCCCGGCTCGTTGGCCGAACTGTCCGACGCCGACGTGCGCGCCGCGTTCGACATCAACGTCTTCGGCACGCTGAACATGATCCGCGCGGTGTTGCCGCACATGCGGGCGCAGGGCAGCGGGCATGTGCTCAATGTGTCGTCCATCCTGGGGTTTGATGGCAGGCATGCCGAGTGGGGGGCGTACAGCGCCGCCAAGTTCGCGGTGTGCGGCTTGACCGAGGCGTTGGCGGCGCAAGCCGCGCCGTGGGGCGTGCGGGTGTCGCTGGTGTACCCGGGCGCCATGCGGGCCGTGTCGCCGCGTGATGGCGGGGGCTCGCCCGAACGCGCCGCGCGCGCTATCCAGGCGCACGATGGCGGCGACGCGGGCAAAGCGGCGCAGGCGCTGATTCAGGCGGCGGAGGCCCAGTACGCACCGCTGCACCTGTTCCTGGGGCGTGACGCCTTTGATCAGGCGCGCGGCAAGATCCAGTCGGTGCAACAGGAACTGGCGCGCTGGCGCGAAATGTCGGTATCCATCGGCTTCGTGGACGAGCGGCGTCTGGCGGCATGAGGCGGGCCTACCCCGTCAAGCCTTGCGCCACTTGCCAGCCGCCCAACAAGGCCAGGCTGATCATGAAGCAAAGCTTGAACGTGCTGGCCGACAGTTTGCCCCGCAGCCACTGCCCCAGCGCCATGCCGGCCAACGCGGGCAGCAGCATCAGCACGGAGGCGCCAGCGGCGGCCGGGCTATAGCCGCCGTTGAGCCACAGGCCCGCCGCCAGCGCCACGGTGGACACCGTGAATGACACGCCCATGGCCTGGATCAAGCCGTCCCTGCCCAGGTTCAAGGCTTGCAGGAAGGGCACGGCGGGAATCACGAACACCCCGGTGGCCGCCGTGATCACGCCGGTGATCGCGCCCACCAACGCGCCCAGCACGTGTTCGTGCCGGCGTGGCACCTTGGGCGGCGAGCCGAACAGGCCCCAGCCGGCATAGGCGATAAGCGCCAGCCCCAGGCACACACCGGCCCAACGCCCGCTGGGCGCGCCCAGCCACATCGCACCCGCCAGCGTGCCCACGCAGACACCAAGCTGCAGGGCGCCGATGCGGCGCAGGGTAGGCGGCAGCGTGGGCCAGGGCCGCGCCTGCCACAGGTTGGTGACCAAGGACGGCACGATCAGCAAGGCGGCGGCTTGCGCGGGCGCCATCACCAAGGCCAGCATCGCCATCGAAATGGTGGGCAGCCCCAAGCCCACCACGCCCTTGACCACGCCGGCCAGGATGAACACGGCTACGGTGGCGGCCAGTATTGCCGGGGTGCCGCCAGGCAAGAGATCCATCGCCGTCATGGCGCCACCCCGTGCGCGCCCAGGCTATGGTCTGGCCTGATAGTGGCGACGAATAGCTTGTGCTCGGCACGGCAAGAGTGCAGCGCGCTGAAATGCCGGCATGGAGTGGGATTCGTCATTGGATAGGGTGTTTGAAGTTATCGATAGACGAATTCTGCGCGGGTTCGCGGCCCCAGCGGCATCGGGATATTGCATAGGCATCCTATGGCTGTGCCATAGGGTGGCGTGCTACGCTGGCCGCATGCGATTCGACCTGACCGACCTTCGTCTCTTTCTCCATGTGCAGGAAGCGGGTTCCATCACGGCGGGCGCCAGACGCACGCATATGACGCTGGCCTCGGCCAGCGAACGCATCCGGGGCATGGAAGGGGACCTGGGCGTGCCGCTCTTGCTGCGCGCGCCTCGCGGCGTCGAACTCACGCCTGCCGGGCAGACGCTGGCGCACCATGCGCGCGTGGTGCTGGCGCAGATCGACCGCATGCGCGGCGAACTCGACCACTTTGGCCACGGCCTGAAAGGGCATGTGCGCGTGCTGTGCAACACCACCGCCCTCAGCGAATACCTGCCGCCCGTGCTGGGCGAATTTCTGCGTGACCATCCCCGCGTGTCGGTGGACCTGGAAGAAAAGCCCAGCCTGGATATTGCCGACGCCTTGCGCGCGGGCATCTGCGATATCGGCGTGCTGGCGGACTCGGCCGACCTGCACGGCCTGCATACCCAGACGTTTCGCCATGATCCGCTGGCGGTGATCGTGCCGCGCGGCCATGCGTTGGCGCGGCGGCCGGCTGTCACGCTAAGCGAGGTGGCGCACGAGGACTTCGTGGGGCTGACCGAGGGCAGCGCCTTGCAGGACCACATTGCGCATCATGCGCGGCGCGGCGGCAAGACCTTGTCGTACCGGGTGCGCTTGCGCGGCTTTGATGCGGTGTGCCGGATGGTGGGGCAGGGCGTGGGCATCGCCATCGTGCCGCGCGTGGCGGCCATGCGCCTGGGGCGGGCGGCGGGCGTGCAGCGCGTGGCGTTGGCCGATGCCTGGGCCGCGCGCGACCTAGTGCTGTGCGTGCGCGACGCGCTGCCGGCGTATGCCGCCGAACTGGTGGCGTACGCGCTGCGTGATGCCCCGCCTAGGAGCGCGCCACGGGGTGGGCCTGGGGCTGACGCGCCGGCGCGAACCACGAGCCGGAAGCGACCGCGGCCAGAATGATCAGGCCATACAGACACATCGCCACGGCCGCGACTGAAAAGAACACCGTCAGCGATCCGGTCAAGTGCAGCGCGATGGCGCCCGCGCCCACCGCCGTCACAAGGCGCAGGCATCCGGCCACCAGGGGCCACTTCAAGCGCCCCGCGCCTTGCGAGGCGAAGTACATCGAAAACCCCAGCGCAAAAAATCCATACACCGGACCGACGGTACGCAGGTAGTCGGCGCCGGCTTGCAGCATGTGGTCTTCGGCGCCGAAAAGCCGCAACCATGCTTCGGGAAAGCACGCCGCCGCGATCCCGATGGTTTCAGCCAGCACGAAGGCCATGGCGCCGCCGGTCAAGGCAATGCGCATGGCGCGTTCGGGCCGCCCCGCGCCGATGTTGGACGCCACCATCGCGACCATGGGCGCCCCCAGGCCGAAGGCAATGGGCATCAGCAGATATTCCAGGCGCACGGCGATGCCGTAACCCGCCACCGCCGCGGTGCCGGCATAGGCGCCGACCAAAGCCGCCGTCAGCGCCACCAGGGCATTGGTCAACAGCGGGTTCAGCGTTGCCAGTGCACCCACGCTAAGAATGCTGCGCATCAGGTTCCCGTGCAGGCGGCTGGCGACCAGCCGCGCGGGGTTGCGGCCGCTGGCGCAGTAGATGCCCAGGATCAGCGCGCCCACGCCGTAATAGATGACCAGCGCCCAGCCGCCGCCCGCCACGCCCAATGCCGGAAACGGCCCCCATCCGAAGATCAGGCAGGGCGACAAGGGGACCAGCAGCAAGGCCCCGCCACAGATCACCGCGCCCGGCACCAGCATGTTGCCGGTGCCCCGGATGACACTGGCGAATGCATTCATCAGCCACATCAACACGATGCCGCCGAAGATCACGTTGGAATACGCCAGCGCCGCGTCCAGCGCTTCGCCTTGTGCACCCAGCGCGCGATACAACTGCGGCCCGAACGCCAGCATCAGCACACAGAAAAGCATGCCCAAGATGGCGTTCAGTACCACGGCGTGCAGCACCAGTTGGTCTGCTTCCTGTTGGCGCCCGCCGCCCAGCGCCCGCGCCACCGCCGCCGAAATGCCGCCGCCCATGGCGCCTTGCGACATATTGCCCATCAGGAACACCACCGGCACCACCAGCGCCACGCCAGCCAGCACTGACGTGCCCAGGCGCGCCAGAAACCAGGTTTCGATCAAGCTGGTGGCGGACTGCGCCGACATCATCAATATATTGGGCCAGGCCAGGCGGGCCAGCGTGGGCGCAATCGGCGCATCAAGCATGGCTTGCAGACGCGCGTTGGCGGCGCTTGCCGCGGGGGACGGCGACGGGGGGCTGGCTGACATGAGCGTAGGCTGGAATGGAGTGCGATAAAATTTACGTGCATATGCCAGCATCTGTCAATAATGGGCTGGACGCGCGCCCGACCCGGCAGTAGGGTAATGACCTTCTCTGACCTTTGCCTGCCGCCATGTCCGACGTCCAACCCTCTGCCCTCGCTACCGTCACGGACCCGCTGGTCTGCAACGGCGCCGCCTTGCGCAAGGCGACCCGGCGCGTGTCGCAGTTGTATGACACGGTGCTTGCCCCCTGCGGCTTGAAGGTGTCGCAGCATTCCATCCTGATTCACATTGCCCGGGCCGGCACGCCGTCCATGACCGATCTGGCGCGTGCGCTGGTGCTGGACCGCTCGGCCTTGGCCCACAACCTGAAGCCGCTGGAACGCGACGGTTATGTGGCAATGTCGCGCGACGAGCACGACCGCCGCAGCCGCCGCGTGGCGCTGACCGAGGCTGGCCGCGCCAAGCTGGCCGAGTCCAAACGCCTGTGGAAAGACGCGCAGCGCCGTTTTGAAGCGGCCTACGGCGCAGAGCGCGCCGCTGCGTTGCGGCATGCGCTGGCCGATATTTTCTCTGACGAGTTCGCGCTGGCCTTCAGCCGCGGCTAGCGGCGGGTGCGTAGGGCGCAGGGCTCGGCGTTCAGCGTCGATTGACTCGCGGCTGGCGGCCACGCTGCGCGGCCAGCGCCTGCATCAGCACGCCGCCCAGCACGCAAGCCATGCCGACGGCCTGGACAAGCCTGACCGTTTCGCCCAATACGCTGGTGGCCAACAGCACCGCGCACACGGGCGCCAGCGCGGTGAACAGCGCTGCTTCCGACCCGCGCACCCGCGCTGCGCCCGCGTACCAAAGTAGAAATCCGCCCACCGTGGGCACCAGCGCGTAATAGCCCACCGCCAGCATCGCGTCGGCGGACAAGCTCAGCGTCCAAGGCGATTCGGCCACGCTGGCCAGCGCCGAAAACGCCAGACCAAACCCTGCCATCACGGTTGACAGCGCCAGCGGCGGCACGGCCACGCGCAAGCGCTTGTTGAGCAGGATGAACAGCCCTTCGCACACCACGGCGCCCAGCATCAAGACATTGCCGGTCCACGACGTGGCGCGATCCGCGCGCGCGCCCTCGTGCGCCATGAGCCACACACCGGCGGCCGCCATCGCGATGGCGGCCCACGTGCCCTTGCCAGGGCGTTCGCCCAGCACCAGCACGGCGATGGCCGCGGATACCAGCGGCAAGGTGCCCAGGATGATGCCGCCGTCCACCGCCGAGGCGCGCTGCAAGCCGGCGATCAGCAGCGTTGTATAGCCCACGCTGCCGGCAATGGCCTGCGCCGCCAGCAGCAGCCAATCGCGCTTTTGCAGACGCGGCAGGCGCGCGCCGGTGGCCGCCATCAACAAGGCGAAGCAGGGCAGCGCGATGGCGAACCGCAGTGCGGTGGCGGTAAAGGGCGGTATGCCGGCCCCGATGATCTTGCTGGCGATGACGGTGCTGCCCACCAGCGCCATGGCTGCCGCCAGAAAGCCATACCCCCACATTCGTTGGTGCGTGCCCATTGCCGTGCCCTGCGTGGAAAACACGCAGCGTAGGACGCGTGGACGCAGCCGGTCTTGAACGAAATTGCAGCGGGCCAGTGCCGGTATCGCTTCAAATCAGTCGCAGCCCCAGCCCAGCCCCAGCCCCCAGGTTCAGGCCAGGCGCGCCGCCATGGCGTAGCAGCCAGGCGATACGCCGTAGGTGCGAACGAACAGCCGCGTCATGTGGCTTTGGTCGGCAAAGCCGCTGGCGGCGGCGGCGTCGGCCAGCGTCATGCCGCGCCGGATCAATTGGCGCGCCAGCAGCAGGCGCCGTTGAATTTGATACGCGTGCGGCGTCATGCCGGTGGCGCGGGCAAAGGCGCGCAACGTCTGATATCGGCTAAGCCCGCAGGCGGCCGCCAGGTCGGCAAGCGACAGCGTGGCGGCGGGGGCATCGTCGATCAGGCTGCGCGCGTGGCGGATGCCGGCGGGCATGCCAGGGCCTGCCGCTGCCACGCGCCAGCGGCCGCCGTCGCCGCGCGCTTGCACCAGAATGCGCAGCAACAGCGCGTCACAGGCCAAGGGCGCGGCGGCGCCAATGGCGTGCGAGTACAACGCCAGAACGTCGCGCGCCAAGGCGGGTTGGTGTTGCGCGGGGTGTTCGAATTCGTAGCAGGCACCCGCGTAGCCATCCTTGGCCAAGTCGTTTGCCGCCTGCGCCACCACGTCCGGGTCCAGGTACAGCATCTGCCAGGCACGCGGCGTGTCGCCGATGGGCACGCCGTCATGCACCTCGCCTGGGTTGACGGTGATGACGTGGCCCGGGCCGGCGCGGACCTGGCCGCGTCCGCTGTGCGACACCTGCGCGCCCTGGCGCATCACGCCAATGCCGAACTGGTCATGCGTGTGCCGGGCAAAGGCGTGGCGGCTGCGTGCAGCCACCGCCTGCACGCCGGCAAGCGCGCTGCGATGCATCAGGAATTGGCCGGAAGGCATGGGCGTGGGACGGGAAAACGTGGGCTGAAAGGGGGCGTGGTTCAGGTCGCGGGCCGGGCTCCCTTGGTATACACCTCGCGCAGGGCGGACGCAAAGAGCGCGTCCACATTGCGCCGCAGGCCGTCGGCGCGGGTAAACAGCGAGATCGGCGGCAAGGTCCAGTCAAACGAATAGGGCACGATGGCCGCGCCGGCAATTCGTACCAGTTCATCGGCGATATCGGCCGGCAGAATCGACACGGCGCGATCGCTGGCGACGATCATTTCACCGATCAGCTTGGACGAATCGCTTTGCACCGAAGGCGGGGGCGGCGCCAGGCCCGCGCGCAGGAAAATATCGGCCACCTGTTCGCGGATGGGGCTGCCGGGCGTGCCCAGAATCCAGTCCAGGTCCGCCAGCCGGTTCCATTCCAGTCGCGAACGCCCCAGCCGCGCCGCCAGGCGCCGGCTGGCGATCAGGCGGGGTTGCTGGTGGTAGAGCACTTCAAAATCGATATTGCTCAGGTCCACCGACGGCGTAGCCCAGCCCACCACGATATCCAGCGTGTGGTCGCGCAGTTGGCGCAGCAGGGCGGGGCCCTGGCCTTCGTGGATGGTGGCGGTGATGCGCCGCCCTTGCGGCAGGGTACGGCTGATGGCGGCCGACAGCATCTGGCCCGACACAAACGGAATGACGCCGATATGCAGATGGGCGGCATGGCCCGCCGCCACGGCCTCCATTTCCTGCACCAGATGACCCAGGTCGTGGACCAGCCCGCGCGCGCGCGTCAGCACCACCGCGCCCAAAGGCGTCGGCGTCATGCCCCGGACAGAGCGGTCGAACAGCGGCACGTCGAACATGCTTTCCAGTTCGGCCAGGGCGTTCGTCACGGCTGGCTGGCTGGTCGCCATGTGCTCGGCCACCCGGGTCAGGGATCCGTGCTGCTCGATTTTCAGCAGCAGCATCAGGTGGCGCATCTTCAGCCGCGAGGTCAATTTCCGGATAACGGCATCCGGGTCAAAGGCCGTCATAGACAGGTCATAAGGTAAAGGTAATGGGACGATATTAAATCCGAATCATCACCTTATGCCTGTCCGCCTAGAATTTTTCCCATATTCACATCACCCCTACCAACGAGGCTACCGCCACATGAACTCGCCCTCCGACCGCCAGGCAGCACTGGACTATCACGAGTTCCCCACCCCGGGGAAGATTTCAGTGGTGGCCTCCAAGCCGCTCGTCAACCAGCGCGATCTGGCGCTGGCCTATTCGCCGGGCGTGGCGTCGGCCTGCGAAGAAATCGTGGCCGATCCGGCCAATGTCTATCGCTACACCGCGCGCGGCAACCTGGTGGGCGTGATCACCAACGGCACGGCGGTGCTGGGCCTGGGCAATATCGGCGCGCTGGCTTCCAAGCCGGTCATGGAAGGCAAGGCGGTGCTGTTCAAGAAGTTTGCCGGCCTGGATGTCTTCGACATCGAAATCAACGAGACCGACCCGGACAAGCTGGTGGAAATCATCGCGGGTCTTGAAGCCACGTTTGGCGGCATCAACCTGGAAGACATCAAGGCGCCGGAATGCTTTACCGTGGAACGCAAGCTGCGTGAACGCATGAAGATTCCGGTCTTCCACGACGACCAGCACGGCACCGCCATCACGGTGTCGGCGGCGTTCATCAACGGCCTGAAAGTCGTGGGCAAGGACATCAAGACCGTCAAGGTGGTGACGTCCGGCGCGGGCGCTGCCGCCCTGGCTTGCCTGGACCTGATGGTGGATCTGGGCCTGCCGCTGGAAAACATCTGGGTGACCGACATCGAAGGCGTGGTCTATGAAGGCCGCACCGAACTGATGGACCCGGACAAGGCGCGCTTTGCGCAGAAGACGGATGCCCGCAAGCTGGCCGAGGTGATCCAGAACGCCGACGTGTTCCTGGGCCTGTCTGCCGGCGGCGTGCTCAAGCCGGAAATGGTTGCCACCATGGGGCCGCGTCCGCTGATCCTGGCGCTGGCCAACCCCACGCCCGAAATCCTGCCGGAAGTGGCCCACGGCGTGCGCGACGACGTGGTCATGGCCACGGGCCGGTCTGACTACCCGAACCAGGTCAACAACGTGCTGTGCTTCCCGTACATCTTCCGGGGTGCGCTGGACGTGGGCGCCACCACCATCACGCGCGAAATGGAAATGGCGGCGGTGCACGCCATCGCCAAACTGGCCGAAGAAGAACAGAACGAAGTCGTCGCCGCCGCCTACGGCACCTATGACATTTCGTTCGGCCCCGAATACCTGATCCCCAAGCCGTTCGACCCGCGCCTGATCGTGCGCATCGCCCCGGCGGTGGCCAAGGCCGCCATGGACGGCGGCGTGGCCACGCGCCCGCTGGCCGATCTGGAAGCCTACGAAGAACAGCTGCAGCAGTTCGTGTACCACTCGGGCGCGTTCATGAAGCCGTTGTTCTCGGCGGCCAAGCGCATTGTGCGCGGTGGTGGCAAGGCGCGCATCGTCTTCACCGAAGGCGAAGACGAACGCGTGCTGCGCGCGGTGCAGGTGGTGGTTGACGAAGGCCTGGCGCGCCCCATTCTGGTGGGCCGGCCCGCCGTGCTGCTGTCGCGCATCGAGAAATTCGGCTTGCGCCTGCGTCTGGGTGAAGACGTTGAAGTCACCAACCCGGAATACGACGAACGCTTCCATCAGTACTGGACCACCTACTGGGAACTGATGTGCCGCCGTGGCATCACCAAGGAAATGGCGCGCGTGGAAATGCGCCGCCGCCTGACCCTGATCGGCGCGATGATGGTGCACCTGGGCGACGCCGACGGCATGGTCTGCGGCACCGTGGGCGCCTATCACGACCACCTGCGTTTCGTGGATGAAGTGATTGGCCGCCGTCCGGACGCCAACGTGTATGCCGCCATGAACATCCTGCTGCTCAACGAGCGCACGGTGGTGTTGGTGGACACGCACGTCAACGATGAACCCACGGCCGAACAGATCGCTGAATTCACGGTGATGGCGGCGCAGGAAATGGCCCGCATGAATCTGGCGCCGAAAGTGGCCTTGCTGTCGCGTTCGAACTTTGGTTCCGGCAGCTCGGCCTCGGGCGCCAAGATGCGGCAGGCGCTGGAGCTGGTGCGCGAAGCCGCGCCCGATCTGGAAGTGGATGGCGAAATGCACGGCGACTGCGCGCTGGACGAAGCGCTGCGCATGCGCATCCTGCCGTCGTCCACCCTGAAGGGCGAGGCCAATCTGCTGGTGTGCCCGAACGTGGACGCGGGCAACATCGCCTACAACCTGCTCAAGACGGCCGCGGGCGGCAACGTGGCGGTCGGCCCGATCCTGCTGGGCGCGAACGCGCCGGTGCACATCCTGACCTCCAGTTCCACGGTGCGTCGCATCATCAACATGACGGCCATGACCGTGTTGGACGCGAATCGCGTGGAAACGGCTGCCTGACGCGACGCGCGTAACGCGTCCGGCAAGGATCAACGCCCCGGTAGCTGCACACGCGTGCCGCTACCGGGGCGTTTTTTCGTGCGTACGTCCAAGGCGCGCGCCTGAGTTCAAGGCAGAACGGGCAGCAGCCGCTGCGGCAGCGAATAGTTGTCGATGTGGTCGCGCAAGGCCGCGATGAACAGGTCTTCGGCCGCGCTGCGGTGTGCATCCCCATGCCAAAGCAGGTGCAGGTCTGCCGCGCACACGCCTTCGCCTGGCGGCAAGCGCCACAAGCGGCCTTCGGCAAGATCGGCCTCGACGCTGTGTTCCGGCAGGCAGCCGATGCCAAAGCCGGCCACCAGCAGGCGTTTTACCTCGTCGTGCTGCGAAGACGTGGCGACGATGCTGCCTGAAAACCCGCGTTGGTCGCGAAAGATGGTCAGCGGCGACAGGCTGTCGCCCAAGGCGTCACTGGCGAAAGACACAAAGTTCTCGTTCAACAGGTCTTCCATGCGAATGTCGGCGCGCCCGAACAGCGGGTGGTTCTTGCCGCAGAACATGGCATAGCGCTGCTGCAGGAACAGCTTGTGGTCCAGACGCTTGGGAATCTGCCGGCATAGCGCGATGCCCGCCGTGGCGGCCCGCTGCTGCAAGACGTTCACGATCTCGCTGCTGGGCAGCACGTCCAACTGCACTTCAATACGCGGGTGCGCGCGATGAAAGCGCGCCCAAAAATCGTCATACACCGCCGAATGGATGCGGCTGGCCACCAGCAGATGCACGCGGCCCACCGTTTGCTCTTCGGCTTGCGCCACGTCGCTGAGCAGTTGCGACACGCTTGCGTGTATGGCCAGCGCGGCCTGGCGCACCTCTTCGCCGGCCCGCGTGATGGCGAACTTGGCGTGATGCCGTTCGATCAACCTGCGGTCCAGCTGCGCTTCCAGACGGCGCAAGGCCTGGCTGACCGCCGACTGCGTCAAGTGCAGCTTGATAGCAGCACCGCTAATGCTGCGCTCTTCTGCAATCACCAAAAAAGTACGAAGAAGATTCCAATCCAGCCGTTCACCCACGCGCGGAAGAGCGGCGGTCGTCATGGATTTTTCTGTCATGGCATGTTGATCGGTAAGGGATGTTGGGCGGCGCTGGGCGAATGTTCTCACAGCCGCCGCTGGTCTATTTCAACATTAATCCTACTTAAGTCGGTGATAAGAAAACGGAAATTGACGCGGGGGAAAGGGGCGGGCGATAAAGCCCCAGGCACCGCCATTTCTTTCACGCTCAAGGACACATCATGGACAACGCAATGGCGCCCGCGCCGCTGACCCAGGAACAGACGCGCCGCATTCTGCAAGCCGTTGACGCGCACTTCGATGCGCAACTGGCTTTCACGCAGGACCTGGTGCGCTTTCCCTCGCTGCGCGAGCAAGAGCACACCGCGCAGGACTTCCTGTACGAAGCGATGCGCCAGCGCGGCTTTGCCATGGACCGCTGGAAGATTGACGTGGAAGACATCCGTTCGCATCCGGGGTTTGGGCCGGTCACGGTGTCGTACGAGAACGCGTTCAATGTGGTGGGCACCTACCGGCCCGAGGTCCACACCGGGCGCTCGCTCATCCTGAACGGGCACGTGGATGTGGTGCCGACGGGGCCGCGGGAAATGTGGAGCCGCTCGCCCTGGGACCCGGCGATCGTCGACGGCTGGATGTATGGCCGCGGCGCCGCCGACATGAAGGCTGGCCTGGCCGCCAACCTGTTCGCCTATGACGCCTTGCGCGCGGCGGGCTACGCGCCGGCGGCGCCCATTTATTTCCAGTCGGTGGTTGAAGAGGAATGCACGGGCAATGGCGCGCTGGCCGCGCTGTTGCGGGGCTACCAGGCCGACGCGGTGCTAATTCCCGAGCCCGAAGAAAACATGCTGGTGCGCGCCAACGTCGGCGTGTTGTGGTTTAAGGTGCGCGTGCAGGGGCATCCCACGCACACGCGCGAAATGGCCAACGGCTTCAACGCCATCGACGCGGCCTATGCCACCATCGAAGCGCTGCGCCGCCTGGAGGCCAAGTGGAACGCGCAGCACCACTGCCACCGGCACTTTGAGCACCTGGACCATCCCATCAACTTCAACATCGGCAAGATCGCGGGCGGCGACTGGCCGTCAACCGTGCCGCCCTGGTGCGAGTTCGATGTGCGCGCCGCCATCTATCCGGGCACAAGCGCCGACGAGGCGCGCGCCGAGATCGACGCCTGCCTGCGTGATGCCGTGGCGGATGCACGCCTGGGCGGCACGCCGCCCCAAGTCTCGTACACGGGCTTCTATGCTGAAGGCTACGTGCTGGAAGAAGGCTCCGACGCCGAAAACACCTTGCGCGATTGCCATCGCCAGGCGTTCCAGAGCGACTTGCAGACCTTCACCACGCCGGGCTATCTGGACGCCCGCGTGTTCGTCATCTACGGCGACATGCCCACCTTGGTCTATGGGCCAAAGTCCCTGGACATTCATGGGTTCGACGAGCGCGTGCACCTGGAATCGTTGCGCTTGATCACCAAGACCATCGCACTGTTCATTGCGCAATGGTGCGGCGTGCAGCCATTGCCTTGATAGCCACTGCGTGGCCGCAAAGAACAATGCCCCGAGGGGGCATTGTTGTTGACGCGGGCTTCAGGTGCTGCTGGCTTTCCAGGTGCCGTCGGGCTGCTTGCAGAACCAGAACTTCCATGTCTCGGTGGTGCTGGTGCGCGCAAAGTCGGCCACCAGGAAGCGGCAGACGCGGTCGTCCTTGACCTTGGAAGTTTGCGTGGGTGTCAGTTGCACGGTGATCGGCGCGGCCCGCTTGGCTTGTGACTTGCTGACCCATTCGGTGCGCTGGCCGTCGGCCGAGCTGTTCAGCGACTGCGCCACGGCGTCATGAAACGAGGGCCGGTCGCCCTTGGGAATCTGCGTGATGAGCGAGTTGTTCAGCATCACGGGCGGCGCGGCGAACGCCGTGGCCGACATGCCGCCTGCAACGAGCAATGCGGCGAGAACGCGTGTGGTTTTCAAGATGGGCTCCCTTCTGATGAATCAGATTTTTGTATTGGCACTGGAGCCGATAGTACGCGAAGCCGTTGCGTTTGCCACGCAGGGCGGCCGGCAAAAAAACGCCGCCTGCAAGCAGGCGGCCAAGGTACAACAAGGGGAGGGGGTAATCGTTGCGCGGCGCGGTGCTGGCGGGTTGCCGACGCGCCGCCGGGCAGATCAGTTGCTTTGATACACGCCGGCGAAAGGCATGTCGTTCGGTTCCACGTTGGACACCAGGCCAGCAGCCTTGGCGGTCGCCAGTTCGGCTTGCACCTGGGCGCGGGTCTTGCCCGATTGCGGCGCGCCGTACACACCTTGGAACGGCACATCGTTGGGTTCAACGTTGCTCACCAGGCCGGCGGCCTTGGCCGCAACCAGCTCGGTTTGCACCTGGGCGTGGGTCGGGCCTTCATACGGGGTGCCGTACACGCCTTGGAACGGCACGTCGTTGGGTTCGGTGTTTTCTGATGCGTAGGCGCCGGCGCTCAGGGCGGCAATGGACAACATCAAAGCGGTAGCGAGGGTCTTCTTCATGGTAAATCTCCGATTTCAAGAGCCTGGGGGCGAATCCGGCGGCCTATCCGTCGTGGTTCGTTGCTGTTTCCCGATGACTGAATTCTGCGCCGATCAAGAATAGGGATAAACCCGTATCTTCGTAAAAGATATTTCCATGAGTGGAAGAATATCGTTCTATTTTCCGCATAGTTTCCATTTATGGAATCGATAGCAGGCAAATTTGATAGGGGTAGCTGCATGGCGCGAATACCCACCGATAAACCGACGTTGGTGGTGGCCGAAGGCTTGTTCCTGTATCTGCGTGAAGCAGAGGTGCTGCAACTGCCCAGGCACCCGGCTTGCTGATGCGTACCGAGCAAGGGCTGGATGACGACAGCTTGCGCACGCAACGGGCCAGATTCAGTTGGCTTGCGCGGATGGGAATCGGTTTGGTGCGGCGCGTGCCGCCGCTGCAGCGGCTGGGGCGCTTGCTGCGCTACCGCTATTGGCGGCGCGGCGCCATCAAGGCTGCTTCACGACGGCCGCGTCAATAGTGCGGCGGCAGTTCGTCGCGCAGGCTGCGAAAGGGCGCGGCGCCTTCAGGCGCCTGCTGGCGCAGGTCGGCAACTTCGCGCTGCAGGCGGTCTATCTGCTGTTGCTGGCGGACGATAATCTGGTTGAGCTGTTCCAACAGATCATCCGCAAAGCTGGATTTGATTTCCAGCTCTTGCAGGCGGCGTTCAATGTCTTGCATGGGTTCCATGGCGGCTATTAGAACCTATTCCCATGACGGATTTCCAATGGCATAGGCAATGGCCAGGCATTTCAACAGGGAGACGGATTTGACGGAGGCGGTGATCAGGAACGGCATTGCGTGGCAAAAAGAAATCCGGGTTGGCGACGCCGGCCGGGGCCTGCGCCCGCGCTGGCGGCGCACGATGCCGGGGGCGCCCACTGCCGTGCTGACGGCGGCACTGACCGCAGCGCTGAACCACAGCGTCTGGGCACAGCCAGCCGACGCCACCTTGGCGCCGGTGGTGGTGACTGGCACGCGCCTGGGCACGTCGGTGCTGGACACGCCCGCGTCGGTCGATGTGGTGGACGGCGTACGCATGCGCCAGGGCCAGGCGCAGATCAACCTGTCCGAAGGCCTGGCGGGCGTGCCGGGCCTGCAGATCCAGAACCGCCAGAACTACGCGCAAGACCTGCAGATTTCCAGCCGTGGCTTTGGCGCGCGGTCCACCTTCGGCGTGCGCGGTGTGCGCCTGTACGTGGACGGCATTCCGGCCACGATGCCGGACGGGCAGGGGCAGACCTCGAATATCGACATCGCCACGTTGGGCCGGGTCGAAGTCATGCGCGGGCCGTTTTCAGCGCTGTACGGTAATTCGTCGGGCGGCGTGATCCAGGCCTTTACCGAAGACGGGGCGGCGCCTCCGTCCGTGTCGGCCAGCGCCTGGGGCGGCAGCTACGGCACCTGGCGTTATGGCGCAACAGCCAGCGGCGCCACCAGCACGGGGGCCGGTCCCAGCGCTGGCGACGTGGACTACGTGGTGGGCCTCACGCGCTTCACCACCGACGGCTATCGCGACCACAGCGCGGCTCGCAAGAACCTGGCCAACGCCAAGCTGGGCCTGCAACTGGACGACGCCAGCCGCCTGACCATCGTGGTCAACAGCGTGGACCTGAAAGCGCAGGACCCACTGGGCCTGACGTATCAGCAGTTTCAGGATGACCCGCGCGCAGCCCCCCTGGCCGAGCAATACAACACCCGCAAGACGGTGCGCCAGACGCAAGGCGGCATGGTCTATGAACGGCAGGTGGACAGCCGCAATACCCTGCGCGTGATGGCGTACTACGGCCAGCGCGACACCACCCAGTACCAATCCATTCCGCCCGTCGTGCAACTGGCGCCCACGCAGGCGGGCGGTGTCATTGATCTGGCGCGCCAGTATGGCGGCGCGGATGTGCGCTGGACATCAGAGCTGGACTTCGCCGGCCGTCCGCTCACGCTGGTGGGCGGCTTTTCCTACGATGCCATGCGAGAAGACCGCAAGGGCTATCAGAATTTCACCGGTACGGTGGCCAACCCGCAATTGGGTGTGCAGGGCGCGCTGCGCCGCGATGAAACCAACACCGTGTACAACGCCGACCCTTACCTGCAAGCGTCCTGGCAAATGACGCCGCGCTGGACGCTGGACGCAGGCCTGCGCTACAGCACCGTCAGCTTTGATTCCAATGACCACTACATGGCAAGCGGCAACGGCGACGACAGCGGCTCGGCGCGCTACCGCAAGGCCCTGCCGGTGGCGGCGCTGCGCTATGCGGCAAGCGCCGACGTCAGCCTGTACGCGTCTTATGGACGCGGGTTCGAAACGCCCACGTTCAACGAAATCTCTTATCGGCCAGGCGGCTTGCCGGGCTTGAATTTTGGCTTGGCGCCGTCGCTCAGCACCAACCTGGAAGCCGGTATGAAGGCCCGCGTGGCGGATGGGTTCCTGACCGCCGCCGTGTTCCACATGGGCACCAAAGACGAGATTGTGTCGGCCGGCAGTTCGGGCGGGCGCACCACATACCAGAACGCGGGCCGCACGCGGCGTGACGGCTTCGAGCTGGGTTGGTCGGGTGAACTGGCGCCGCACTGGCGCACGCAGTTTGCCTATACCTGGTTGAACGCGCGCTACGCCGACGACGGCACGGGCGGCATCCGCGCGGGCAACAAAATCCCCGGCATTGCACGGCAAGCGGTGTTTGCATCGCTGGCCTGGGCCCCGCCCGAAGGTTGGCAGGCCGCGGTGGAAGGCCGCCTGCTTAGCAAGATCTATGTGAATGACGCCAATGACCAGGACGCGCCCGGCTACTTCGTGGCGGCCTTGAGCGCTGGCTATATCAAGAAGGTGGACGCCTGGGAACTCAGCGCCTATGCGCGTGTGGACAACCTGTTCGACAGGCAATACGCAGGCTCGGTGATCGTCAACGAAAACAATGGTCGTTATTACGAACCGGCCGCGGGGCGCAGCCTGGGGCTGGGTTTGGGCGCCACCTACCGGTTCTAGCGGGTCGGGCGCCGGCTGGCGCCGCCCTCAGTCGGGCCCGTTGGCGTAGCAGGCGCCGTGGTCTTCGCACTGGAAGCAGCCCGGCGCGGCCGACGGCGGCAGACCCGCGTGCTCGCAAGCCGAGTACGCCAGGAACTGTTTCCAACGCAGATTGCGCGCGTTGCGCATCACCAGGCCGGGATAGTGGCGCGCCAGCACGAAGGTCAGGTCTTCACGGCCGGACAGGCCCAGGTCGCGCCACAGGTGGTCGGGGCGCAGGCAGGCATGCACCAGCACGCCGGTGACCCAGGGCGTGGTGGGGGTATCGGGGGCGCGGTAGGCTTCAAGCAGCACGCGCACCAGCAAGGTGAAGCCGGGCTGGGGGTCGCCCCGGCCACGCGCGGCATAGGCGCTGAATTGCTGGCCCAAGGCGGCCAGCCTGGCATCCTGGGACGCAAGGGCGTCGGGGAAAAGATAGTCCAGCAGATCCGCCAGTTCTTTCGGACACAGGCCGCTGCGCGCCAGGTCGTGGTGAGCCAGACTGGTGCCGATTAGCGTGGCGAAAAAGCCCGCATCTGGGTGGCCCGGCGGCGCGTGGTGCAACAGGGCGCGGGCAAACCGCTGGGCCGACAGGGCGATGTCGGCATGGGCGGAAGAAGAGGTCAGCACGGCGTCCATAGGGGTAGCGGGTATCGCTGAAGTAATTCTGATGTTAATGAACTCGTTATGTTGCGAAATATATAACGAAAGCCATGAAATTCTCGCGATATTGTGGACAAAATCGTCTCAGGACATACCCGAAGGACCGACCTCGGTGGCCAGTAAATCCTGGGGCGCTGCCGGGTATCATCAGCGTCCCTGATTCTTCTGGTTTCCCCCACGCATGCCGCGCAGCCTCCGTCCCGCAGTTTCCCGATTGTTCGGCGCCGTCCTGGTGGCCTTGGCTGGCCTTTCCGCCGCGCCACGGCCCGCCATGGCCTTTGACATCGGGGCCGTGATCGAATCCATGCGCTTGTCGCGCTACCCGCTGCGTGAACCCGAGCGGCGGGCCTGGGGAACCGAGAACGTCAAGGACGCGCTATTGGTCGGGCAGATGGAGAACCGGCTCTACCTGTATCGGTACGTGCGCGGCGCGGGCAAGGAATTCAAGCTGGATTTCCGCTCGCAGCCCTTGGTGATCGACCCGGCAACGTGGCAGGCATCGCGCGAAGAAAACGTCACGGTCAGGGCGCCGCGCGATGCGCAAACCCAGTACTGGGTGGGCTACGACTATCCGGGCGCGGACGACACGCGGGCTAACGGATTTCTGGTGGATGCGGACGGCGTGGCCGCTGCCGTCCATGCCGATGCAAGATTGATCGTGATAACGGCCGACCGGCCCTGGAACGACGAGCGCCGCGCACGCGCCTTGGCCACGCTGCGGCCCGTGCTGACCGACTATCCCGTGCGCATGCCGGCGTTTCCCGCCGACGTGCGTTTTGAGTATCGCGCGCCGGTGGACGTGACCGCCACCTTCCGCACGCTGCATCAGGTGGCGCGCGCCATTCCACGCGCCAAGGCCGCCGAGTTCAGCCGCGCCCTGGCCGATCTGCGCCGATTCGTCATGGAGCAGGACTACCGCGAGATCGACCCCAGCGGCAAAGATCCCGAGATGCTGACGGCGTTGAATGACTATGGCTTCTGGCTGACCGAGTCGGGCCATACCGAGCAGGCCGACCGCATCCTGAGCGACGTGTTGCGGCGCGACCCGGCGCGCACGGCGGCCTATCTGAACCGTGCCGATGCGCGCTGGAAGCAGAGCACGAAGACGCGCGACAAGCGCGACTATTTACTAGCGTTGGCGCGCGAGGATTACCGGCTGTATTGCTCGCGCCGCCTCGCCGGCAATGACCCTATCCCCGCCAACATCGCCACGCGGATCGGTGCGGCGCTGAATGAAACCACGCCGCTGAACGCAGAGACTTGCCGGCCAAGGCTGGCGATCTTCAAGGCCATCCAGGCTGAAGATCTGAACGCGGTGCGCGCCGAATTGGCCGCGGGCCAGGACCCCAACGGCGTGAACGAGTACGGCACGTCGGCGCTGGCGGTGGCCGTGTCCCGCAAGCAGTTGGATACGGTGCAGGTGCTGCTGGCGGCGGGCGCGCGCGCCGATGGTCCGAACAACGGCTACGTGCTGCTGGCCGCCGCGCTGCCCGAGGCGCGCGACACGCGCCCGACCGCACAACGCTATGCGTTGGCCGACGCCCTGATAGCGGCGGGCGCGCCGCTGGATGTTCCCGATTCAAGCGGCATGCCGTTGCTGATGCGCCGCGTGTCGTACTACAGCGAAGACAAGGACACCCTGAACTATCTGCTGGCCAAGGGCGCCAACCCTAACGTGCGCGAAAAAAATGGGCGATCGGTGCTGCACGCGGCGATGCAAAGCCCCAAGACGTTCTGGTTTGCCCAGGCGCTGCTGGCGAAGGGCGCCGACATCAATGCCGCCTATGTGCGCATGTCGTATGGCAATCAACGCATGTGGGAAACGCCCCTGCTGGAAGCGCTGCGCGGCGCCATCAACGGCGAGTTCACGCCCACAGTCGTGTATCCCATTCCCGAGCGCGTGACCTTCGCGCTGGCCCAGGGCGCGGACGCGGCGGTGGGGGGCTACAGCGCCAGCAAGACGCCGGAACGCAACGGCTTGAACGAAGCGCTGACGCTGGCCGCGCGCACCCTGCAGCCGACGCTGGTGGACCAATTGGCCGCAGCCGCCAAGCCGCCACGCCAGGACTTGACGCCGGAATCGCTGTCCAGCCTGCTCAGTGTTTGGAACCAGTTGGAAATTCGCGCGGCCATCAAGCAGAACAGCCCGGCATGGGACGGCCAGCGCGCCAAGCTGCGCGCTACTGCCGACCGTCTGCTGGCGGCCGGCGTGCCGCTGACCCGCGCGAATGATGCAACGGGCATCGCCAACAACATGATCGCGCCGCTCAGCCTGCCGTGGCTGCCTGACGACCTTTATCTGCAATGGCTGGAACAGGGCGCCGATGCGTCGGACAGAACCGATACCAGCGTACGCCTGGATGGCGTCGTGAATGCCGACGCCTTGCCGCTGGTGATCATGCTGCGCGTGGGCAACGAGGCCAAGGCCAAGATGCTGATGGACCACGACGCCGGGCTGTATCGCACCCCGTGGCGCTGCGGCATGGCGGTGGCTGATGTGCTGGCCTGGCAACTGGGCAACGCCGGTCCCATCAGCCCGACGGCAGCGCGGGCGGTGCGGCAGGTGCTGGACGGTGCGCAGGGCGCGGCCAGTTGCGACTTGAACCAGGCCTCGCGCGTGCAGCCCTATGTGGGCGTGTCCGCGCAGGAACTGGCCAAGCGCGCCAACGTGATGCTGACGGTCAAGGCGCCGAGCTAGGCAGACGCGCACGGTGCTGGAATTCCAATGCAAAACAGGCACCCGAAGGTGCCTGTTTTTTTGCGTTGCCGCTGACTAACAGCGCCGGCGGCAAACCGTCATTACAGGGCGTGGCCCATGTTGACGTTCATGTTGTACAGCACCCATGCCGACCCGCCCACGATGATGGCGATGATCATCACGGTGAAGACGAACGCGGCGAGGTTGTCGCGCGCCGACTTCGACGCGCCCATGTGCAGGAAGTACACCAGTTGCACCAGCAACTGAAGCACGCACAGGGCAATGACGCCGGCGATGGTGATGGTGTGCGACAGCGCGCCGTGCATCACCAGGCCGAAAGAGCCGAAGGTGAGCAGCAGCGAGAGCACGAAACCGATGATGTAGGACTTCAGGCTGCCGTGGTCGGCGGCGTGATCGTCGTGGCCGTGTGCGGCCGCAGCGGAGTGCGACATCAGATGGCTCCCATGAGATAGACGAAGGTGAAGACGCAGATCCAGACGATGTCCAGGAAGTGCCAGAACAGGCTCAGGCACGCCAGGCGACGCTTGTTGATCGAGTCCAGGCCATGGCGGCGGATCATGTCGAGCATGACGATGATCCAGATCAGGCCGAAGGTGACGTGCAGGCCGTGCGTGCCGATCAGCGTGAAGAACGCCGACAGGTAAGCACTGCGGCCGGGGCCCGCGCCTTCAGTGATCAGGTGATGGAATTCCCAGACTTCCATCGCGATAAAGCCCGCGCCGAACAGGAACGTGACCATCAACCAGCCCATCGCGCGGGACTTGTTGTTGGCGTGCACGTTCAGGTTGGCCATGCCGAAGGTGAAGCTGGAGAACAACAGCAACAGCGTTTCGACCAGCACGAACTTCAGGTCGAACAGTTCCTTGCCCGTGGGGCCGCCCGCGGTGGCGTTGGACAACACCGCGAACGTGGCGAACAGCACCGAAAAGATCAGCAAGTCGCTCATCAGATAGACCCAGAAACCGAAAACGGTCTTGGATCCATCGTCATGATGCGCGTGATCGTCGTGACCCGCGTGGGGGTGAGTGGCTACGGCTTGAATCATGGCTCAGGCGGCCTTCTGCATTTTGTCAAAGTGAGCGTTTTCGATGCGTTCGACTTCCGCGGCCGGGACCCAGTAATCGACGTCACGGTCGTAGGCGCGAGCGATGAACGCACCGATCATGCCGACGAAACCAGCGGCGGCGAGCCACCAGATGTGCCAGATCAGCGCAAAGCACATGATCAAGCCGAACAGACCGATGTACACACCCGCGCCGGTGTTCTTCGGCATGTGGATGTCTTCGTACTTGGCCGGGCGCTTGTAGGCCTTGCCGTTCTGCTTGTCTTCCCAGAACTGGTCCAGTTCATCAACGTGAGGAACGTGGGCGAAGTTGTAGAAAGGAGCCGGCGACGAAATCGACCATTCCAGGGTGCGGCCATCCCAGGGATCGCCCGTGACGTCTTGGTTTTGCTTGCGTTGGCGAACCGACACGAACACTTGCTGCAGCAGGAACCAGATGCCCAGCATGATCAGCGCGGCGCCAGCCAGCGCAACCAGCAGGTACGGCTGCCATTCGGGGTTGTCGTAGTGGTTCAGGCGACGCGTCATACCCTTGAAGCCCAGGATGTACAGGGGCATGAAGGCCATGAAGAAACCCACGAACCAGCAGTAGAACGAGTAGCGGCCCAGGCGCTCATTCAGCGTGAAGCCGAACGCCTTCGGGAACCAGTACGTCATGCCCGCGATACAACCGAACACCACGCCACCGATGATGGTGTTGTGGAAGTGGGCGATCAGGAACAAGCTGTTGTGCAGCACGAAGGACACGCCGGGGATGGCCAGCATCACGCCGGTCATGCCGCCGATGACGAAGACGATCATGAAGCCCAGCGTCCACAGCACCGGCGTCGTGATGCGCAGGCGGCCGCGGTAGATGGTGAACAGCCAGTTGAAAATCTTCGCGCCCGTCGGGATCGAGATGATCATTGTCGCAATGCCGAAGAAGGCATTGACGTTGGCCCCCGCGCCCATGGTGAAGAAGTGGTGCAGCCAGACCAGGAACGACAGCACGCCAATGGCGGCCGTGGCGTAAACCATGGACTTGTAGCCGAACAGCGTCTTGCGGGCAAAGGTGGCAACCACTTCCGAATACACGCCAAACGCCGGCAGCACCAGAATGTAGACCTCGGGGTGACCCCAGATCCAGATCAGGTTCACGTACATCATGACGTTGCCGCCCATGTCGTTCGTGAAGAAGTGCGTGCCCAGGTAGCGGTCCATGGTCAACAGCGCAAGCGTTGCGGCCAGGACGGGGAAGGCGGCGACGATCAGCACGTTGGTGACCAGCGAGGTCCACGTGAAAATCGGCATCTTCATCAGGCTCATGCCCGGTGCGCGCATGCGCAGGATGGTCACGATGAAGTTGATACCGCTAAGCGTGGTGCCCAACCCTGATATCTGGAGCGCCCAGATGTAGTAGTCCACCCCGACGCTTGGGCTGTAATCCAGCCCTGACAACGGCGGATACGCCAGCCAGCCGGTCGCGGCGAATTCGCCCACGAACAGCGAGATCATCATCAACGCGACGCCGGCGCCGAACAGCCAGAAGCTCAGCGAGTTCAGGAACGGGTAGGCCACGTCGCGGGCGCCGATCTGCAGCGGCACCACGATGTTCATCAGCCCGGTAATGAAGGGCATCGCCATGAAGAAAATCATGATGACGCCGTGGGCGGTGAAGATCTGGTCGTAGTGGTGCGGTGGCAGGAAGCCAGCGGAGTCGGCGGAAGCCACCGCCAACTGGGTGCGCATCATGATGGCGTCGGCAAAACCGCGCAGCAGCATGATCAGCGCGACGATGATGTACATCACGCCGATGCGCTTGTGGTCGACGGAGGTCAGCCATTCCGTCCAAAGGTACTTCCACTTGCCGAAGTACGTGATGGCGCCGAAGACCGCCAGGCCTCCCAGGCACACGGCGGCCAGCGTAACCATGACGATAGGTTCATGGTACGGAATGGCCTCGAGGGTAAGTTTCCCGAGCATGGTTAGTTAATTCCTGCGATCAGATTGTTCGACGTGGCGGTGCACGTGGCGGAGTCCACGCCGGCCATCTTGGACATGGTGCTGCCCAGGACGAAATCAAACATGGCGGGCGGCACCGAGGCGTACTTGACGACCGGGTTGTGCTCGCTGCGCTTGGTCAGTTCCGCGTAGACCTCGGGGGTCAGCGTGGTGGGCGACGCCTTGGCTTCCTTGACCCAGTTGTCGAACCCTTCTTGCGACGTGGCGATGGCCTTGAAGCGCATGCCGGAGAAACCGGCGCCGCTGTAGTTGGCCGAGATACCGGCGTAGGTGCCGGCTTCGCGCGCATTCAGGTGCAACTTCGTTTCCATGCCGGCCATCGAGTAGATCTGGCTACCCAGTTGCGGAATGAAGAACGAATTCATGACCGAGGCCGACGTGATCCGGAAGTTGACCGGAACGTCCACGGGGAACGCGATCTCGTTGACCGTGGCGATGTCGTATTCGGGGTAGATGAACAGCCACTTCCAATCCAGCGACACCACCTCGATGGTGACGGGCTTGTGTTCGGATACAAGCGGCTTGTAGGGATCCAGCGCGTGCGTGGAGCGCCAGGTGATCACGGCCAAAATCGCCACGATGATACAAGGAACGGTCCAAACCACGATTTCGATCGCCGTGGAGTGGGCCCACTTGGGCTGGTAGTCGGCTTTGGTGTTGGATGCGCGATATTTCCACGCAAACGCCACGATCATGATCAGTACTGGAATCACGACGATGAGCATCAGCCCCGTCGCCGTGAACAGCAAAGTCTTTTCCTGGGCGCCAATATCTCCCTTGGGAGAGAGAATTTCCATGTTGCAGCCGCCAAGCAGCATGACCGCGCCGACGCCAAAAATGCGCGTTAGGGTCGCAAGGAGGGGGTGTTTCACGTACAGCCTTGGATGGATGGTTGGAAATGCTGCGTAGCAGCAGACTGGAATGCTGCTAGGCAGCAACGTCCATCCTATCGGCTTGATATCCGTCAAGCATGCGACACATGGTCGCATTGCCTGGGAGGAATCAGCCCCCAAGAGAGCAGATTCAGGGTTTTCCTAGGGGAGTAGATGCCCCGGGGGAGGTGCAGGGGGTGCGACGTTATGTCGCACCTGCACATGGGGGTGTTGTAAAGAAGTGTCGCACCCGCACAAATCAGTCGACGAGCACTTCGCGTTCCGGCCCCGGTTTTTTGGCCAGCTTGCGTTGTAACGACCGCCGATGCATGCCCAAGAGGCGCGCCGCCGCCGAAACATTACCGCCGGTTTCGTGCAGGGCCTGATGAATGTGCTCCCATTCTAGGCGGTGCAACGGTGTCATGGTCGTTTCGATGGTAACGGATTCTGGCTTCACCAAACCCAGTGTCCGCAAGATCATCGGCGCGGTGGCGGGCTTGGGCAGGTAGTCGTCCGCGCCACGCTTGATGGCCTCGACGGCGGTGGCCACGCTGGCGTAGCCCGTCACCAGCAGGATCCGCATGTCGGCGCGCAGCGCGCGCAAGGGGCGGATCAGCGTCAGGCCGGAGTCTTCGCCCAGGCGCAGGTCCACCAGGGCGAAAGCCGGACGAATCTCCTCGGCCACGCGCAAGGCTTCGGCAATGCCCGTGGCGGTTCGGGTTTCCAGGCCGCGACGCGACAGGCTGCGCTGCAGGGTGCGCACATACAGTTCGTCGTCGTCGATCAACAGGCCAAGGTCGGTAGGGTTCATCACAATCAAGTTCCGGGGTTGCCCAGGGGCAGGTAAAAACGGATGCGGGTGCCGCCCCCGACGGCGGCGGTCATGGTCATTTCGCCGCCCAGCTGTTCCACGGTGGCGTGCGACAGCGCCAAGCCCACGCCCAGCCCGCCCGGCTTGCCGCTGTTGAACAGACTGGTTGCCGGCAGCAGGGTCTGGTCGGGGTCGAAGCCTCGCCCGTAGTCCCGCACTTCGCCGCGCAAGGCGCCATAGCCATATTCCAGATGCAGGTCCACGCGCAGCGTCTCGGCGGCTTCGCCAGCGTCCGCCGCGTTGTTCAACAGCGCCTGCAACAAATGGGCGATGGCCGGATCCACCCGCAGGCTGGGGGGCAAGGCGCCCGAGCGTTGCAGGTCGATCGTTGGCCGGATCAAGCGCCATTGGCCCACCACACGAACCAGGTCCACGGCGGTTGGGACCGCCAGATTGCGGATGCGTTCCCGGCACAGGGCCAGTAATTGGCTCAGGGTGGACACATCTTCGCGCAGGTCTTCGTCCTTGACCTCGGCGGCAATCTCGTCGGCCAGCAAGGTCATGGTGGCCAGCGGGGTGTTCAGTTCGTGCGCCATTGCGGCCGCGTGGGTGGCCAGCGCGACGATGCCTTCATTACGGGTGAAGCGTTCGCGCAGGCGGGCCAGTTCGCGCTCGCGGGCGCGCAGGTCAGACGCCAGGCGGGTGGAAAACACCAGCACCACGACTACCGAAATCAGGAAATTGGCGCCCAGGCCCCACAGCAGCAGGGTGTGCGTGTCCACGTCACCGCGCAAGGGCTGGCCGAAGATGCCCGCCGCCGCATAGCCGCAAATACCCGCCAGCGCCGCCGCCAGCGCCCAATTGCGCGGCAGCGCCAGGGCCGCCAGCGCGGTCAGGATCAGAAACATCATGCCGAAGGGGTTGCTGATGCCGCCGCTCCAGCCAATCATCCATGACAAGGCGGCCATGTCCACCAGCAGATGGCCGAAGGCGGTGGCGTGGGACAGGTCGCGGGGATGACGCAGCCGCAGGCTGGCGTAGGCATTGAAGCCGATGAGCACGCCCACGCCGATCCACAGGGGCTCCAGCGGCAAGGCAAGGCCCAGCACGCTGCTGGCCAGCAGGATGGTGGCGGCTTGGCCGGCGATGGCAAGCCAGCGCAGGCTGCAAAGGGTACGCAGGAATGAAAAAGCAGAACTACCGGGCATATCCAGACACAGAGTTGCCGGCGGCCCGCCGGCGGGTCAAGCGCCCGGCGGCGCGGAACGCAGGCGTCCGGCGCGCGGCGCAAGAGGCCGGCTGCCGTCGGGCCTGGAGGTCAGGCGCAGACGGTGGACGTGCGGGCATTGTATGGCGATTCTGCGCGACACGCTGGCGGCGCGGGGCGTGTGTGCGTCCCCGATATCTGCCGCCGCCAATCGCGTTCTCTATGAATGCCCTCTATATATAGAGCGCGTCAGTGGCCGTGGGTGCCGCCGTGGGTTGCTCCGTGGGTCCCGCCTTGCGCGGCGCCGGCCTTCGCGTTCAGCGCGCGGGCTTCTGCCGTGACCGACACCCGGTGCTGTTGCTGCTTGGCGTCTTCGACGATCAGCGTCAATTGCACATGGTCGCCCGGGGTGATCTGGCGGGCCAGGTCGATCAGCATGACGTGGTAGCCGCCCGGCTTCAGGTCCACGGGCTTGCCTGCCGGCAAGTCGATGGCGGGCACTTCACGCATTTTCATGACGTTGTCCTGCATCGCCATTTCGTGGACTTCCACATGCTTGGCGGCGTCGGACTCCACGGCCACCAGGCGGCCCGTGTCAGGCGAGGTCAGGCGCATGAACACGCCGGTGGCGTGCTGGTTGGGAACCGTGGCGCGTACCCAGGCGTCTTCCACCTTGAGCGCGGCATCGGCAGCGAGGGAGGGGGATGCAAAGCCAGTCAGCACGGACAGGGACAGGGCGGTGGCAAACGTGCGCAGCGAGAAGTTCTTCATGATGGGTCTCTGAATTGATAAGGAATGATGGCGATCCAGGGATAGGGGAGCCATGGGACGCGCGCGGTCGGCGCGCCGCGTTACAGCACGGTGCGCAGGTCTTCCACGCATTCGGCGGCGGTCTGCGCGTGGCGCAGCGCCAGGCGCAACTTGCCCTGGGCGCCGATCACGTAAGTCAGCGCGGTGTGGTCCATGGTGTAGGACGAGCCGGTGGGCACCTTCTGGTAGAACACCTTGAAGGACTGGGCAGCGGCGCGGGTCTGTTCCGCCGTGCCGCGCAGGCCCACGAAGCTGGGGTCGAAGGCCTCGGTGTAGGCACTGAGGATTTCCGGCGTGTCGCGTTCGGGGTCCACGGTGATGAACAGCACGCGCAGCTTGTCGGCGTCGGCGCCCAGTAGGTCCTTCATTTCCAGGGCGCGGGTCAGCGCCGTGGGGCAGATGTCGGGGCATTGGGTAAAGCCGAAGAACAGCAGGATGGGGTGGCCACGGTAGTCGGCCAGGCGGCGCTCTTGGCCGGTCTTGTCCTGCAATTGGAAATCGCCCGTGGGCATGCCCGACAAGTCCATGCCGTGTAGCTTGGGGGCATCGGGGCCGCAGCCAGTCAGGGCCAGCAGGGCCAGGGAAGACAAGAGCAGGCGGCGACGGGGATCGGGCGCGTGGGAAGGTGCGGCGCCAGTGGGCGCGCGCAATGAAATAGAGCGCGGGAAACGCATGAAAACCCCTTGGGTTGACGTGTGGCTAGGCGCGCGGAGATGCCGCGCGGTCAGGCGGAGTCAAGCCAAGGAGGGCGGGGCGCGCGAGCCCAGCGGCGGGCCATGGGCGGCCAGCGGGGGCAGGGCGCGATACGTGGCCGCGGGCGGCACGGGCCGGCCAGCGGGCAGCAGGATGGGGGTGACGGTGGGGGTGGGCGCCGGCGCCACATGCGCCAGCAATCCGAAGGGGCATTGCGCGCCGGTTTCGGCGGCATCGTGCGGGGTCGGGCCGCCCGGCGTGCGCTTGTCCAGCACCAGATCCAACGTGGACAATTCACCAGCGGCCGAGCAGAAGGTGACTTCCAGCCGCCCCTCATGCAGCGCATTGGCATCCGGCATGTAGCCGGTAGGCACCAGCGCGCGCAGCGTCAAGGCCAAAAGCGCCAGCCACAACACGCCCCGGGCGCGCACGGCGCTCCTGAAGCGGAAGAGGCGGGTCAATTCGGACATAGCGGCATTCTAGTCGATGCCCGGAGTCGCCCTGAACGGTCCGGAGCGCGACCAGGCAACGCACGGCACGGGACGGGACGGCTCGGCGCACAGCGCACTGCGCGGCTCAGCACAGTGTGGGCACTGCGCAGTTCGGCATGGCACGGCTCAGCTCAGCTCGGCCCAGCATGGCACCGGCCTCGCAAAAATCTTGGTACCCTTCTTGCTAACTGGCTGTCCCGCTTGCCGACCTGCTTGCTCGCGCTTGCTATTCTTTATCGCGCTTAGGTTGATTTCTGCGTCTGTCTAGCTGGTTTTGCCGTTCCTGCCCGTTGCTATCCGATCGTTCAGCCCCAACTATTGCCTATCTCTGTGCCCCAGGTTTCAGTGCTTTCCCTGTCCGCCCCGACCGCGTCCGCGCCAGTTTTTGCAACGTCCTCGACGACCTTGTCCCGTCTGTCGCGGATCAAGGCGCGGTTATGGATGGGCCTATGCATCGTTGCCCTGGCGTTGCTGCTGTCGGCGTGCGGCACCACCAAGGTCCAGCCCGGCTATTACCGCGTGCAGTCGGGCGACACGCTGACCCAGATCGCGCGCAAGCAGGGCACGACCGTCAGCAACCTGGTGCGCTGGAACCGCCTGCCCAATTCGAACACGATCGAAGTGGGGCAGATGCTGCGGGTGGAGCCGCCCGCCGGACAAGCCCGCACGTCCAAGCCCAGCAAGTCCGCATCCAAACCCACCGGCTCGTCGCGCGCGTCTTCATCGGCCGGCAAACGCCGCACGGCGCCACCCGGCGCCATCTCGCTGGTATGGCCGGCACAAGGCAAGGTCACGCGCGGGTATGACGGCGGCGGATCCAACGGCATTGTCATTTCCAACAGTTCGGGCACGCCGGTGGTAGCGTCGGCCAGCGGCACCGTGGCCTATTCCGGCAGCGGCCTGCGCGGCTACGGCCACCTGGTGATCGTCAAGCACAACGCCAGCTTCCTGAGTATTTACGCGCACAACCGCAAGCTGCTGGTGAAGGAAGGCCAAAGCGTAAAACAAGGCCAGAAGATCGCCGAGATGGGCAACAGCGACAGCAAGCAGGTCGGCTTGTATTTCGAGCTACGCTACAACGGACAAGCAGTTGACCCCGCGGGGAATCTGCCGCCACGATGATGATGGCGGATGTTGGATGGGGGGGGGGCGGTCGGAATGGTCGAACGGTCGGGCGGTTTGACGTTCACGGCCGCTTGATGGGTTTCGCGCGAACCGCGATTGTGTTTTTGGCCAGGGTCGTTCGCGCTGCACCCATCCTACGAGGCATCGGTTTGCGTGAGCGTTGAAATAAATGCCGCCGTTCGCTGATCCTTGGGCCGGGAAAACAGTGTGCGGGAATCGCCGGATTCCCGACAGCTTCTCGCTACGCGACAACGGCCAAGATGTTGGATGGGATAGTCCGACCGTAGGATGGGTGCAGCGCGGCAGGCTGTTGCCAAGAACACAACCCTGAATCGCGCGAAACCCATCATGCAACGGTGGCGTTCTTCATCAATGTGGCCATCACGCGGGTTTTTTTGTCGGGCGGTTTGACGTTCACGGCCGCTTGATGGGTTTCGCGCGAACCGCGATTGTGTTTTTGGCCAGGGTCGTTCGCGCTGCACCCATCCTACGAGGCATCGGTTTGCGTGAGCGTTGAAATAAATGCCGCCGTCCGTTGATCCTTGGGCCGGGAAAACAGCGTGCGGGAATCGCCGGATTCCCGACAGCTTCTCGCTACGCGACAACGGTCAAGATATTGGATGGGATAGTCCGACCGTAGGATGGGTGCAGCGCGGCAGGCTGTTGCCAAGAACACGACCCTGAATCGCGCGAAACCCATCATGCAACGGTGGCGTTCTTCATCAATGTGGCCATCACGCGGGTTTTATTGTCGGGCGGTTTGACGTTCACGGCCGCTTGATGGGTTTCGCGCGAACCGCGATTGTGTTTTTGGCCAGGGTCGTTCGCGCTGCACCCATCCTACGAGGCATCGGCTTGCGTCAGCGTTGAAATAAATGCCGCCGTTCGCTGATCCTTGGGCCGGGAAAACAGCGTGCGGGAATCGCCGGATTCGACCACGACGCCGTCCAGCAAAAATACTACTTCCCGCGATACGTTGGCGGCCAGGCGCAGGTCGTGCGTGGCCATCAACATGGTCATGCCTTCGGAGGCCAACTGGCGCAACACATCCACCACTTCGGCCGCCAGGCCGGGGTCCAGCGCGGAGGTGGGCTCGTCGCACAGCAACACGCGGGGCGCGGGCGCCAGCGCGCGCGCGATCGCCACGCGCTGTTGTTGTCCGCCCGACAGGTTGGCGGGCCAGGCGTCGGCTTTTTCAGACATGCCCACTTTCTTCAACAGTTCTTCCGCACGCGCGCGGGCCCGGTCCAGCGGCCACTTTTGCACGGTCAACAGGCCTTCCATGACGTTGCCGATCACCGTCTGGTGCGGAAACAGCTGAAAGTTCTGGAACACCATGCCCGTCTGCTTGCGCACCCGCTGCACCTGTTCCCGCGTCAGCTTCTTGCCAGGCTCGAAGTTGACGGTTTCCGGGCCGATGGCAAGCGTGCCAAAGTCGGGCACTTCCAGCAGGTTCACACAGCGCAGCAGCGTGCTCTTGCCGCTGCCGGACGGGCCGATCAGCGCGGTGACGCTGCCTTCGGCGATGCTCACGTCTACCTGCTTGAGCACCGGGTTGCCGTCAAACGCCTTTTCGATTTTTTGCAGCCGTATCATCAGGTCTTCCCGGAAAACACCGCGTGCTGGCCAAAGCGCCGTTCCAGGCGCACTTGCGCGGCGGACAACACGGAACTGAACACCAGGTAGATCAGCGCGGCTTCGGTATAGAGGATCAGCGGTTCATACGTAACCGCCGCAATGCGCTGGGCCGCCTGGAAGATCTCGGGCACGGTCAGCACCGCCGCCAGCGACGTGTCCTTGACCAGCGCAATGAACGAGTTCGACAGCGGCGGCACCGCCACACGCGCCGCTTGCGGCAGGATCGTGCGGCGCAGCGCCTGGCCGCGAGTCATGCTCAGCGAATAAGCGGCTTCCCATTGGCCCTTGGTAATGGATTCGATGGCGCCTCGGATGACTTCCGAGTTGTACGCGCCCACGTTCAGCGTGAAGCCGATCAGCGCGGCGGGCAAGGGATCCAGCACGATGCCCACGCTGGGCAAGCCGTAGAAGATCACGAACAACTGCACCAGCAGCGGCGTGCCCCGGATCAGCCACACATAGAAGCGCACCAGCGCCACCAGCGGCGCCGGCCCGAACAGCCGGATCAACGCCACCACGAACGCCAGCGCCAGGCCCAGCGCGAACGACATCAAGGTCAGCGGTACGGTGAATACCAGCCCGGCGTGCAGCAGCGGCCAAAACGAATCGGCCATCAATTGCACCCAGGCCGGCACGGTCCATGACCCGATCTGCGCCAGCAGCCAATCGGGAATGACGGCCTGGAGCCAGGTAGGTAGCGTCATGTGTGTGTCCGTGGCTTATTGCGCCGACAAATCCGTGCCGAAGTATTTGACCGAAATGGTCTTGTAGGTGCCGTCGGCCTTGATGTCGGCCAGCGCCTTGTTGATGGCGGCTTGCAATTCCGGGTTGCCCTTGCGCATCAGCACGCCCGAATTGCTGAATTCAGCGGTCTTGTCGGTGGCGGCGATCTTCACCTTGGCGTTGGGCTTTTGCTTCTTGAAGTCCAGAAACGACAGCTTGTCGTTGACAGTGGCTTCCACGCGGCCCGAGGTCAAGAGGTCGATGGCTTCATTGAAGCCCTGCACTGCCACCACTTCCGCGCCGTGGCTTTGCGCCAGCTTGCCGAAATTGCTGGTCAGCGTATTGGCCGACTTCTTGCCTTTCAGGTCATCGAAAGACTTGATGCTGGTGTTGTCGTCGCGCACGATCAGCACGGCGGCCGACGAGATGTAGGGATCAGAAAAGTCGTATTTTTGTTTGCGCGCGTCGGTGATGCCCACCTGGTTGATCACGGCGTCATAGCGCTTGGCGTCCAGGCCGGCAATGAGGCCGTCCCATTTGCCTTCGACGAATTGGGCTTTGACGCCCAGGCGCTCGGCAATGGCGCGCCCAATCTCTACGTCAAAACCGGTAAGCTGCCCCGATGCGTCGTGGAAGGTGAAGGGGGCGTAGGTGCCTTCGGTGCCAATTTTGAAGGTGCCCGCGGACTTGATCTGGTCCAGCCCGGATTGGGCATGGGCGGCGCCCAGGGCGGCGGCCTGGATCAGGCCGGCGATGAAGAACGAGCGTAAGAGTTTCATGGCAATGCTCCGGAAGATCGGTGTCATTTTGAAGGGCGCCGTGATGCACGGGGCCCCCGTCATAGCCGCACTCTAGCAACGCGCCTATTTTTCCACAAAGCATAAGGAATAGTAAAAATATAGCTTCCAGTAATTAACAAGTTTCCGATCGGCATGAAGCCGTCCGGGCGTACTCCTGTAAAAGGGCACGTAAACCGCAAGGCAAGGGAGATGGGTTTGGAACAGCAATGGAACAGGCGCGCATTCATGGCCGCCGCGGGCGCGGCAGCATTGACGGGCGGCATGCCCGCCCACGCCAATGGCTCGCGGCTGATGCCCGGGGGCGGCAGCATCACCCAGGTTGCGGGCTTGCGCGTGGGGCACTACACCGACACGCGCCGCCCCACCGGCTGCACGGTCATCATTGCCGAAGCGGGTGCAACGGGCGGCGTGGATGTGCGCGGCGCCGCGCCCGGCACCCGTGAAACCGACCTGCTCAACCCCGTCAACATGGTTGAAAAAGTGCATGCCATCGTGCTGTCGGGCGGCAGCGCGTTCGGGTTGGACGCCGCCAGCGGCGTGATGCGTTACCTGGAAGAAAAGAAGATTGGCTTTGACGTGGGCGTGGCGCACGTGCCCATCGTGCCGTCGGCCATCCTGTTCGATCTGGGCGTGGGCGATGCGTCGATCCGGCCGGACGCGGCGGCCGGCTACCAGGCGTGCAAGACGGCGTCCACCGATGCGCCCGAAGAAGGCAACGTGGGGGCGGGCGCGGGCGCTACCGTCGGCAAGCTGTATGGCCCCAAGCGCGCCATGAAGGGCGGCATCGGCAGCGCGTCACTGACGGTGGCGGGCGTGACGGTGGGGGCCATCGTGGCGGTCAACGCAGTGGGCGACGTGCTGGACCCGGCCACCGGCCGCATCCTGGCGGGCGCGCGCACGGCGGACGGCAAGCAGTTTCTGGATACGCGCGCCGCCATCCTGGCCGGCGATCTGCCCCGGTCGATGCGCGCGGGCACGGCCACCACCATCGGCGTGGTGGCCACCGACGCCACGCTGACCAAGGCGCAGGCGCAGAAAATCGCGGGCATGGCCCACGATGGGCTGGCCCGCAGCATCAACCCCATCCACACCATGCTGGACGGCGACACCATTTTTGCGCTGGGCACCGGCACGTCGGGCAAGCCGGGCAACGTCATGCTGTTGGGCGTGATGGCGGCCGAAGCCATGGCCATCGCGGTGCAGCGCGCCATCCTGGCGGCGCGCGCGGTGGAAGGCTTTCCCGCTGCGGTGGATTTCATCGCCTGACCTCCGGGCGCGACCCGCCGGTGACCTCAAGCTGTCACACGGCGGCGACATGATGGCAAGGGCCGGCATGGCACCGCCGGCTGGGAGGACGCATGTACGAAGGCGAACGATTCAATGGCGCCACGCATCTGGCGGGCTTGGCAATGGCCGTGGCGGCGTCCGGCGCGCTGATCGCGCGCGCGGCGGAACTGAAAGCGGATACGCGGCAGATCATCAGTTGCGCGGTGTTCGCCGCGTCGATGATTGCGGTGTATGCCTCGTCGGTGCTGTATCACTGCACACGTGGCCCCAACAAGGCGCGTTGGGCCAAGGCCGACCACTGCGCCATCTACCTGTTGATTGCCGGCACCTACACGCCGCTGGCCTTCGGCCCCGTGGACCACGTCTGGAGCGCGGCCATGGGCGTGGCGATATGGTTGCTGGCGGCCATCGGCATCAGCCGTGAATTGTGGTGGGCGCGCGGCGCGGCGCCGGCCTTGCCGCTGTACCTGGCCATGGGCTGGCTGGGGGTGATATTCGCCGCCCCGATCGCGGGCGCCTTGTCGTCGGCGGGCCTGACCTGGTTGCTGGCGGGCGCGGCCGCCTATACGGTGGGCACGCTGTTCTATGTGAAAGACAAGCGCTGGCGCCATGCCCACGGCATCTGGCATTTGTTTGTGATGGGGGGCTCGGCCTGCCACTTCGTCACGGTGTTCGGATTCTTGCGCTACGGCACGCCGGCATGAATCCGGCGCGCGGCAAGCACCCGAGGAATACCCCCACCCGCGTTAGCGCCACGCCGCCAGTGGCAGCATGCCGCCGCGGTCTTTCACTTTGCGCATGACGATGTGCGAGCACAGGTCGCGCACCCCCGCGATCTTGCTCAGCTTGTCTTCAACAAACTGCGAGAACGCCGCCAGATTGCGGGTGCGCACCGACAAGATGTAGTTCGACGCCCCGGTCACGATGCTGGCTTCGGTGATTTCGTCGTGCGCCGCGATGCCGGCCAGAAAGGCCTCGTGCCATCCCGGGTTCGACTGGTCCAGCGACACGTGCACGATGGCTTCCAGTTCAAAGCCCAGCTTGTCGGCGTCCAGCACCGCGCGATAGTGGCGGATGAAACCGGCTTCTTCCAGCGCCCGCACCCGGCGCAGGCAGGCCGATGGCGATAGCGCCACCTGCTCGGCCAGGTCCTGGTTGCTGATCTGCCCGTTCTCTTGCAGGCGGTAAAGAATGCGTTGGTCGGTGGCGTCTAGATGCATGGTGCAATCCAATTCTAATAATTGAACTTCAGCGCAATTCAATGCGGAATCCTAGGGTAAGCCACGCCTGCTTTTGCAATTATTCGGCCCTGGCGCGCTGCTATCCTGTTTGCAGCATATTGCCCGAAGGAGCACCGCATGACCACCCGCGAAGACTGCGTCGCCGCAGACCGGAAAGACCCCCTGGCCCCCCTGAAAGACCGCTTCGAGCTGCCGCCCGGCGTGCTCTACATGGACGGCAATTCGCTGGGCGTGATGCCCAAGGGCGCCGCCGCCCGCGCCGCCGGCGTGATCACGCAGGAATGGGGCACCGACCTGATCCGTAGCTGGAACACCGCCGGCTGGTTCGAACTGCCCGCGCGCCTGGGCAACAAGCTGGGCAGCCTGCTGGGCGCGCGCGACGGTGAAATGGTGGTTACCGACACCACGTCCCTGAACATCTTCAAGGCGCTGGCCGCCGCGCTGCGCATCCAGCAGCAACAGCAGCCGGCACGCCGCGTCATCCTGTCCGAACGCGACAACTTCCCCACCGATCTCTACATGGTCCAGGGCATGATCGACCTGCTGCAACAGGGCTACGAGATGCGCCTGATCGACGACGAGTTGCCGCTGGACAAGGCGCTGGACGACTCGGTTGCCGTCATGCTGCTGTCGCACGTCAACTATCGCAGCGGCCAGATGCACGACATGGCCTCGGTGACCGCGCTGGCGCACGAGCGCGGCGCGCTCACCATCTGGGACCTGGCGCACGCGGCCGGTGCGGTGCCCGTGGACCTGAACGGCGCCAACGCCGACTTCGCCGTGGGCTGCACCTATAAATACCTGAACGGCGGCCCCGGCTCGCCGGCTTTCATCTGGGTGGCCCCGCGCCACACGAAGGACTTCTGGCAGCCGCTGTCCGGCTGGTGGGGCCACACGCGGCCGTTCGACATGGCCGTGGCCTACGAGCCGGCCGGCGGCATCCGCCGCTACCTGTGCGGCACCCAGCCCATCGTGTCCTTGTCGCTGGTGGAATGCGGGCTGGACGTGGCGCAAGCTGCCGACATGGCGCAGGTGCGTGCCAAGTCGCTGGCGCTGGGCGACCTGTTCATCAAGCTGGTCGAGGAACGCTGCGCCGACCACCCGCTGACGCTCGTCACGCCGCGCACGCATGCCGAACGCGGCAGCCACGTGAGCTTCCTGCATCCCAACGGCTACGAAGTCATGCAGGCGCTGATCGCGCGCGGCCTGATCGGCGATTACCGCGAGCCCGAAGTGCTGCGCTTTGGCCTGACGCCGCTGTACTTCGGCCATGCCGACGTCTGGGACGCGGTGGACATCCTGAAAGACGTGCTGGACACGCGCGCTTGGGACAAGCCGGAATTCAAGCAACGTTCGGCCGTGACCTGAACGCCAGAGAGCGTGGCCCCATCTTGCGGGGCCGAACCGGCAGCATCACCATAAAGAGAGCGCACGGGAGGAGGGGGCAATGCAGGAGGAGACAATGCAAAAACCACAAGGATTCGGCCAGATCGCCGAACGCGAACAGGGGCTCAAGCGGCGCTTGACCTCGGGCCAGATGAGCATGATCGCCATCGGCGGGGCCATCGGCACGGGCCTGTTTCTGGGCAGCAAATTCGCCATCGGTTTTGCCGGGCCCAGCGTCATCATCAGCTACGCCATCGGCGGGCTGATCACGCTCTTGCTGATGGGCTGCCTGGCGGAAATGACGGTGGCGCATTCCACCTCGGGGTCGTTCGGCGCCTATGCCGAGCACTACATCGGCCCTTTGGCCGGCTTTCTGGTGCGCTATGCGTACTGGTCGTGCGTGGTGCTGGCGGTGGGCACCGAGGTCACCGCCGTGGCCGAGTACATGCATTTCTGGTTCCCGGATGTGCCTGGGTGGCTATGGGTGTGCGTGTTCTCGGGGGCGCTGATCCTGGTGAACGCGATGAGCGTCAAGGCGTTCGGCACCATCGAATACTGGTTCTCCACCGTGAAGATCACCGCCATCGTGGCCTTCATCATCCTGGGCGCGTACGTGGTGTGGGGCAACCCGCAGTACGGCGTTGCGCAGTACACGGCGCACGGCGGCTTCTTTCCGAATGGGCTGTGGGGCATGTGGATTGCCGTGGTGATCTCGATCTTCAGCTACCTTAGCGTCGAGATGATCGCGGTGGCCGCAGGCGAGGCCGAAGACCCCGAGCGCGCCGTGAAGAAAGCGTTTCGCGCCACCATCGTGCGGCTGGTCGTGTTCTACCTGCTGACCTTGGCGTTGATATTGGCGATCGTGCCCTGGAACGAAGCCGGCAAGGAAGGCAGCCCCTTCGTGAAGGTGATGCTGGCGCTGGACATTCCGGGCGCGGCGGGCGTCATCAACTTCATCGTGCTGGTGGCGGCCTTGTCGGCCATGAACAGCCAGCTTTACATCACCACGCGCATGATGTTCAGCCTGTCGCGCGCGGGCCATGCGCCCTCGTTGTTCGGCCGCCTGACCAAAAGCGGCACGCCGCTGAACGCGCTGCTGCTGTCCACCAGCGGCATCGCCATCGCCGTGGTGCTGAAGGTGATGTACCCCGACACGGCCTTCACCTTGATGATGGCCATCTCGATGTTCGGCGCGCTGTTCACCTGGATGATGATCTTCGTGACGCACTACTTCTTTCGCCGCCGCTGGGCACGCGAAGGCGGCGGCGCGCTGTCGTTCCGCATGCCCGGCTTTCCGGTGCTGACGTTGCTGGGCGCGGTGGCGATGCTGGCGATTTTGGTCACCACCTACTTCACCAACGTGTTCCAGATGACGCTGGTGTTCGGGGTGCCGTTCCTGCTGATCCTGGCCGTGCTGTATGTGGTGCTGTTCAAGAAGCGCGGCGAAGCCGTGGTGCTTCAGGCCCGCCAGCAGCGCGGCTGATCGGAGGCCCTTGCCGGATCAGAGGGCATGCGCGGCCACGGTGTCGGCGGGTTCCGCCACCGTGACCGGTTCGCGTGCCGGCGCAAAGACGCGCAGGCGGTGGCCGTCAGGGTCTAGCGCCACGAAGGTGCGGCCGAAATCCATGTTGGTGGGCGCTTGCAGAATGGGCAGGCCGCGCAGGCTCCAGTCCAGGTGGCGCTGGTTGAGCGCGTCGGCATCCGCCACGCAGAACGCCAGTTCAGACGCGCCGCCACGGCCCGCCGCCGCCGGCTCCACCGTGTAGCGCGACCACAGGCCCAGCTTCAAGCCGGAGTCCAGCACGAAGAGGGCAAATGTGGGGGTGCTTTCAACCGGCGGACGTTGCAGCAGGGCGCTGTAGAACGCCGCGCTGGTCTGCGGTTTTTCAACGTAGAAGATGACGAGGTTGGTGTCGGCGGGGATGGTGTGAGACATGACGCGCTCCTGGGTGAGGGATGCGCGTATCTTAGGCAGGGGTGCTGTCAGTTTTTGGCAGTAGCGTGCTCAGCAAGGCAGTAGCGTGCCTCAGCAATTCTGCGAATCCTGCGCAATGGCGCGCCATTCTTTCAGCAGCACGTGGCGGCGGCGGGGATAGCGCTCGCCGGGTGTCAGCGTGGCGATGCGGTCGGTGCGGAAATGGCGGAAGTCCTGCCGCAGTTCGCACCAGGCCATGACGATGCGCACGCTGTCGAAAAAGCCCAGGGCAAACGGCCATATCACGCGCTCGGAGTTCGAACCCTTGTCGTCGCGGTAGCGGATGTGCAGGCGGTGTTCCGTGCGTATCGCCTGACGGATCAGCGCCACGTCAACCTGGTCGACCACGGCGATGGCGCTGGGCGCCACCAAGAGCGGAATGGCGTCCAGCTCATCGCGCAGTTCCTGCGGCAGCACCGCGCCGATCTTGGCCAGCGCGTTGCGCGCCGCCATCCCTAAGCGCTCGTCGGAACGCCCCGCGACCCAGCGCGTGCCCAGCACCAGCGCCTCGATTTCTTCGGTGCTGAACATCAGCGGCGGCAGCATGAAGCCGGGGCGCAGCACGTAGCCCACGCCCGGCTCGCCTTCGATCTCCGCGCCCTGGCATTGCAGCGTCGCGATGTCGCGGTACAGCGTGCGCAGGCTGACGCCCATTTCGGCGGCTAGCCGATGCCCGCTGACGGGCAGGCGGTGGCGACGCAGGGTCTGCAGCAGGTCCAGAAGTCGTTCGGTGCGGGACATGGGGAAAGGGCGTGTGGCGGGAATGGCGTAATGCTGCCACGGAATGGCAGCAGTCGGCAGCCCGTTCCTTGCCCAATTCCACCTGGCCCGCACCGGGGCCAAGCAGGCGTTCAGGCGCCGATCTTCTTGCCCGTGGCCACGTCCATCACCGAGCCGTCTTCCAGGCTCACGCGATAGATCTCGCGCACGACGTTGCCGGCAAAGCCGATTTCCACAATGGAAACGTCCTTGAACGTGGTGTTGATGCCGTCGGGCAGGGCCGCGTTGAACTTGTCGGACTCCTGCTTCATGGCGTCCTGCATGCGGGTGTCGTAGCGCGTCATGCTGTAGACCAGCGTGGTGTGCGGGTTGTGGGCGCGTAGTTCTTTGCCGTCTTGCATCACATTGACGCCGCTCACGCCCACGGTCTTGACCAGCGCGCGGCCGGCGTCGCTCATCTTGGCGTAGACAGGGCCGGTCACGCGCGGCAGAGGGCCGTCGCGCAAGGGCGCCAGCGCGGCGGTGGCCACGGTGTTGTAGCGCATCATGTCTTCAAAGCCCTGGCCGCTTTTGACCACGCCCAGGTCCAGCCACCACGGGTGCCCCGCGCCCTTGGCGGCTTCGGTGGGGTAGAAGGTTTTCAGCGTGACCTGCAAAGGCGCGGGCGGCTTGGGCAGCGCTTTGAGCATGCGGGCGGGGGTGGCGGGGTCGGCGCTGTGGATGTGCACCACCGTCACGTGCGGCAGGTTGGGCGTGTTGGCCTCGGTTTGCAGGCCCAGCGCCAGCAGGTCCTGCTTCAAGACGCCATTGACCTTGGCGTCCAGTATCGCGTTGACCTCTTGCGGCAGGCGGTACACCACGCCATAAGTGGCCTTGTGGCTGCGGAACTCGGGCTTGTCCAGCGCGCTGTTGTCGATGGCGTCGGCAGCGTGGGTGGCGAACGAGGCGGCGAACGAGGTGGCGAACAGGCCGAGGGCGGCCAGATGCAATGCACGTTTGATCATGGGGAATCCCTTGTCGTTGTTGACGTGACCCGCGAGAGTCATCCCCAGTGTGGCTACCCCGGATGTACGGGGTATTGCATCAAACGAAAGAATTCCGATACCAGCCGCTGCCTGGCCGATGGATGGCCGATGGACGGTTAGGCCAGGAACGCCACGCCCACAACGACGATGCCCAGCACCAGGTTCACGCCCACCCAGCGGCGGATGCCAGCCATGGCCTCGGCGCCCTTGGGCCAGTCCGACGCGGCTACGGCCAAGGCCAGGCGCTTGTACAGCGCAAAGCGGATATGGCCGAAGATGGCCATCATGACCAGCCCGCCCGTGGCCATCAGCGTCCAGCTGCGCGGCATGAAAAAGTCGCCGCCGGTCTGCGCGGCCAGGCTGCCCGCCTGCCCGATCATCCACGCGCCCGTCAGCAGAATCAGCACAATCGCCACCAACACCGCGTTCAGAAAAGGCCGCAGCACCGAGGCCATCAGCGTCAGGCGTGTCTTGGGTTCCAACTGCGCGGCCGCCGGCCGCAGGAAACAGTGCGCGAACAGCATGCCGCCCACCCACAGGATCACGGCAATCACGTGGATGAATTTCAAGACGCTATAGATCATGGAGCCAGCCCGGTTGGTAAGGGGCCGCGGGGTGCGGCCGGTCTGTCGGCATGATATCCCCGCCGCCGTGTTTCGCTTGGACTTGACCGGAAACCTGGTTTTGCAATTAGAATGAGATTGATTTTTATTTGTGTTTTAGCGTTCTGGGAGCCCGTCGTGCCGAACCCTGTGCTCGCTTCAGGCGACACCGTCCAATGTCTGTACCGCAGCCACCACGGGTGGCTGCAAAATTGGTTGCGCGCAAAGCTGGGCAACACCTTCGACGCCGCCGACCTGGCTCAGGACACCTTCGTGCGCGTGCTGCGCCATCGCCACGACCTGGACGCGCTGCGTGAACCGCGCGCCTATCTCACCACCATCGCCAAGCGCCTGCTGCTGAATCATCATCGGCGCCGCTCGGTCGAAAGCGCCTATCTGGAAGCCTTGGCGCTGATGCCCGAACAGGTCGCGCCGCCGGCCGAGCAGCGCCTGATCATTCTGGAAACGCTACAGGAAATTGACGAAATGCTGGCTGGGCTGTCGCTGCCCGCGCGCCAGGCTTTTCTGATGGCGCAATTGGAAGACCTGAGTCATGGCGAAATTGCCCAGCGGCTCAATGTGTCGCTGCGCACTGTGCACCGCTATATCGCCCGAGGGTTCGAGCAATGCATCATGGCGGTGAGTTGAACGGCGTGGGCGGCGAGTTGCCCGCCGTTGAACGCAATGTGGCGCGCGAAGCCGCGCGCTGGCTGCTGCGCTTGAGTTCGGGCCGCGCTACCGACGCCGACGTACATGCCTGCGACCTATGGCGGGCCAGCAGGGCCGAACACGAACATGCCTGGCAGCGCGCGCAACGGGTCAACGAACGCTTTGGGCTGATTCCGTCGGCGCTGGGCATGGCCACCTTGAACCGACCCGAACTGTCATCGCGCCGCGCGGCCCTGAAGACCTTGGTGGCGCTGATGGTGGCGGGGCCGGTGGGTTGGGCGGCATGGCGCGCGGACCCTTTCAATTGGACGGCCGACTACCGCAGCGGCGCGGGCGAGCGGCGCAACGTGGTGCTGGCCGACGGGTCCACGTTGCAACTGAATACCGCCAGCGCGGTGGACGTGGTCTTCGATGCCAGCACGCGTTTGCTGCGTTTGCGCGCCGGCGAAATTGCCGTGCATGTGCTTGCCGATGGCGCGGCCGATGCGCGAATGGGTTCGGTGACCAATGCGGTGTCCCATGCCGTGATGGGTGCGCCAAGCAATGCGCCAAGCGATGCGGGAAGCACGTCGGTGGCAGCCCCCTTTGCGCCGCCGCGCCCCTTCATCGTGCGTACCCGACTGGGTGATATCGAAGCCCCGCCTTCGCGCTTTTGTGTGCGCGAGGACGGCGTGCAATGCCAGGTCAGCGTGCAGGAAGGCCGCGTTCGCGTCAGCCAAGGCGGGCGTGTCGTCAATGTGTTGGCCGGCCAGCAGGGCAGCCTGAGCGACGCCGGCGTGTCCGGCCCATCGCCCGCCGACCCGCATGCCAACGACTGGATGCGCGGCGTGCTGCACGCCAGCCAGATGCGCCTGGATGCCTTCGCCGTGGAGCTTGGCCGGTATCGCCCAGGCGTGCTGCGCTGCGACCCCGAAGTCGCGCATCTGCGGATATCCGGCGCCTTTCAACTGAATGACACCGACGCCGTGCTGGCCGCCTTGCCCGCGACCCTGCCGGTGCAAGTGCGCTACCGCACGCCCTATTGGGTGACCATCGGGCCGCGCGCATCAATGGCATGAATGATTCTCTGTTACACAATACCCGCGCGCAAGCTGTCCGATTTCAAAATCACGCGGGTCATGGTCTGTATAGGCAAACGAATGCCGATACCCGTTGGATCGAAAGGACGACCATGGCTTATCTTCCCGCCGGCCGCGCAAGCGGCTCCCGACCCGCGCAGGCTGCGCATCGCGTCACTTACCTGACTTGCGCCGTGCGTGCCGCCTTGGCGCTTGCCGCCGTGTCCGCCGCCACGCTGCCGCTGGCCGCCGCCCAGGCACAGACCACCCAGACCAGCACCGCGGCCGCGCGCAGCTATCGCATTCCGGCGGGCACACTGACCGAGGCGCTGCCGCGCTTTGCCGACAGCGCGGGTGTGACCGTGTTGTTCGATGCCGCGCTGGTGGGCCAGCGCCGCACATCGGGCTTGTCAGGCAGCTACTCCGTGGCGGAAGGCTTTGCGCGCTTGCTGGAAGGTAGCGGCCTGGCCGTGCAGGAACGTAGCGCGGGCGTCTTCGTGCTGCGTGCCGCCCCGCAGGCAGGCGTGACGCAACTGGCGCCCGTCAAGGTGGTAGGCGAGGGGGCACTGACCACGCCCGCCTGGGAAACCAGCACCGACCGCCAGCGCATGGACGACTTGCAGATCAAGAACTGGAGCGACCTGGGCAAGCGCGCCGAAGCCGGCGTGAGCTTCAACCGAACCACCAACAGCATCAACATTCGCGGCCTTGACCAAGACCGCGTGCTGACCCGCGTGGACGGTATCCGGCTGCCGTGGCTGGACGATGGCGCGCGCGGGGTGAAGGGCGGCCTGGAAGCCGTGGACTTCAACAGCCTGTCGCGGCTGGACATCGTGCGCGGCGCGGACGCCATCGGCGGCGGCTCCGGCGCCATCTCGGGCATTGCCGACCTGCGCACGCTGGACCCGTCCGACCTGCTCACCGACGGCAAGACCTTCGGCGCGCTGGCCAAGACCGATTACGATTCCGCCGATTCAAGCTGGGGCGCCAACGCGGCGCTGGCGGGGCAGATCCACAGCAATACCTTCTGGCTGGTGCAGGCAGGCGTGCGCAATGGCCACGCGCTGGACAACCGGGGCGACGTGGGCGGCTACGGCCCGCAACGCAGTGAACCCAGCCCCGAAGACTACGACCAGCGCAGCTTCCTGCTGAAGCTGCAACAGCGCGTGGAAGGCGGCCACCGCTTCGGCCTGACGGGCGAAACCTTCAAGCGCAACGCCGACATCGACAATATGTACGAGCAGGGCGCGGGCACCAGCTACCTGTACGGCGAAAACAGCACCAAGAAAGAAACCGAGCGCGAGCGCGTGTCGTTCGACTATTCCTACCAGGCGCCCAGCGCGGGCGGCCTGATCGACACGGCCAGCGCCATCGTCTACTGGCAGCGCGTGCGGCTGGACAATTCACTGGACGGTGTGCGCAGCGTGGATTCGCGCGCCCGCATCATTCCCGGCGACCCGTTCCGCTACGGCTTTCCCAGCGGCCCCTACGGGCGCAGCAACTCCATCCAGCAGACGCTGTTTGGCGTGAACGGCGAACTGACCAAGCGCTTTGCCGGCACGTCCGTGTCGCAACTGTGGACGCTGGGCGGCGAATGGTACGGCAACAAGACCGAGCAGAATTCCAGCGGCTACGACAATTGCCCGACCATCCGCCCGGGCCTGCCCGCGCCGTTCGGCCCGCGTGCCTGCGACATGCTGCATACCAACCAGGCCGACGTGCCGCAGTCCAAGGGCAACCAATGGGCGCTGTGGGTGCAAGACGAGTTCAGCTTCGCCGATGGCCGCTACACCGTCATGCCAGCCCTGCGCTACGACCACTACGAACAAAAGCCGCAATCCACCGACAGCTACGACAGCAATCCCAACGCGGGTGCGCTGCCGCCATCCAACAGCGGCAGCCGCTTTTCGCCCAAGCTGCTGGCCACGTGGAAGGCGATGGACGAACTGAGCGTCTACGCCCAATACGCCTACGGCTTCAAGGCGCCCAGCGCCAGCCAGCTTTACACCAACTACGGCGGCCCCGGCACCTATCTGCGCGTGGGCAATCCGTACTTGAAACCCGAGACCAGCAAGGGCTGGGAACTGGGCGCCAAGATCGGGTCTGACGCGCTGGGCGGTGCGGTATCGTTCTTTGATAACCGCTATCAGAACTTCATTGATAGCAATCAACCGTTGGACCCCAATTCGCCGCAATGGCAGGCGGGCTGGGCGGGGCAATATCCGCTGGGAATCACGGGCAACGTCAACCGCGCCAAGGTCCGCATCTATGGCGCCGAGGCCAGCGCGCACTGGAAGTTCTCGCCGGGTTGGCGCACCTGGGGCTCGCTGGCGTGGGCCGTGGGCAAGGATGAAGGCACCGGGCAATACCTGAATTCGGTGGCGCCGCTGAAGGCCATTCTGGGTGTGGGCTACGGCCGCGACGTATGGGGCGTGGACGCCATGCTCACCACCGCGCTCAAGCGTGACAAGGTCGAATACCCGGATGCATCGGCCACCGCGCCCAATGCCGATTTTCAAGCACCGGGCTATGGTGTGGTGGACTTGATGGGTTATTGGCGGCCTGTCGCCGTGAAGGGGCTGCAAGTGCAGGCAGGCGTGTTCAACCTGTTCGACAAGAAGTATTGGGAAGCCATCAACGTGCCGACAGCGGGTTCGCTCGCCTTGCCGCGCACGGTGGATTGGTACACGGAACCGGGACGCAGCGTGCGCGTGTCGCTGACGTACCAGTATTGATTTCGCGCCGCCGCCCGGCATTTGCGCGGGCGGCGGCAGTTTGCATATTGAAGCGCAAGCAACACCCAAGGCTGGAGGCCTACGATGACGAATCAAGATTTCACCACCCGCGCCGAAGCACTGCGCGCCCGCAACGAAACATTGGCCGCGTCGCAACCGGGCCTGCGCGCCCGCAACCTGGCGCAGGCGCTGGGCGTGTCCGAGGCGGAGTGGATTGCGGCGGGCTGTGGCGGTGTGAGGTCCACCGCGCTGCACGGCACCCCGCAAGCCATCTTTCGCGAACTGGGCACGCTGGGCGAAGTGATGGCGCTGACGCGCAACGACTGGTGCGTACACGAGCGCCACGGCGCGTATCTGGATATCCAGGCCGATGGCCCGGTGGGCCTGGTGCTAGGCCCCGATATCGATCTGCGCGTGTTCTTCACCGCGTGGAAGTCCGCTTGGGCGGTTGAGCAGGATGGCCGCCACAGCCTGCAATTCTTCGATGGCGCCGGCGTGGCGGTGCACAAGGTCTATCGCACCGACGCCACCGATGCCGCCGCCTACGACGCGCTGGTGGAAAAGTTCGCGGGCGACGCGCAATGGCCCACCACCGAAGCCTATGCGCCCGCCACGGATGCGGACGAGGTCGACGACGCGGCAAGCTGGCGCGAGGCCTGGCTCGGCATGAAAGACACACACGAATTCTTCCCGCTGTTGCGCAAGTTCAAGGTGTCGCGCCTGGCGGCGTTGGCGGCCGCTGGTGAAGACCTGGCGCAGCCCGTGCCGGCGGAATCGGTTGAACGCATGCTGCAGTCGGCGGCGGAATCGGGCCTGTCCATCATGTGCTTCGTGGGCAACCGCGGCATGATCCAGATCCACACCGGCCCCGTCCAGCAACTGCGCCGCACCGGCCCTTGGTACAACGTGCTGGACCCGAAGTTCAACCTGCATCTGGACACCACCGCCATCGCGTCGGCCTGGGTGGTGAACAAGCCCACGTCCGACGGCTGGGTGACCTCGCTTGAGGTGTATGCCGCCACGGGCGACCTGATCGTGCAGTTCTTCGGCGAGCGCAAGCCCGGCAAGCCCGAACTGACGGGCTGGCGCGAATTGATGGTGGGCCTGTGCGGCGCGCCGTTGGCGGTTTGAAGACGACCTAAGAACGCTTTGAAGATCCTGTAAGGACGCTTGATGAAAAAATGGTTGGCAATTGCGTTGGGCTGGGTCGTTGCGGCGGGCGTGCATGCCGCCGAACCCAGCCGGGTGGTGAGCCTGGGCGGCAGCGTCACGGAAATCGTTTATGGCTTGGGTGAGGGCGACCGGCTGGTGGGCGACGACCTGTCCAGCCTGTATCCCGAGGCAGCCACCAAGCTGCCGCGCGTGGGCTATTACCGCGCCGTGCCGGTGGAAGGCGTGCTGTCGCTCAAGCCCGACCTGGTGCTGGCGTCGGAACAGGCGGGGCCGCCGGACGCGCTGAAGCGCTTGGCCGGCGTGGGCGTGCGCGTGGTCACCGTATCGGATGCGCCTTCGGTTGATTCGTTGAAGGCGCGCATTCGCGCCGTGGCCGAGGCGCTGGGCGTCGCGCCCGCGGGCGAGCGCATGGTGGACGAGGTCACCCGCGAACTCGCGCGCGCCGAAGCTATCCCGGCCACGCGCGCGCGTGCCTTGCTGCTGCTGAACCGCACCGGCACGCCGCAGGGCGCGGGCCGCGACACCGCCGCCAATGAAGTCATGCATCTGGCGGGGCTGGTCAACGTGCTGGACGGCCAGCAAGGCTACAAGCCCTTGTCCGCCGAGGCCATCGGCGCGCTGGCGCCTGACCTGATCGTGGTGACGAAGGCGTCGCTGGACGCCGGCGGCGGCATGGAAAAATTCCTGGCGCAGCCGGGTATTGCCGGTTCGCAGGCGGCCGCCAAGCGTCGGGTGGTGGTCATGGACGACCTGCTGATCCTGGGCATGGGGCCGCGCCTGCCCCTGGCGCTGACCCAGCTCAAGCAAGAGGTCGCTAATGTCATGGCGCGTTAGCGCGCCGTGGGCCTTGGCCCTCTTGGCCGTGGCGTTGGTACTGGCCGTGCTGGCCGCCAGCGCCCATGGTGCGGTGGCGATACCGTTGCGCGAACTGCCCGCGCTGCTGTGGGGGCCAGCCACGCCGGACAACACCCTGTGGCGCAATGTGTTGATCGACATCCGACTGCCACGCGTGCTGTTCGCGGTGGTGGCGGGCGCGGGGCTGGCGATCTCGGGCGCGGCCATGCAGGCGCTGTTTCGCAACCCCTTGGCCGAACCCGGGCTGATCGGCATTTCCGCGGGCGGGGCCTTGGGCGCGGTGGCCGCCATTGTGCTGACTTCGGGCGGCTTCTGGATTACCGCGCCGTCGGCCTTCGTTGGCAGCCTGGTGGCCACGATGTGCGCGTACGCCGTGGGCCGGCGCGTGCCGGGCGTGGCGGGCCTGCTGCTGGCCGGCGTGGCCATCACCGCGATGTCGTTCAGCGTGATCGGGCTGTTCACCTTCGTGGCCACCGATGCGCAACTGCGCGACCTGACGTTCTGGAACATGGGCAGCCTGGGTGGGGCCAACTGGAACGTGCTGGCGTTCCTGGGGCCGTGGGTGCTGCTGATGAGCGCCTGGCTGATCAGCCAATGGCGCGTCATGAACGCCTTGCTGTTGGGCGAGCGCGAGGCCCAGCATCTGGGCTACGCGCTCAAGCGCGTGCGCGCGCAACTGGTGCTGGCCAGCGCGCTGATCGTCGGCCCGCTGGTAGCGGCCACCGGCACCATCGTTTTTGTAGGGCTGGTCGTGCCGCATCTGGTGCGCATGACGCTGGGCGCCAATCACCGCTGGCTGCTGCCCGCCACGGTACTGGCGGGCGGTCTGGCGCTGGTGCTGGCCGATTGGATGGCCCGCACTGTTGTGGTCCCAGCCGAATTGCCGATCGGTCTGGTCACGGGGCTGGTGGGCGGCCCATTCTTTTTGTGGCTGCTGGCGCGTGGACGGAGGCTGGGATGACTTTGGCCGCACACCAACTGACGCTTACACGCGGCGGCACGCGCATCCTGACCGATGTTTCGCTGGCGATACGCCCCGGTGAAGTCCTGGGCTTGCTGGGGGCCAACGGCGCGGGCAAGTCCACGCTGCTGGGGGCGCTGGCGGCCGAGTTGTCGGCCGATGCCGGCCAGTTGAGCCTGGACGGCGCCGCGCTTGCCGGCATGGCCTTGGCGCGGCAAGCACGACGCCGCGCCGTGCTGCCGCAAAAGCCGGGCCTGACCTTCGACCTGGACGTGCGTGAAGTGGTCGCCATGGGCGCTTACCCTTTTCCCGAACTGGCGCCTGCGCAGGTCGAAGCGCTGGTCTCCCAGGCGCTGGACCTGGCCGACGCGGCCCACCTGGGCGGCCGCCGCTATCCCGAACTGTCTGGCGGCGAACAGCAGCGCGTGCAGTTCGCGCGCGTGCTGGTGCAATGCCACGCCGCGCGCGCGCCCGGTGAAGCGCGCTACCTGCTGCTGGACGAACCCACCGCCAGCCTGGACCCCAAGCATCAAACCGACCTGCTGCGCCGCGCCTGGGAACTGGCGCACGCCGGCAATACGGGCGTACTGGTGATCCTGCACGACATGAATCTGGCCGCGCGCTGGTGCGACCGCCTGCTGCTGCTTAGCGGTGGCCGAGATATTGCCCAGGGCGCGCCGGGGGACGTGTTGACCGCCGCTAACCTGTATCTGGCCTTCGGCATCGACGCGCAGGTGATCCCGCATCCGCTGCAACCGGACCGGCTGCTGGTGTTGACGATGTGAAGCCCGGACCAGGGCCGGTAAAATAGGCGGCCTAATTTCACTCATCACCAACAGGACCCGTGTCATGCCTACTTTTGACGTCGTCTCCGAAGTCGACAAACACGAACTTACCAACGCCATCGACCAAGCCAACCGCGAACTCGCCACCCGTTTCGACTTCAAGGGCACCGAGGCCAAGTTCGAACTGGAAGGCTTCGTCGTGACTCAGGTTGCCTCCAGCGCGTTTCAACTCAAGCAGATGCTCGACATCTTGCGCGGCCGCCTGTCGGCGCGCGGCATCGACGTGCGCTGCCTGGACGTGGCCGACCCGCTGGAAAACCTGGGCGGCGCGCGCCAGAAGGTCACCATCAAGCAGGGCATTGAACAGCCCGTGGCCAAGAAGCTGATCGCCGCCATCAAGAACGCCAAGCTCAAGGTGGAATCGCAGATCAATGGCGACAAGCTGCGCATCAGCGGCAAGAAGCGCGACGACCTGCAAGCCGCCATCGCGCTGTTGAAAAAGACCGACGTGGACTTGCCCCTGCAGTTCGAGAACTTCCGCGACTAAGCGCCCCGGCCGCTAGCCATGGGGCACTCCAGCGAACTGCAATTGGTGGTTGAGCTGGCGCGCGCGGGCGGCATGTCCGCCGCCGCCCGGCAGTTGGACGTGACCCCGGCGGCCGTCAGTAAACGGCTGGCGCAGATCGAGGCGCGGCTGGGCGTGCGGCTGTTCAACCGCAGCACCCGCCGCCTGAGCCTCACCGCCGAAGGCGAGGTCTATCTGGAAAGCGCGCGCCGCATCCTGGATGACATCGAAGACCTGGATCAGCTTATCGCCAGCCGCCAGGACAGCCCGCGCGGCCGCCTGAAGGTCAACGCGCCCTTGGGATTCGGCCGCAGCTACATCGCACCCGCCATTGCCGAATTCGCGCAGAAATACCCCGACGTCACGCTGCAATTACAGTTGACCGACAGCCCCGCCGACTTCGTGCGCGACGCTTTCGATGTGGCGATCCGGTTTGGCGACCAGCCCGACACAAGCCTGATCGCCCGCAAAATCGCGCCGAACCGCCGGCTGGTGTGTGCGTCTCCCGGCTACCTGAAGACGCACGGCGTGCCGACCACCCCGCATGACCTGGCGCGGCACCAGTGCATCGTGCTGCGGCAAAACGAAGACGCCTACAGCCTGTGGCGGTTCACCAAGGGGCGCCGTAGCGAAACCGTGAAGGTGCGTGGCGCGCTGAGCAGCAACGACGGCGAAGTGACGCTGACCTGGGGCCTGGCCGGCCTGGGCATCTTGCAGCGCGCCGAATGGGACCTGGCGCGCTACCTGCGCAGCGGCCGCCTGGTGCGCGTGCTGGAAGACTACGCGCTGCCGCAGGCGGACATCTACGCGGTGTTCCCGGAACGCCATCATCTATCGGCCAAGGTTCGTATCTTCGTGGACTTCCTGGTCGGCTATTTCCAGCAGGACACGCCAGCGCGCTGGTAGGGGCCGGCGCGGCGGGCGTTCATCCCGCCGACCACAAATGCTGCGCGGCATAGGCCCGCCAGGGCCGCCATGACTCGGCGCGCGCCAGCAGTTGCTTGGGTGTGTAGGCGCGCGATTCCAATTTCTCCAAGGCCCGGATCAGGCCGATGTCCGCACTGGGAAACGCATCGGGTTCACGCAGTTGCCGCAAGGCAATGTATTGCGCCGTCCATTCGCCGATGCCCCGGATGGCGCGCAGCCGCGTGATGGCGTCTTCCAGGCTGCTGCCGGGTTCGAACAAATTCGGGTCCGCCACCGCTGCGGTCGCCACGGCGGACAAGGTGGCTGCCCGGCTGCGCGGCATGCCCAGCACGGCCAGCTCGGCGGGCGCCACCGCCTCGGGCGTGGGAAACACATGCGTCAGCCCGTCCTCCGGCTGTGCCAGCAAGGCGCCATGCGCGGCCACCAGCTTGCCCGCCAGCCGGATGGCCGCCGACACGGTTATCTGCTGGCCCAGCACGGCGCGCATCGCCAATTCAAACCCGTCCCACGCGCCCGGCACGCGCAGCCCGGGGCGCGCGGCGATCAGCGCGGCCAGCACGGGGTCATGCGCGAATCGTGCGGCGAATGCCACCGGGTCGCTGTCCAGATCCAGCACCCGCCGTATTCGCGCAATGATGGCCGGCAGCGCGTCCGCGCGCGCAACACGCACGGTGGCTTGCAGCGCGTTGCCCCTGGCGGGCCGCACGCGGATCGTGCCCTGCACGCCATCCAGGCTGATCGTGCGCGCATAGCTGTCGCCGTCCACCCGCTCAATGCCGGGAATGGCGCGCAGTTGTAGAAAGCCCAGCATGGCCGCCCAATCGTAGGGCGGGCGGTAGGCAAGCCGTATGGCTTCGTGGTGGATGTCGTGGGCGAGTGTCATGCCGGCCATGCTAACGCGACCAGAATTTCAGCAGAAGGTCGCATCTGGCAAACCCTTGTGACAGCTCTGAATGACTTTGTAGCGTGTTAACGATGCGGTCGGAATATGATGCGTTCCCTTTTTCGGAGAACAGATGTTTATGTCGCGCCCCTTGTGCATGTCCGCCCTTTTAGCCGCCACGTTGATGCTCGCCGCGTGTGGCGACGACAACGCCAAGCCGGAAGCGAAAACCGCCGAAGCCAGCACCGCCCAGGCCGAGATCATCAAGTACAACCAGTACGTGGATACGGCCAACGGCATCAACCAGTCGTTTGAAGAAACGCTAGACCAGTACGAGCAATACATGGTGCCCAAGCTGGCCGACAAGAAGCCCGTGAAGGACTACGTCATCGGCAACGACATCATGGTGTTGCGCACCAAGGAAAAGCTGGAAAAGGCCTTGGCGATGCAGCCCGCCATTCCCGAGATCGACGCCGCCGCCAAGGACTTCGCGCAGGCCCTGGGCAAGCTGGCCCCGCTTAGCACCGACCTGCAGAACTACGCCGCCGCCAAAACCTTCCTGTCGGACAACGGCGCGCTGGCCCGCGAGAAAAGCCCGGCCTACGTGGCCGCGCTGACCGAAGTGGCCAAGGCCGAAAGCGCCTTCTACCACGGCATTTCGGTGAAAGACACCGCCAACACCAAGGAAGCGTTTGAAAAGGCCAAGAAGGACACGGTGGCCTACTACCGCGCCGGCATGGTGTATTACGGCAAGTCCACGCTGAATCAGGCGACCGGCATTTTTGACGGCACCGGCCTGGGCGACAAGAAGGACGCCTTCAAGCAAGACCTGGACAAGCTCAACGAGATGGCGCTGGGCTTTGACAAGAAGACCCGCGAAGCCAACCCCAAGGGTTGCGCCAGCACGATGATGCAGGCCAATGCCTTCCTGGCGGCCGGACGCAAGGTGCTGGAGCACACGGAAAGCGGCCGCTACAAGGAAGACGCCGCGCGCACGGGCGCCTTCAAGATGATGCGTCCCACCATCGTCGACGACGCCTATGGCCTGCGCCAGAACTTCAACAACCTGATCAACAACCTGAACGTCAGCCGTTGCTGATCTCCGGTACAACATCTTCAACCTGAAGTTGAAGATGTTGTGAATGGCGCTGCGCGCACGGCGCGCGGCGCTCGGTAAATTGCCGACAGACCCTTATCAGCAAGGAGCCTGTCGGCCCATGAAGACCTATCGCATCGCAACCATTCCCGGCGACGGCATCGGCAAGGAAGTCATTCCGGCCGGCCAGCGCGTCTTGCAGGCCCTGGCCGACGACGGCGGACTGCGCTTCGAATTTCAGAATTTCGACTGGGGCGGCGACTACTACCGGCAGCACGGCGTGATGATGCCGGCCGATGGCCTGGACGCCCTGCGCGACAAAGACGCGATTCTGTTCGGCTCGGCGGGCGACCCCGACATTGCCGACCACATCACCCTGTGGGGCCTGCGCCTGAAGATCTGCCAGGGCTTTGACCAGTACGCCAACGTGCGCCCCACGCGCATCCTGCCCGGCATCGACGCGCCGCTCAAGCGCTGCACGCCCGAGCAACTGAACTGGGTCATCGTGCGCGAAAACTCCGAGGGCGAATACTCCGGCGTGGGCGGACGCGTGCACCAGGGCCATCCCATCGAAGCCGCCACCGACGTATCGATCATGACGCGCGCCGGGGTCGAACGCATCCTGCGCTTTGCCTTCAAGCTGGCGCAATCTCGGCCGCGCAAGCTGCTTACCGTGGTCACCAAGTCCAACGCGCAGCGCCATGCCATGGTGATGTGGGACGAGATCGCGCTGCAAGTCAGCCGTGAATTTCCGGACGTGAGCTGGGACAAGGAATTGGTGGATGCCGCCACCGCACGCATGGTCAACCGGCCCGCGTCGCTGGACACCATCGTTGCCACCAACTTGCATGCCGACATCCTCAGCGACCTGGCCGCGGCCCTGGCCGGCAGCCTGGGCATTGCACCCACCGGCAACATCGACCCCGAACGCCGTTACCCGTCCATGTTCGAACCCATCCACGGGTCGGCGTTCGACATCATGGGCCAGGGCCTGGCGAATCCGGTCGGCACGTTCTGGTCGGTGGTGATGCTGCTTGAGCATTTGGGCGAAACCGATGCGGCGGCACGCTTGATGCAAGCCATAGAACAAGTCACCGGCACGCCCGCGCTGCACACGCGCGACCTGGGCGGCAACGCCACCACCGAAGATGTCACGGCCGCGGTGTGCGCGCGTCTGGCGCAGGGCAAGGCAGTGAAAGCGGCATAGCGCTGGAGGGCGCCTGGCCGGCAATACAACAAGAAGCGAAGTTCATTCGTAATCCAAGGAGACAAGCATGTCCAAGCAAAACTCCCGCGCACGCGCGTTGGCGTTCGCCTGCCTGTTCAGCCTGCCGCTGGCAGGCGGCATGGCCGTTGCACAGACTTACCCCGCCAAGCCCATCAGCCTGGTCGTGCCGTTTCCGGCGGGGGGCACCACCGACGTGCTGGCGCGCGCGCTGGGCCAGGAGCTCAGCAAAAGCCTGGGCCAGCCCGTGGTGGTGGAAAACAAACCCGGCGCGGGCTCGACCCTGGGCGCGGACTATGTGGCCAAGGCCGCGCCCGACGGCTACACCTTGTTGATGGGTGCGGTGCATCACACCATCGCCACCAGCGTCTACAAGAGCCTGCATTACGACTTCCAGAAGGACTTCGCGCCCGTCACCACCGTGGCGCTGGTGCCCAACGTGCTGGTGGTCAACCCCAAGCTGGACGCGACCAACGTGCAAGGCTTGTTGAAACTGGCGCAGGCCGCGCCCGGCAAGCTGACCTTCGGGTCCAACGGCATGGGCACCGGCCAGCATTTGATTGGCGCGCAGTTTGAGCAAGAAGGCCACGTCAAGCTGCTGCATGTGCCGTACAAGGGCAGCGGGCCCTTGACGACGGACCTGCTGGGTGGGCAGATCGATATGTCGTTCGACACCATCACGCCCGTCTTGCCGCACATACAAAGCGGCAAGCTGCGGGCGCTGGCGGTTACCACCAATAAGCGTTCAGAGGCGCTGCCGAATGTGCCGACGATGGAAGAGGCCGGCCTGAAGCCCTTCAACATGGGCACCTGGTTCGGCGTGTTGGCGCCGGCCGCCGTGCCCAAGGACGTGGTGACGCGGCTGAACGCCGAGATGGTGAAGATCATCAAGTCGCCCGATTTCTCGCGCCGCATGGCCGAGATTGGCGCGGTGCCTATCGGCGACACACCTGAGCAGATGCGCGCCCGCATCGGCACGGATACCGCGAATTACGCCAAGCTGGTGAAGGACGCGAACGTGGCGATCAACTGAGCCCGTTACGCGCGGATCCAGCCGCGCGCGATTGGCAAGGCCAGCAGCTTGCGGTAGATGGCTTGCGCGGCCAGCGTCAGCGGCGCGCCAACGCGGTTCCACACCGCCGCGGTGGCCGCTGCCGCGACGGGCGCCAGGATCAGGCCGCCCGCGATGTCCAGCGGAAAGTGCACGCCCAGGTACACGCGCGACGTGCCCACGACCATGGCGGCCAGCAGCGCCGCCCAACCCCAGCCGGCCCAACGCCGGTCAAAGATCAGCGCGAACGCAAACGTGGCGATGATGATGGTGTGGTTGCTGGGGAATGAAGAAGTGGCCTTGTGCGGGAAAAACGCGTGGCCCAGGCCCAGCACAAAGGGACGCGGCTGCGGCCACAGCGCACCGCACAGGTAGCTGATGAACAACGCCGCGCCAATGCTGGTCAGCACTTTCAGGGCCAGGCTGCGTTGCGCCTGCCCGCCCCACAGCCACATCGCCACCAGCGCGCCCGGCACCAGCAGGATCAAGCGATTGGCCAGCAGCAAGGCGGCCTGGATCTGCCAGGTGGCGGTAGCCGGGTCGGCGTTGATCGACTGAAACAGGGCGTGGTTCAGGATATCCAGGGCATTCATGACAAGTCATCGCAGCGTAATAATCAATAGCCGCGATGGTAGTGGGCCTAGCCGTCAGTCCGCTTACAAAATGCGGCTGAATTTGGGCTTTTACTTCTGGACACGCGCTTTGCTAGCGTCCTTCGCCTTCGCTATCGTCCACACTCGTCATCCCTTTGGTTGATGCGGCCGCGCCTTCATCTGCCTCCCAACTTTTTGCCCAGCCGGCGCCATCCAACCACAACCCCCGTCAGGCTCAACGCCGCGCCGCCCAGGCTCAGGACGATCAACAAGAGGTCCCACAAGGGCCGGCGCGACAACAGACCGGTCCAGTCCCAGCTGTGCAGAAAGGCGAACAGCCAGCGGCTGACACGGTTGCTGCGGTCTTGCCGGCCCACGATCTGGCTGGTGGCCGGGTCCAGGTAGACCCAGGTGGCTTGCCGGTTGTCGTAGATCACGCGCCAGATGGGCAGCGGCTTTTCCACATGGCCCAGCATGGCGTGGGCGTCGCGTGCGTAGTAATAGAAGTCGTACTGGGTCAGCACCTGAACGTCCCGCACCGTGGCGCCCGGCAGCAGGCGCGTGGCGGCCTCGCGCAAGTCGCTTTCGGCGAACGTAGTGGGTACGGCGTCGGTCGCAGACAGCACGCGCGGCGCGCCTGCGGTGCTGCGCGTCAGGGCCACCTCCTGGCCGGCCGCGCGCGTCCACACCAATTCGCGCGGGGCGCTGGGCAGGGCGGCGATCAGGTCACGCGGCGTGGACAGCGGCGCGTCGGCCGGGGGGCCGGCGTAGGCATTGGCTGCAAGCGGCGCGGCCGTGCTGGTGAAAAGCTTCCACGGGTTCATCGACATCAGGCCACTGAAGATCCAGGTAATGGTGATGGCGGCAAACAGCAGGCCGCTGATGTGATGCCATCGCATCATGCTTTCGCGGTAGGGCGAACGGCTGCCCGTGGCGTAAGGGCGCGAAAAGCGCCAGCGCAGGATGCCCACGACGGTGCCCGTTAGCGCCAGCACCACGCCGGCCACCGACAGCCACACCACCACGTCGTGCCACCAGCGGTCCAGCGCATTGCCGCGCAGCGGATACAGCCAATGGATCCACGCGCCCGCGTAGTTCCAGGCGCGTTCGTTGCGCGTGGCGTCCAACACCACCGCGCCGGTGGCCGACGAGACGTACAGCCGGGTGCGCGCCGGGTCGTCCATGTCGATGCGGTGCAGCGGCCGGTGCACGTCCAGCGACCCGGAGTGGGTGTAGACGTCTTCATCCACCGTCTCTTGATGGCGCGCGGCGTATTGGCCGCCGAACCACGCCAGCGCCGACGCCTGCGCCACGGCGGCATCGGCGGGTGGCAGCAGCGCGCCGCTGGCGGCATCCACCACCTTGGGCGCTGTGCGTGGGGCGCCCGGTACCAGATAGACCGGCGCGCCGGCGCGCGTGGCGGCCAGGCTCAGGCCCGGGGTGTCGCGGGCGCCCGCCGCCGCCAGCGCCTGGGCGGGCGTGATGGCGATGGTGGCCGCATCCAGCGGCGCCAGGTGCGTCAGCCGTTCCTGCGGCGTCAGCTTGGGGTAGCCCACGTACATCATCACCACGCCGGAAATAAACCACATGGCAAAGAACAGGCACAGCACGATGCCGGCCCAGCGATGGGTCAGGTAGAGCCATCGCTTGAGGCGGGAAGACAGCGGCGGCCCGGCGCGGCGGGCGGGCTTACTTGCGGCTTGGCGTGTAGAAGTGGCGCTCATGGCATTCCCCTTAAACGCGTTCGTCAGAACCGCATTTGCAAGCTCAGTTCCACCGAACGCGGCGCGCCCAGGTAATACATCGTGGGGCTGGCGTTCGCGGCGTAAACCTTGTCGGTCAGGTTGCGCACGCGGAAGGTCGCGTCCACGTTGCGGTTGATCCGATGCGACAGCGCCGCGTCAAACACGGTGTAGGACGGCGCCCATACCGTGTTGGCCGCGTCCGCATACGCGCGGCCCACGTAGCGCGCCGCCACGCTGGCGTTCCAGTCCGGCACGAAGGCATAGTCCACCCACACGTTGGCCAGGCGGCGCGGCGTGTTGGTCGGCACCTTGCCGTTGCGCGATACCGATACACCGCCTACCGACTGCGTGAAGTCGTCGTACTTGGGGTCCACAAACGCCACGTTGCCTTGCAGCGACAGCTTCGACGTCAGTTGCAAACCACCCGCCAACTCCACCCCGCGCGCGGACTGCGCACCCACCGGCACGCTGACGCCGGGGTTGTTGGGGTCGGACGTTGCCAGGTTCTTGCGCTTGATCTCGTAGACCGACACGGTGGCCGCGCCGCGCCCATCCCAGAAGTTGAACTTGCCGCCGACTTCGGCCTGCGTGCCGGTGGTGAGCTTGTCGTTGTTCAGCACGTCGGCGAAGGACGCCGTGGCCATCAGGCCCGACGGGGGATCGGCCGCGGTGGCGTACTGCGCGTACAGCGACGCTTCCGGGCTGATCTCCCAGTTCACGCCCAGGCGCCCGGTCAAGGGCGTATAGCTACGCTGCGCGCTGGCGGGTGACGTGGCGGTGACGGCGCGGCGGTTGGTCAGGTCCAGGTCGATGAAGTCCTTGCGCAGTGCCGACACAATCGCCACGCCGGGCAGCACTTGCGTGCGGTTTTCCAGCGTCAGCGCAAAGGTGCGGATGCGGTTCTCGCGGTCGGGTTTGTGGCCGCGCGTCATGCCGGGAATGTCGTAGAAATCGCCCGCCGAAAAATCGTAGGGGTCCACGGCGTCCACGGTGCCGGACAGGCTGGTGGGAAAGCGCGTGACCTTGTTCTGGCTGATGTCGGCGCCAAACGACCAATCGCTGCGCAGGCCCGCGATGGATGAGTGGTACAGCCCTTCAATGCGGTTGCCCACCAAGCGCTGTTCGTGCCGTTGCAGCAGCGCGCCCGAACGCATCACCAGGCTGTTGTCGGCGTTGAAACGATAGTTTTCCAGGTTGCGGAAATCGCGGTCGGCGCGGTAGTGGTACAGCGTGTTCTTCAACGTCAGGTTCGTCCCCGCGCGCCATTCGGTCACGGAACGCGCCCACAGCACCGACTGCTCGTACAGGCCGTCATTCACGTTGTAATTCTTGAAGCGCGTGCCATCCATGATGTGGCCCGCGCCCTGCACCACGCCGTTGGCGTTGGTCTTCAGCGGCGTGCCCCAGTAGGGGCGGTCCACCTGTTCGCGCTGGAACTCAAAGGCGAAGGTCTGGGTCACATCGGCGCCCAGGTCCGACAGCAAGGACGCGGCCACCTGAGTGGCGCGGCTATGGTTGCCGTCGACCCAGCCGTGGCTGGAACCGGTGTTGGCGTCGATACGCAGGTAGTGGCCTTGGCCGCCTGCATCGCCCGCCAACTGCTGGTTCAGGCCGATGGAATACTGCTGGCTGTTGAACGAACCCAGCCGGAACTGGGCGTCGTAGAAGGTGTCGCGCTCGGGCAGCTTGGTCACGTAATTGATGGCGCCGCCCACCGCGCCCGCGCCAAACAGAAAGGTGGCGGGGCCGCCGATGGCTTCGACGCGGTCGTAGATCCAGCTATCGACGGGGCGTCCGGCAATGGCGTCGTACTGCACGGAAATGCCGTTGAACAATTGCGACACCTGGCCACCCGAAAAGCCGCGATAGCTGATCGCGCCGGCATTGCCCGGTGGCGAGGCGTTGTTCACGCCGGGAATGCCGCGCGCGATTTCTTGCGTGTTCAAGGAGCCGCGCGCCTCGATCTGCTCGCGCGAGATCACGGTGACGCTGGCCGGCGTTTCGCGCAGTGTCAAGCCCAGGCGGCTGCCGGTGCTGTCGTGGGCGTCCAGGTCGATCACGCCATTGGGCGCGGGTGCGGCGTGGGCCGCGCCGTAGACGGTGGTGGGCGCCAGGGTCTTCACGGCGGGTTCGGCCGCCAGGGCCAGGGCGGGGCCGCCGGCGATGGCGCTCAGCAGCAAGGAGTAAAGAGTCGTGTGTTTCATGTCGGAGGTCGGCAAGCAAGCAAACGGGCGAGCGCATCCAGCGCGCCGCCTGGTCACAAGCGGGGCGCGACGCGTCGCGAGGGTCTGATGTCGACGGCGCTAAGCCTGGCGGAGAAAGCCGCTAGTCATGCGTGTCAGGGGAAGACGTAAGCGGGGCGCACGGCGCTGCCACGATCACGCTGCGGACAAACTACGCAGCAGAAATCCAAGGCGGCAGACAACCGAGGCCCGCTCAGTTTGCGGGCGGTGCGCGCGGCTGAACCGCGCTCCAGGCATGAAGGGAGTTTTCCGCCAGGAAGAACAGCGGCGGGTAGGTGATGGCGCGGCCCACGGGGGCGGGCACCACCGGCACGGCCGTGGGCAGGATGCTCACGTCGGCATGGGGGTTGCGGCACAGCGGGCAATGATGATCGCCATGGGCGTCGTCGGCCTTGCTGCCGTGCGGGCTATCGAGGTCGTTATGCGAGTCGTTGTGCGGCACTTCCAGCGTCAGCGTACCGCTGGCTTCGCCTTCGCTGACGCAGTATTCCACGCTGATGCGATGGAAGTGATGGCCGTCGGGCGACAGGCTCAAGGCATGCGCTAGCGACGGCGCCAACGACGCCCACAGGATCGCGGCAAGCGCGATCCACAGGTTGGGGCGGGTCAGGAAAGTAGCGAAGCACATGGAGCGGAATTATATCGGAGCAGTTTTCCCATGCGTGCACAACATCAAGGAAATCTGAAGGCGCCCGCGCCACGGCTTTCGACGCTAGCCCATGGCTATACCGACAAGTGCCTGCGCACGTCCTCGCCATCGATGGCGCTGCGGTCGCCGCTGGCCACCACTTCCCCGCGCGACAGCACGACGAACTGGTCCGCCAGTTCGCGCGCGAAATCGAAGTACTGCTCGCATAGCAGGATGGCGATGTCGCCGCGTTCGCGCAGCATGTGGATCACGCGCGCGATGTCCTTGATGATGGACGGCTGAATGCCTTCGGTGGGCTCGTCCAGGATGATGAGCTTGGGCTCGGCCACCAGCGCGCGCGCAATCGCAAGCTGTTGCTGCTGTCCGCCGGACAAGTCGCCGCCGCGCCGCGACAGCATGCTCTTCAGCACGGGAAACAGTTCAAAGACCTCTTCCTTGATGCGGCGCGCGCGCGCGGCGGGCTTCGTCGCCATGCCCATCAGGATGTTCTCTTCCACCGTCAGCCGCGCGAAGATGTCGCGGCCTTGCGGCACATAGGCCATGCCGCGCGCGGCGCGCTGGTGCGGCGCCAGGCGCGTGATGTCGGCGCCGTCGAACGCGATGTTGCCGCTGGCCACGGGCAACACGCCCATCACGCATTTCAGCAACGTGGTCTTGCCCACGCCGTTGCGGCCCAGCAGCGCCAGGCATTCGCCCTGGCGCACCGACAGCGACACGCCGCGCAGCGTGTGGCTGCCGCCGTAGTATTGGTTGATTGTGCTTACGTCCAGCATCTTTAGCGCCCCAGGTAGACTTCGATCACGCGCGGGTCAGCCTGCACCTTGCTCATGGGCCCTTCGGCCAGCACCGAGCCTTCGTGCAGCACCGTCACCTTGCCGTCGCCCGCGATCTGGTTGACGAAGTCCATGTCGTGTTCCACCACCATCAAGGAATGGCGGCCGCGCAGTTCGTTCAGCAGCTCGCCGGTGCGTTCGGTTTCGGCGTCGGTCATGCCGGCAACCGGTTCGTCCAGCAGCAGCAACTGCGGCTCCTGCATCAACAGCATGCCGATTTCCAGCCACTGCTTCTGACCATGCGACAGCAGGCCGGCAGGGCGTTGCACTTCGGGGCGCAGGCGGATCAGGTCCAGCGTTTCGCCGATCTTGTCGGCCTGTTCGCCGGTCAAGCGCGAGAACAGCGTGGGCCGCACGCGCTTGTCCGTCTTCATCGCCAGCTCCAGGTTTTCAAACACGCTGTGCTGCTCGAACACAGTGGGCCGCTGGAACTTGCGGCCGATGCCCGCGTGCGCAATCTGCGCTTCGTTCAGGGTCGTCAGGTCGATGCTCTGGCCAAAGAACGCGGTGCCCGCCGTGGGTCGCGTCTTGCCGGTGATGACGTCCATCATCGTGGTCTTGCCCGCGCCGTTGGGGCCGATGATGCAACGCAGTTCGCCCACGCCGATGTCCAGCGTCAGGTCGTTCAGCGCCTTGAAGCCGTCGAAGCTGACGGTAATGCCTTCCAGGTACAGGATGGCGCCGTGGCTGGTGTCCAGGCCCTTGGGGCTGACGCGGCCGTAGCCGGCGTCGCCGCTGGGGCCGCCGTCCAGCGCGGCCAGTTCGGTATGCGTGCTGGTCATGCCTTCTTCTCCTGCAAGCGTGCCGTGATGCGGCGGGCCAGGCCCACGATGCCGGTGGGCAGGAACAGCGTCACCAGCACGAAGATCAAGCCCAGTGCATACAACCAGAATTCGGGCAGCACGCTGGTGAACCAGGTCTTCAGGCCATTGACCGCGCCCGCGCCTATGATGGGGCCGATCAGCGTGCCGCGCCCGCCGGTGGCCACCCAGATCACCATTTCAATCGAGGTCTCGGTCGACATTTCGCTGGGGTTGATGATGCCCACCTGCGGCACGTACAAAGCGCCCGCGATGCCGCACAGCACGGCCGACAAGGTCCACACGAACAGCTTGAAACCCAAGGGGTCGTAACCGATGAAGCGCAGCCGGCTTTCGGCATCGCGCACGGCGGTCAGCACGCGGCCCAGCTTGGATTGCGTGACGATGCGCGCCAGGATCAGGGCGCCGGCCAAGGCGGCCAGCGTGATCCAGTACAAGGTGGCGCGCGTGCCCGGCGCGGTGATGTCAAAGCCCAGGATGCGCTTGAAATCGGTAAAGCCGTTGTTGCCGCCAAAGCCCGTGTCGTTGCGGAAGAACAGCAGCATGGCGGCGAACGTCAGCGCCTGCGTGATGATTGAAAAGTACACGCCCTTGATGCGCGAGCGGAAGGCAAAGTAGCCGAACACAAAGGCCAGCACGCCCGGCACCAGCATCACCAGCAGCATGGCGTACCAGAAGTGTTCGGTGAACGCCCAGTACCAGGGGTAGTCCTTCCAGTCCAGGAACACCATGAAGTCGGGCAGGTTGCTTTGGTAGACGCCGTCGCGGCCAATGGCGCGCATCAGGTACATGCCGTGCGCGTAGCCGCCCAGCGCAAAGAACAGGCCATGGCCCAGCGACAGGATGCCCGCATAGCCCCACACCAGGTCCAAGGCCAGCGCGGCCATGGCGTAGCACATGAACTTGCCCAGCAGCGCCACGGCGTGGGCCGACACATGCAACGCGTGGCCCGGCGGAAACACCAGATTCAGCAGCGGCAGCAGCGCCAGCAGCGCGGCCGCCACGGCCATGGCCGTCCAGGCGCGGCCCGAAAAAAGTGGGCGACGGGTCAGCAAGCTCAGATCGGTCAGCGCGGTCTGTTTCATTCAACGCTCCGGCCGCGGGGGGCGAACAGGCCTTGCGGCCGTTTTTGGACAAACAGCACAATCAACACCAGGATGGTGATCTTGGCCATGACGGCGCCCGCATAAGGCTCCAGGAATTTGTTCACGCCGCCCAGGCCCATCGCGGCAATGACGGTGCCGGCCAACTGGCCCACGCCGCCCAGCACCACCACCATGAAGGAATCCACGATGTAGCCACGACCCAGGTCCGGCCCCACGTTGCCCAGCTGCGACAGCGCCACGCCCGCCAGCCCCGCGATGCCGGAGCCCAGGCCAAAGGCCAGCATGTCGACGCGCCCGGTGGGCACGCCCACGCAATCGGCCATGCGCCGGTTCTGCGTAATGGCGCGCACGAACAGGCCCAGCCGCGTGTGGTTCAGCAGCACCCACACCAGGAACACCACGAAGAAAGCAAAGCCGATGATGACGATGCGGTTATAGGTCAGCACCAGCCCACCCAGCACGTTGATGCCGCCGGACATCCAGCTGGGGTTGCCCACTTCCACGTTCTGCGCGCCGAACAGCGTGCGCACGCCTTGCATCAGCATCAGGCTGATGCCCCAGGTGGCCAGCAGCGTTTCCAGGGGGCGCCCGTACAGCCAGCGGATCACGGTGCGTTCCAGCGCCATGCCCACCAGCGCCGTCACCACGAAGGCCAGCGGCAACGCGGCCACCACATACCAGTCCAGCCAGCCCGGCAGCCAGGCGCGGAACAGCGTCTGCACCACATAGGTCACGTAGGCGCCAATCATCAGCAGCTCGCCATGCGCCATGTTGATGACGCCCATCAGGCCGAAGGTAATGGCCAGGCCCAGCGCGGCGAGCAGCAGCACGCTGCCCAGGCTGATGCCATAAAAGAGGTTGCCCGCCCATTCGATGGTGGCCAGATGGCGGTCGATCTGCTTGAGCGCCGTGGCCGCCGCGTCGCGCACGCGCGCATCGGGTTCCGTGTAGACGCCGTCGCGCTGCTGCGTCAGCGAGTCCAGCACAGGGCGGAAGGCGGCGTTGCGTGTTTCGCCCAGCACCTCCACGGCATGCAGGCGCTTGGCGGGGTCGGTGCTTTTCAGTTCCAGGTTGGCCTGCGCGATCAACAGCGCTTCGCGCACGGCTTCGTTCTTTTCAGAGGCCAGTGCTTTTTCAAGCATGGGCAGGCGCGCCGGGTCGCCCGTCTGTTGCAGCCGACGCGCGGCGGCCAGGCGTTCTTCGGGCTGGTCCGAGAACAAGCGCGAACCCGCCAGCGCGGCCTGGATGGCGCGGCGCAGGCGGTTGTTGATGCTGACGGTGCCGCTGTCGGCGGGCAGGTCCACGGCCGCGCCCGTGACGGGGTCGGTGGCGCGTGTGTCGTCCTGCCCGATCAGCACGCGGCCGTCGGCCGTTGCATAGAGCTGGTCATTGCCCAGCGCCTGCAAGACCGCCGCCGCGAGCGGGTCAGGGTGTTGGCCCAACGCGGCAATCGCTTGCAGCTTGGCGTCGGTGTCGTCGCCGGCCAGCGGCGCAAGCAGGGCGGGGTCCACGCCAGCCGCGGCCGCGGGCGCGGCCAGGAGCGGCATGGCCAGCAGCCACGCAAGGATTGAACGACGCAAGAAATGGGCGATTGCCGCGATGTGCATGCTAGCTCCGCTTAGAGGCCTTGCTTGCTTTCATTACCCGGGATGTACGGGCTCCAGGGTTGGGCACGGATCGGGCCCTTGCTCTTCCACACCACGTTGAACTGGCCGTCCGCCTTGATCTCACCGATGTAGACCGGCTTGTGCAGGTGGTGGTTGCTCTTGTCCATTTCGATGGTGTAGCCGTCCGGCGCGTTGAACTTCTGGCCGCCCATGGCTGCAATCACCTTGTCCACGTCGGTGGTCTTGGCTTGTTCCACGGCCTGCTTCCACATGTGGATGCCGATGTAGGTGGCTTCCATCGGGTCGTTGGTCACGACCGTGTTGGCGTTGGGCAGGTTCTTGGCCTTGGCGTAGGCCTTCCACTTCTTGATGAATTCCGCGTTGACCGGGTTCTTGATCGATTCAAAGTAGTTCCATGCCGCCAGGTGGCCGACCAGCGGCTTGGTGTCCACGCCGCGCAGTTCTTCTTCACCCACCGAGAACGCCACGACCGGCACGTCGGTGGCCTTCAGGCCGGCGTTGCCCAGTTCCTTGTAGAAGGGCACGTTCGAATCGCCGTTGATGGTCGAGATGACGGCCGTCTTGCCGCCGGTGGCGAACTTCTTGATGTTGGCGACGATGGTCTGGTAGTCGGAATGGCCAAACGGCGTGTAGACCTCGTCGATGTCGCTGTCCTTCACGCCCTTGGAATGCAGGAAGGCGCGCAGGATCTTGTTGGTGGTGCGCGGGTAGACGTAATCGGTGCCCAGCAGCACGAAGCGCTTGGCGCCGCCGCCGTCTTCGCTCATCAGGTATTCCACGGCCGGGATTGCTTGCTGGTTGGGCGCGGCGCCGGTGTAGAACACATTCTTCTCAAGCTCTTCGCCTTCGTATTGCACGGGGTAGAAGAGCAGGCCGTTCAGTTCCTTGAAGACCGGCAGCACCGACTTGCGCGACACCGAGGTCCAGCAGCCGAACACCACCGCCACCTTGTCTTGCGACAGCAGTTGGCGCGACTTCTCGGCAAACAGCGGCCAGTTCGATGCCGGGTCCACCACCACGGCTTCCAGCTTCTTGCCCATCACGCCGCCATTGGCGTTGATTTCGTCGATGGTCATCAGCGCAACGTCTTTCAGCGACGTCTCCGAGATGGCCATGGTGCCCGACAAGGAATGCAGGATGCCGACCTTGATGGTGTCTTCGGCGGCGAATACCTGCGGCATCCAGCCGGACATGGCCAACAGGCTCACGGCGGTCAGTTGCTTAAGGGCTAGTCTGCGTTTCATGGTGACTCCTGATTTGGAATGTGCCGGGTTGGCCGGCAGGAACGATCTCGGAAAACAGTCGACGACAAGGACTTCAAGGACCTCAAAGCAAAAGGCATGCCAAGTGCGGCGGACGAGGTGCGTCGCTGTATGAAGAGGGGGTGTTTACGCGAATGCGGTTGGCGCTTGTGCGCTTGGCCTGGCCGGGTCAAAACCGTGCGCCATGCACAAAACAGGTGCGCGTCCTGCCCGCTTGCGGTGCGGGCGCGGCTGGTGTGGAGCCGTTCGCCGCGCGTGTTTGACGGCATCGGCATGCGGCGCCAGAGGGAAAGCCGCACAGCCGCCAAACATGGCACGCCGATTGCTTGGGAATCCGTACTTGTATACAAGAAAGGATTCCAGCATGAACGCCGCAGCAACGCAGACGAGCCCCATCGGTTGGACCATCGCGCAATGGCAAGCCGCCTATCGCGAAGGCGGGGCGCAGCCCGAAACGCTATTGGCCGACTACGCCGCGCCGCAAGACGGGCCGGCGGACAATGCCTGGATATGCCGGGTGGACCGCGCCACGCTGGATGAACAACTGGACGGGCTGCGTTTGATGCTGGCCGCCGCTGGCGGCGACATGACGCGCCTGCCGCTGTATGGCGTGCCCTTCGCCATCAAGGACAACATCGACGCGGCCGGCTGGCCCACCACCGCCGCCTGCCCCGAGTTCGCCTACACGCCGGGCGAGGACGCGACCGTGGTGCAGCGCCTGCGCGCCGCGGGCGCCATCCTGATCGGCAAGACCAATCTGGACCAGTTCGCCACCGGCCTGGTGGGCACGCGCTCGCCGCACGGCGCGGTGGCCAACACCTTCAACGCCGACTATGTCAGTGGCGGTTCCAGCTCGGGTTCCGCGTCGGTGGTGGCGCGTGGCATCGCGGCGTTCTCCTTGGGCACGGATACGGCGGGTTCGGGCCGCGTGCCGGCGGGCTTCAACAACATCGTGGGCTTGAAGCCGACCAAGGGTTGGCTCAGCACGGCGGGCGTGGTGCCGGCGTGTCGCACGCTGGATTGCGTGTCGATCTTTGCGCTGACCGTGGCCGATGCCGAACTGGTTGCCGAGGTGGCGGGCGGCTATGACGAACGTGATCCCTATTCACGCCAGATGCCGGCGGGCGCGTCGCTGCCTTGGCCGCGCGCGCCCAAGCTGGCCATTCCCGCCACGCTGGAATTCTTCGGCGACGCGCAGGCGGCCACGGTGTTCGACGACGCCGTGCGGGCCTTGAAGGCCACCGGCGCCGAAGTGGAAACGATAGACTTCGCGCCCTTCAATGAACTGGCCGCGCTGCTGTATCAAGGGCCGTGGGTGGCCGAACGCTTCGCGGCGGTGGAAGACCTGTGGAAGCAGACGCCGGAGGTCATCAACCCCGTGGTGCGCGGCATCGTCGAGCAAGCCGCGAACTACAGCGCGCTGGATGCCTTCAAGGCCGAGTACCGCCGTGCTGAACTGACGCGGCAAATCCATCAGGCGCTGGCGGGCTTTGACGCGCTGGTGGTGCCGACGTCGCCGTCCATTTACACCATCGCGCAGCTTCAGGCCGACCCGGTCACGCTGAATTCGCGGCTGGGTGTCTATACCAACTTTGCCAACCTGGCTGACTTGTCGGCGCTGGCGGTGCCGGCCGGCATGCGCGCCGACGGCCTGCCGTCGGGCATTACGCTGATCGGCCTGGCCTGGCAGGACCGCGCGCTGGCGCAGTTTGGCCGCCTGTGGCAAGCGCAGCGCGGCCTGCCGCTTGGTGCCACCGGCGCACCGCTGCCGGCCGGCATGGACGTGGCGACCCCGCCCGCCGACACCGTGCGTGTGGCGGTGGTGGGCGCGCACCTGACCGGCATGCCGCTGAACCATCAACTGACCTCGCGTCACGCGGTGCTGGTGGAAAAGACCCGCACGGCGGGCGACTACCGCCTGTATGCGCTGGCCAACACCACGCCGCCCAAGCCGGGGCTGGTGAAGTCCGAGTCCGGCGCGCCGATTGAAGTGGAACTGTGGGATGTGCCGGTGACGGCGTTCGGCGCCTTCGTGGCCGAGATTCCCGCGCCCTTGGGCATCGGCACGCTGGAGCTGGAAGACGGCCGCCTGGTCAAGGGCTTCATCTGCGAGCCGCGCGGCCTGGACGGCGCGCGCGACATCACCACCTTTGGCGGCTGGCGCGCTTATCTGGCGAGCCTTAGTGCCGCCGCCGGCGCCAACCCCACCGCCACCCCCCGCTAATTCCAGCAAGCCATTTGGGAGCCGAACCGTGTTCGATACCGTTCTGATTGCCAACCGCGGCGAGATCGCCGTCCGCGCCATCCGCACCCTGAAGCGGCTGGGCATCCGTAGTGTGGCCGTGTATTCCGACCCCGACCGCAACGCCGCGCACGTACGCGAGGCCGATGTGGCCGTGGCCTTGGGCGGCGAGAAAGCCGTCGACAGCTACTTGCGCATGGACCTGCTGCTGGCGGCCGCGCGCGAGCATGGCGCACAAGCCATCTACCCCGGCTATGGGTTCCTGTCCGAAAGCGCGGAATTCGCCGAAGCCTGCGAAGCGGCGGGTATTGCCTTCGTGGGCCCCACGCCCTTGCAGATCCGCGAGTTCGGGCTGAAGCACCGTTCGCGTGAACTGGCGGCCGAAGCGGGCGTGCCGATGACGCCGGGCACGGGGCTCTTGGCCAGCCTGGGTGAAGCGCTGTCGCAAGCCGAACGCATCGGCTACCCGGTCATGCTCAAGAGCACGGCGGGCGGCGGCGGCATCGGCTTGTCGCGTTGCGAGAACGAAGCGGAACTGACGGTGGCGTTCGACAGCGTGCAACGCATGGGCGAACACTTCTTCCGTGATGGCGGCGCGTTCATCGAACGCTATGTGGATAACGCGCGCCACGTGGAAGTGCAGATCTTTGGCGACGGCGCGGGCCGCGTGCTGGCGCTGGGCGAACGTGATTGCTCGGTGCAGCGGCGCAATCAGAAAGTGATCGAGGAAACGCCCGCGCCGCTGCTGCCGGCCGCGACACGCGCGGCTTTGCTGTCGGCCGCCGTGCAGTTGGGCGAGTCGGTGAACTACCGCTCCGCCGGCACCGTTGAATTCATCTACGACCCGGCGCGCGACAGCTTTTATTTTCTGGAGGTCAACACGCGCCTGCAGGTTGAGCATCCGGTGACGGAAGCCGTCACCGGCCTGGACCTGGTGGAATGCATGCTGCGCGTGGCGGCGGGTGAAGCGCTGGATATCGCCGCGATGTCGCGCGCGCCGCAGGGTGCGTCCATTGAGGTGCGCTTGTACGCCGAAGACCCGCTGCGCCAGTTCCAGCCGTCGCCGGGCGTGCTGACCGAGGTGTCTTTCCCTGACGGCGTGCGGGTGGATGGCTGGGTGGCCACCGGCACCGACGTGCCGGCCTTCTATGACCCCATGCTGGCCAAGCTGATCGTGCACGCGGACACCCGCGATGCCGCCTTGGACAAGCTGGCGGATGCCCTGGCACGCACGCGGCTGCACGGCATTGCCACCAACCTGGACTACCTGCGCCAGATCGTTGCCGACGAACGCTTCCGCGCGGGCAAGCTGTCCACGCGCTTCCTGGAAAGCTTCACGTATCGGCCCGCCGCCATCGAAGTGCTGGAGGCCGGCACCTATACCAGTGTGCAGGACTACCCCGGCCGCACCGGCTACTGGGATATCGGCGTACCGCCCTCGGGTCCGATGGACGACTATGCCTTCCGCCTGGCCAACCGCATCGTCGGCAACGCGCCGGACGCGGCCGGCATCGAGGCCACGCTGATCGGGCCTACCTTGCGTTTTCATGGCGACACCGTCGTGGCGCTGACCGGCGCCGAATGCGCCGCCACGCTGGACGGCGAACCCGTGCCGATGTGGCAGCCGATTACCGTGCGTTCGGGTCAGGTGCTGGCCACCGGCCGCGCGCTGTCGGGCTGCCGCAGCTACCTGGCCGTGCGCAACGGGCTTGATGTGCCGGTCTACCTGGGCAGCCGCTCGACCTTTGCGCTGGGCCAGTTCGGCGGGCACGCCGGCCGCACGCTGCGCGTGGGCGACATGCTGCCGTTGGTGCGGCCGGAGCTGGGTGAGGGCAGTGCCGCCGCGACTGTGGCAGAGCCGATGCCCGCGCCGCCCGAGCTGATTCCCACCTACGGCAACACCTGGGAAATCGGCGTGCTGTACGGCCCGCATGGCGCGCCCGACTTCTTCCAGCCCGAAGCCATCGACACCTTCTTCGCGGCGGATTGGGAAGTGCACTACAACTCGAACCGCCTGGGCGTGCGCCTGATCGGCCCCAAGCCCACCTGGGCGCGCGAGAACGGCGGCGAGGCGGGTCTGCACCCGTCCAATATCCACGATTGCGAATACGCCATCGGCAGCATCAATTTCACGGGCGACAGCCCCGTCATCCTGACGCGCGACGGCCCCAGCCTGGGCGGCTTCGTCTGCCCCGTCACCATCGCGCGCGCCGAACTTTGGAAGGTGGGCCAGGTGAAGCCGGGCGACCGCATCCGGTTCAAACGCATGGACTATCCGCAAGCCGTGGCGCTGGAAGCCGCGCAAGACCAAAGCGTGGCGGCGCTGTCGGCGGTAGCGCCCACGGCAACGGCGCCATCGCCCGTGCCCGCCACGGTGTCGGAAACCATCGTCGCGGCCTTGCCGGCGGAGGGCTCGCGCCCGTCGGTGTCGTACCGCCAGGCGGGTGATGGCTACCTGCTGCTGGAGTACGGCGACAACGTGCTGGACCTGGCGTTGCGCATGCGTATCCATTTGCTGATGGAAGCGTTGAACGCCGACCCCATTGCGGGCGTGCAGGAATTGTCGCCGGGCGTGCGTTCATTGCAGATCCGCTATGACAGCCGCCAGATTCTGCAAGGGGCGTTGATCGAACGCCTGTTGAAGATCGAAGCCGGCCTGGCCGACGTGGCCACGCTGAAGGTGCCCACGCGCGTGGTCTACCTGCCCATGGCCTTCGAGGATTCGGCCACGCTGGGTGCCGTGCAGCGCTATCAGGAAACCGTGCGCGCCAACGCGCCGTGGCTGCCGAACAATGTGGACTTCATCCAGCGCATCAACGGCTTGGCCAGCCGCAATGAGGTGCGTGACATTGTGTTCGACGCCAGCTACCTGATCATGGGCTTGGGCGACGTGTACCTGGGCGCGCCTTGCGCCGTGCCGATCGATCCGCGCCATCGCTTGCTGACGTCCAAGTACAACCCGGCGCGCACGTTCACGGCGGAAGGCACGGTGGGTATTGGTGGCGTGTACATGTGCATCTACGGCATGGATTCGCCGGGCGGGTATCAACTGGTTGGCCGTACTTTGCCCATCTGGAACAAGTTCTTGAAGAACCGGGTGTTCCAGGATGGCAAGCCCTGGCTGTTGCGCTTTTTTGATCAGGTGCGCTTCTACCCGGTCACCGAGGCCGAACTGGACGTGCTGCGCGAAGACTTCCGCGAAGGGCGCGCGACGGTGCGCATCGAAGAAGAAGTGTTCGATTTCGCTGCGCACCAGCGCTTCCTGGCCGAGCAGGCCGACAGCATCGCCGTGTTCCAGACGCGCCAGAAAAGCGCCTTCGACGCCGAAGTGGCGCTGTGGAAGAGCGAAGACGTGGCGGTGGAGCAAGAGGCTGTGATTCAAGAGGCCGAGGCCGACACGGCGTTGCGCGAGGGCGAACGCCTGGTCAGCGCGGATATGTGCGGCAACATCTGGAAGATTCCGGTCCAGGTGGGGCAGAGCGTATCGGCGGGCGACACGCTGGTGGTGGTCGAGGCCATGAAGATGGAGCTGTCGGTGATTGCGCCCGCGTCGGGCACGGTCACGGCGATCCGCTGCGTGCCGGGCAAACCGGTGAACGCGGGCGACCCCTTGGTGGTGCTGGCGGAAGACGCCACGTGCACCGTGGCGGGATGATGCGCCTGGAAGCCGTCCAGGTCAGCCCGGCGATCCGGCAGGCGCCGGCGCTGGCCGGGTCACTGGCTGACCAGGTGTATCAGCGCATCAAGGACGACCTGTTCGATTTCCGGATGCTGCCGGGTGAACGTTTTACCGAGGCGGATCTGGTGGCGCGGCTGGGCGTCAGCCGTACCCCGGTGCGGCTGGGCTTGGCACGGCTAGAGCGCGAAGGCTTCGTGCTGGCCAGCCCGCGCAGCGGCTGGCAGGTGCGGCCGTTTGATTTTGAACGTTTCGAAGCGCTGTACGACGTGCGGGTGGTGCTGGAACAGGCGGCCGTGGACAAGCTGTGCACGCGCGAGCACATGGATGAGTCCGGCATTCTGGGTGCGTTGAAAGACGTATGGCTGGTGCCGCCGCCGCAGCGCATTCTGGACGGGCGGCTGGTCGGGCAGTTGGACGAGGCGTTCCATTGTTCATTGGTGGCGGCGGCCGGGAATCCGGAGATGGCGCAGATACACCGGGACGTGACGGAGAAGATTCGTATTGTCCGGCGCTTGGATTTCACGAAGGATTTTCGGGTGGATGCGACGTATGAGGAACATGCTGCGATTTTGCGGGCGGTGCTGGCACGGCGCGGGGATGAAGCGGCACGGATGCTGAAGTCGCATATCGAGATGAGCAAGGCGGAGGTGCGGAAGATCACGCTGCATATGCTGCATGCGGCAAGGGAAGGGGGGCGGTGACCGGGGGGGCTGCTTGATGGGTTACGCGCGATCGATGGTGGGTTTTCTTGCGGCGGATTTTGCGCGCTTCACCCATCCTACGTGCGGCTCGTGGATCGTAGGATGGGTGAAGCGCGGAAATGTCTTCTGAAGAACACCAGTGTTGATCGCGCGTAACCCATCGGACGGTGCTCGCAAAGAATCCCATCGGGCGGTGCCCTCGGCGTAACGCATCTGGCTACCGTAACCGAATCGGCTTCGCTACCCCTGCAACTGCTTATAAACCTCTTGCGATACTCGTTGCAGTTCATCGCGGCTGACGGCGCCGGAAAGGGCGTAGCCGAACTGGCCTTCCACCCAATAGAACACCCGTACCGACCCTTCCTGCGTGAACTGAAACGCGGTCTGGCCGCCCGCGGCTTCGCGGGTGACGTACAACGTCAGCCTTTGTCCATCGGCCGCGCCGTACATGAACTGTGCCACCGGTCCCGAACCGCCCGGCAACAAACGGCCACCCACCAATTCATAACCCACTTGCGATAGTGATGGCGCGCGCACCGGGGCGCCCATGCGCTTGGTCAACCACGTCACCAAGCCCTTTTCATTGTCGGCGCTCACTTCCACCGGGCGGCCCATGTCGGGTGCATACACCGCATGCGCGATGGCGGCGCGTTGGGCGTAACCGCCCGCCGCTGGGTCCGGGCCGGCGGTGGCCAGCACGGTTTGCAGATGGCGCGCATCCATCGCGCCGCGTACCGTCCACGCCGCGCCCGCGCTGACCGCCGCGATCGCCACGCTGGCGGCCAGCGCACGCCACGGCAACTGTCGCGACGGCGCCTTCAAGGGCAGCCGCAATGGCAAAGGTTCATCCAATACCGGGTCCAGCAGCGCATGCAACGCACGGCGTTGCGCCTGCCAGTCCGCCACACGGGTCTGATCCTGCGGATGCGAGGCAAGAAAGGCGTCGACCTCGGCATGGCGGGCAGGGGCCAACTGGCCGTCCGCATAGGCATGCAGATCGGCTTCGGTAATGGGGCTGCCCGAGCTGGGAACCGGATGGAGGGATTTTTCGTTCATGTCATTTCACGCGATGCAGGCGGCTGACCGAGTCGTGTCCGCGCATCAGCGCACCCAACTTCTCACGGGCGCGCGACAGTCGGGACATGACCGTGCCGATGGGCACGTCCAGCACGCGCGCGGTGTCCTGGTAGGACAGGTCTTCCACGCAGATCAGCAACAGCACTTCACGCTGTTCGGGCGGCAGGGCTTGCAGGCAGCGGTCCAAATCCCGCACTTCCAACTGATCAGTCTGCGTGGCGCGCACCGGCATGTCGGGCAGATCGCCCGGGGCAGTCTGATCCGCCCGCCGGTTGTTGGCGCGCACGCCGTCGATGAAATGGTTGTGCATGATGCCGAACATCCAGGCCCGCAGCTCGCCGCGCTTTTGCCATCGCGAATAGCGGCTCCAGGCGCGCTCCAACGTGTCCTGAACCAGATCATCGGCCCGATGCGGGTCACCCGTCAGCCCGCGGGCGTATCGCCGCAGGCTGGGGATGCATGCCAGAATCAGGGCCTCGTCGTCGGCGCGCATGGCAACCGGGGAATCGTCGCGGATCAGGGCTTGATGACGTGCCAGACTTCCTTGAAGTTGTCGCCGGTCTTGTCGCCCGGCTTGGTGTCCTTCACGTACAGGTAGACGGGCTTGCCTTTATGGGCCCATTGCTTGGAGCCGTCGTCGCGGGTGATGACCGTCAGGTCGCCCATGGGCTTGGCGTCGGCGGGGGCGGTGACCGGCGGCCAGATCTTGGCGCACCCGTCGTTGCAGGCGCTTTTGCCGCCGGCGTCTTTGTCGAAGGTGTACAGCGTCATGCCCGCGCTGTTGACCAGGATGCCGTCCTGCGTCTTGACGGCTTGGGCGTGGGCGCCGGCCGAGAACAGGGCGGCGGAGCCCAGGACCAGGGCGGCGGCGATGTGTTTGCGCATAGTGAGCCTCGTACGTAGATGGGGGGAAAGGGATGACTGCCCGCTACAGACGCCGGCCATGGCGGGATTATTCCCGCCAGCCCAAAAAAATCTGCAACGTTCAGCCGGCCGGTCGGACGGCGCCGGGTTCGTAACGCATTTCAAATTCCAGCTCGGTCTCCTTGACGGGGGTGAAGCCCAGTGCCGCATAGAGCCGCTGGGCGGGGTTGCCTTTCAACACGCTCAGGGTGACGGGCGCGCCTTCCGCGTCTGCCCGGTCCAGCACGGGCTCGATCAGGCGGCGGCCCAGGCCCATGCCTTGGAAATCCGGTGCGATCTGTATCTGCAGAATGTGCCACCCGTCCGTATCGCGGTAATGCTTGAACAGGCCGGCGGGGCGGCCATCCACCCACACGATCTGCGCGTCGTCGAAGTGGTACTGGATGCGGGCCAGATGGTCCGCGTCAGTCGCGGGCACGCCGGCGCGTTCCATATGTTCCTGCATGGTGGCTTTGCGCAACGCCAGCAAAAAGGGCAGATCTTCTTCGGTGGCGGGTTGCAGGGCCAGGGAATGCTCCGGGGTAGGGGAATGCGTCATGGAATTACGGCTGCGTAAGGGATGCTGCGGATGGCGTTTTGCGTTTAGCCGTCTTGCCAGCCTGATGGATCAAGTTATAAAGCTGTTGCGCGGCGGGCGCCAGGGGGCGGCCGCGGCGGGCGATCAAGCCCAGCGTGCGCGTCACGCGCGGATGTTCCAGCTTGACGCTCGTCAGCGTGGCGTGGCCCGCCAGCGGCATGGCCAATTGCGGCACGGCGGCCACGCCCAGGCCCGCTTCCACCAGGCCCAGCAAGGTCATCACGTGGCTGACTTCAAACGCGCTGACGGTGCGCTTGCCGCTCTTTGCCAGCGCGTCGTCAATCAACAGGCGGTTGCCGCTTTCCTTGGCCACCGTCATGAAGCGTTCCTGCGACAGCGCTTCCCAGGACACGCTGCGCCGGCCAGCCAGCGGGTGGTCGCGGCGCACCGCCAATACGAAGTCTTCCCGCAGCACCGCCTTGAAATCCACATCTGGTTCCTGGGTGCCGAAAAAACTGATGCCGAAATCGGCGCGGCCCGTCACTACGCTATTGAGCACCGTGTTGGCGGTTTCATCGATGATGCGTACGCGGATGCGCGGAAAGCGCTCGGTGTAGTCGCGGATGACGGACGGCAGGAAGTAATAGGCCACGGACGGCACACAGGCTACCGTCACCAGCCCGCCCCGCTGCGCGGCCAGGTCGCCGATGCTGAGCACGGCGCTTTCCAGTTCGTCGATGGCGCTGCGGGCGCGCTCCAGGAACACGCGCCCCACCTGCGTCAAGGCTACGCGCCGCGTGGTGCGTTCGAGCAGGCGCGCGCCCAGGATGCTTTCCAGCTTGTCGATGCGCCGGCTGAGCGCGGGCTGCGACAAGTGCAGGTCGTCGGCCGCCGCGCGAAAGCTGGCGCGTTCGGCTACCGCCACGAAGGCCTGCAATTCCTGCAAATCGAAATTGATGCGTGCCATGCATTAATCCATCCGTAAGTTGCAATTCAAATAATAGCCGCCAAGTCGCAGAATGGCTTCCATGGAAACCGTAATCCCTTGCGTACTGATGCGCGGCGGCACGTCGCGCGGCCCCTTTTTTCTGGGCGATTGGCTGCCGGCCGACCCGCTGCAGCGCGACCGCCTGCTGCTGACCGCCATGGGTTCGCCCCATGCGCTACAGGTTGACGGCTTGGGCGGCGGCAACACACTGACCAGCAAAGTCGCCATCGTGTCGCGCTCGACCCGGCCCGACTGCGATATCGACTACCTGTTCGCGCAGGTGTCGGTGGACCGCGCCATGGTCGACACCCGGCCCAACTGCGGCAACATGCTGTCGGGTGCCGCACCGTTTGCCATCGACGAAGGCTTGGTGGCTCCGTGCAATGGCGTCACCTCGGTGCGGGTGCACAACGTCAACACCGGCGCGGTGATCGAAGCCGTGGTGCAGACGCCGGGCGGCCACCTGACCTATGAAGGCGATGCGCGCATCGATGGCGTGCCGGGCACGGCGGCACCGGTGCGGTTGAACTTTCTGGAGGCGTGGGGCGCCATCACCGGCAAGCTGTTTCCCACCGGGCAGCGGCGGGAATGTGTTGACGGGGTAGCGGTGACGCTGATCGACGCCGCCATGCCGATGGTATTGATGCGCGCCCAGGACTTCGGCCTGCGCGGCGATGAAACGTCCGCGCAACTGGATGGCAATTCCGGCTTGCTTGAGCGCATGGAACGTATACGGCTGGAAGCGGGGCGTCGCATGGGGTTGGGTGACGTGTCGCAGAGCGTCATACCCAAACCGGTGCTGGTGGCGCCATGCGAACGCGCGGGCGCCTTGGCGCTGCGTTCACGCTATTTCACTCCCCATGCCTGCCATCGTGCCCACGCGGCTACGGGTGCAGTGGGCGTGGCCAGCGCGTTTCTGATGCCGGGCACCGTGGCGCATGCTTGCGGCGGGCCGCCCGTGGTGGGGGGCTATCGCACCGTGCGCATTGAACATCCGTCCGGAGGCATGGACATCGATGTCGATCTGGACACGGTCAGTGGCGAGGTGCGCGCCGCGGGCTTGGTACGGACGGCACGCAAGATCATGAAGGGGCTGCTGTATGTGCCTGGCCATTATGTGTTGGCGGGCGATGAACCGATGCGGGCGGTTGCGTAACACGCCAGTTTTAAATCACTGATCGATCCGAAATTTTATTCCGCCGAAGCGGCCCGCAAAGAGGCTGCCACAACAAGGCAATCGCTATATCTGGAGACAAGCAATGAAGCATCACCTCATCAAAACGTTTTGCGCCGCCGCCATGCTGCTGGCTGCAAGCGCCGTGGCGCAGGCGGAATATCCCGAACGCCCGATCACCCTGGTCGTGCCCACTGCGGCTGGTGGCGGCAACGACGTGCTGGCGCGCGTGGTGGGCCAGAAGGTTGGCGAACTACTCGGCCAGACCGTCATCGTGGTGAACAAGCCCGGCGCGCAGGGCGCGATTGCGTCCGACTATGTCGCCCGCCAGCCGGCCGACGGCTACACGCTGATGCTGGGCTACATCGGCACGCATGGCATCAACCCCGCCATGCAGAAGCTGAACTACGACCCCGTGAAGGACTTCACGCCCATCGGCATGGTGGCCGATTCGCCCACCATCATGGTCGTGTCCAAGCGCATACCGGTGAAGGACGTGGCTGGCCTGGTGAAGTATGGGCATGAGCACCCCGATGGCCTGAACTTCGCTTCTGCCGGGCCCGGCACTGCGCCGGCAATCGCGGGCGAGCTTTTCAACCAGGCCACCGGTCTCGCCATGTTGGACGTGCCCTACAAAGGTTCCGCTCCGGCGCTGAACGACACCTTGGCCGGCGTAACGCAGGTGATGTTTCCCAGCTTGTTCAGCGTGTACCCCCACCTGAAGTCAGGCACGATCCAGGCGCTGGCGGTAGCAGGGTCAAACCGTATCGCGGCGCTGCCGGAGTTGCCGACCTTGGCGGAATTGGGCGTGGCGGGCGTGGACGTGCCGCAGTGGTACGCCATCTTCGCCCCAGCCAAGGTCGAGCCGGCGGTTGTGGTCAAGCTGAACAAGGCGCTGAATCAAGCTTTGTCGGACCCGGTTGTCGCAACGAAGATTGCCGAACAAGGCGCGGAAGTTCGCCACGGTACGTCCGCTGAATTGGGAGCCTTCGTGCAAAGCGAAGCGGTGCGGTGGAAGCAATTGGCGGACAAGCGAAAGTTGGCGGCGCGGTAGGGGGTGACATGCGCCTGTCGCAAGCCTAGGGGGATCGCGCGTTGGGGGGCGGCCCGTGCTGGTCGCGAGTGATGGGTGTGTCGACGCGGCAGGATCAGGCATGCGCCTGTCGCAAGCCTTGAGGGATGGCGCGCTAGGGCGCGGCCCGTGTAGGTTGCAAGCTATGGGTGTGCCGACAAGCGCTGTACCAGTCGTCTTGCCGTTTTTGCCAAGCGTGAAACGTCGTGTGCTCCCAGGCGTCGGGCGCGGCAACATAACCGTGCTTGATGGGATTCATGTGGATGTACTGGATGCAGGCGGACAGTTCGCGTTCATCGCGTATGGCATGTTCCCAAAAGCGCCGCTGCCAGATGCCGCGTTCGCCTTTCCGGTAGATGCTGCGGCGGACGGTGTAAGGGCGCAGCGCCCGGGAAAACCGCGCCTTTATCCTGCGCCAGCGGCCAGAGTAGTCGGTGTCGCTTGCGGGCAGCCGCCAGATCATGTGCAGATGGTCTGGCAACAATACCGCCGCCAGCACCGCGAACGGCGCGATCTGTTGTTCCGCCCGTATGCAGGCCTTTAGCCACGCTGCGTGAGGGATCAGATCGTGATGTTCCCGCGCCAGCACCGCAACGGTGAAGAAGTAAGTGCCACCAGGGATATACAAACGCCGATACGCAGTCATTTCCGCCTCCGGAGTGAAAAGGGAAGCATAGGAAATCGGCGTAACGTGCGCCGCGATAGGGAGATGAATTCGGCACGCATAACGGATGCCATGCGTTCGTATGGCGCGCGGTGTTCCATGGCGGCAGATGGGTTGCGCGCGATCCGCGCCTTTTTCTTGCCACGGCCATCCTCGCGTTTCACCCATCCTACGGTGGCTGCACAACACGGTGATCGTAGGATGGGTGAAGCGCGAGATGCCCAGGAAAAGAATCCAAGCGTAATTCGCGTGTATGGACCGGGGACATGGGTGACACATGTTCGGGGACATGGGTAACACATAGGTTTTTATCCTATTGGCGTGCTCTGAGGTCGATCTGTTGGACAATTTTGTACAGGAAGACGACATCGAGCACGCCGTCTTGCGAGGAGGGTCTGACCGCGACCGGCAGACCCGCCATTCCCTCTCCGACGAAGACGACGCGTCCGTTCACAATGATCTGCCCCTTGGTCCTGACCTTGAGCACTCGATCGCCCGGCTCGTATTCGATCGGAGGCAACGAGGCAGGATAGCGACGAGGGCTAGGTCTATATCTCGACAGGGGCGGCATCTGCCCCAACGCCTGGTGGGGCCGGACGTGGTTGTACTGTTCACGCCACTGATCCATGGCTTGCTGGCAGTCCAGCAGACTGCTAAACCCCCGGGCCTGGATCAACTCGCGCTTGAGCGTTCGATGCAGGCGTTCTAGCTTGCCCTGGGTTTGCGGGTGGCGAGGACGACTGTGGCTGATACGCACACCCAGCCGCATGAGCCAAACCTCCAGGCCTGTCAGCCCCAGGCCGCGCACCGATGCCCAGGATGGGCCGTTATCCGCGGTGATCCGTTCGGGCAATCCGTAACGGCGAAATACGGCCTTCAGGTGCTGCTGCACGGTTTTGCTGCGCTCATCGCCACAAGCCTGGATGCACAGGGCGTAGCGTGAGTGATCGTCCAATAGCGTCAGCGGATGGCACCGTCCCTGACGCGCGTCGGTCAGGGCAAAGTGCCCCTTGAAGTCCATCTGCCACAACAGGTTTGGCGCTTCATGCTCAAAGCGCTGGTTCGCCAGCCCGACGTTCGAGTCCTCGCCTTGGACCCGATAGCCATGTCGTCGCAAAATTGCCGAGATGGTACTGGGCGCGGGCGCCGTAGTCGGCCCAAGCAGCGCCCGCAACTTGCGAGGCCCCCAGTACGGGTAACGCTTGTGCAGGTCGATCACCTGCGCTTCGATTTGCTCACACGTGCGCCCAGGACTATTGCCAGGCCTGCGAGACAGATCTTGCAACCCAGCCTGGCCGTTCCGCTCGTAGCGGCCCAACCACTTGTAGGCGGTCTTGGCGCTGATATCGAAACGCCGGCAAAGCTCCCGCACATTGCTGCCCGGTTGCAGGGCAAGCTGAACGAACTCCATTCGGCAGGACATAAGGCTTGACTCCTTCCACGGCATCGCTCGCTCCTAAAAACGACCATACCGTGATGCTAGAAGTGTTACCTATGTCCCCGAACACCCGTTACCCATGTCCCCGGTCCATACAATTCGCGCGCAACCCATCAAGCAGCGCCGCCCGCAACGCAAAGCGCGCCACAACGCTAACGAGCCACGCGGTGTTCCATGGCGGCAGATGGGTTACGCGCGATCCGCGCCTTTTTCTTGCCACTGCCATCCTCGCGCTTCACCCATCCTACGGTGGCTGCACAACACGGTGATCGTAGGATGGGTGAAGCGCGAGACGCCCAGGGACTGTCAGGATTTTTGTGTGCAGGCCTATGATGGTTTTCAAGGAGACCGACCATGGCACGCAACCCGAAGTCCACGAGGCAGTCCAGCACGTCTGCGCTACCGGCCAGTGCCGAGCAGTTGCTCGATGAACTTGTAACGGGGCCGATGACAGCCGAGGCGGTCCAGGACACGTTCATGTTGCTGAAGAAGGCGCTGATCGAGCGTGCTCTGGGCGCTGAACTGGGCCGACACCTGGGCTATCCCGCAGGCGGCGAGCGCCCGGAAGACACCACCAACCAGCGCAACGGCAAGAGCAGCAAGACCGTGCTGACCGACGACGGCCCGCTCAAGCTGGATATCCCGCGGGATCGGGATGGCAGTTTTGCCCCAATCCTGATTCCCAAGCACGCACGTCGGTTTACCGGTTTTGATGACAAGATCATCGCGATGTACGCCCGTGGCATGAGCGTGCGCGAGATCCGAGCGTTCCTGGACGAGCAATATGGCACTGACGTGTCGCCGGAGTTCATCAGCTCGGTGACCGATGAGGTCATGGATGAAGTGCAGGCGTGGCAGAACCGCCCTCTGGAACCCATGTTCCCCGTGGTGTTCTTCGACGCGTTGCGGGTCAAGATCCGCGACGAAGGCTTGGTGCAGAACAAGGCGGTTTATCTGGCCTTGGGTGTGCTGCCCGATGGCACGCGTGAGATTCTGGGCCTGTGGGTCGAGACCACCGAGGGCGCGAAGTTCTGGATGCGGGTGTTCAACGACCTCAAGACCCGAGGGGTGCAGGACATCCTGATCGCAGTGACCGATGGTCTGAAAGGGATGCCCCAGGCGCTAGAGGTCGTGTTCCCAGCCACCACGCTACAAACGTGCATCGTGCATCTGATCCGCAATAGCCTGGCCTACGCCGGCTGGAAGGATCGCCGCGCGATCGCCACGGCGCTGCGCCCGATCTACGCTGCCGTTAACGCCCAGGCCGCGCAACAGGCCCTTGATGAGTTTGCCAAAGGCGCTTGGGGCTTGAAGTACCCAATGATCGTCAAAGCCTGGAAAGACGCCTGGGAACAGGTCATCCCCTTCTTCGTGTTTCCACCCGCGATCCGACGTGTGATCTACACGACGAACGCGATAGAGAGCGTGAATGCGCAGCTACGCAAGATCATCAAAACGCGCGGCCACTTCCCTACCGACGACGCGGCGATTAAGCTGCTCTGGTTGGCGCTGCGAAACATTACCGTCAAATGGGGCACGGCCACACACCATTGGACCGACGCGATGCACCAGTTCGCCATCCTCTACGAGGAGCGATTTACCCGCATCCGTACCAACGCCCAGTGGGCCAGCGAGTAAATGATGCAACGTCAGAACAACGCCTAGAACACAAAATTTCTGACAGTCCCGACGCCCAGGAAAAGAACCCAAGCGTAATTCGCGCGCAACCCATCAAACATCCCCCCCCATCACCCCCACCCCACCCACATCAAAATTCCTCAAATTCGGAAACACCATCCCCAATTCCTCTCTCCCCGCGCCAAACCACCCTCCCAACGCCGCCCCCAATTGGTCCACCGCCAACGTCGGCAACAAGCGCCCGTTATCCACAAACCCAGGGCCGTCCAGCGCAATCTCTGGATGCGCGCCGTAATAGCGGCCGCCCTTGACCGCGCCGCCCATCACGAAATGATGTGAACCCCAGCCGTGGTCCGAGCCGTTGCCGTTGGAACCCAGCGTGCGTCCGAACTCCGACGCCGTGAAGGTGGTGACCTGATCCGCCACGCCCATCGACGACAGCGCTTGCTGGAACGCAGCCATCGCCTGCCCCAGCTCGCGCAGCAGCGCCGGGTGCGTGTCATTCAATCCGGTGTGATTGTCATACCCATTCTGCGACACAAAAAACACCTGCCGCCTCGCGCCCAAAGCCTGGCGGGCGCCGATGATGCGCGCCACGATCTTCAACTGCTGCGCCAGGGGCGACGAAAAATCTCCCGGCACCGCGACATCCGCCAGGGCCGCGCGCAATTTCGTATCGGCGCTGATGGACTGCGCGGCGATGCGCGCCATTTCGCGTTCCATCAGGTGTTCACGCGGTTGCGTGATCAACTGCCGAAGCAGCGCGGTGCAGGCGCTGGAGCCATACATATCCCGGCCCAACAGATCAATCGACGTGGACCCATTGATGCCCACCCGATACCCCGCCACCTTGCGCCCGGCCAGCAGCACCGTGCTGCCGCCCGCTGTAATACCCGTGAAGGTGCGCTGCGCGTTGGCGCCGGCAAACAGATCCGTCAGCCGGCCCGCCCAGCCTGACGACGCACCTTCGGGGGCCAGCGCCTGCCAGTAGGCTTGCTGGTCGTTGTGGGAAAACAGTTTTGGCGGCAGCGGCACGCGCGCGCTGATGTATTCCGCCTTGGACGTGGGCGTGACCAATGGCCCAACGTTGAGCAGCACGGCCAGCTGTCCGCTTTCATACAGCGGCGCAAGCGGCGCCAGCGCGGGGGCCAGGGCGAACTGCGCCCCGTCAGCAGCGGGCGCTTTGCCGCGCAAGACGGTGGCGTGCAGCGAATCTCGCTTCAACCCGATATCGCCACGCGCGGCGGCATAGGCGCGATAGGCGGCGGTGTCGTAGGGCACGACGGTGTTGTAGGGATCGTTGCCGCCATACAGGAACACGCAGACCAGCGCCTTGTAGGATGCTGGCGCGGACTGCGCGGCCGCCGCGCCCAAGGCCGCCAGGTTCAAAGCCAGCGGCGCGGCGGCGCCCGTGGCGCCCAACGCGCAGGCGCGCAACAGAAAGGCGCGGCGGTCTGCGTCGTGGGATCGCTTCATTTCTGCACCAGGTATTCAGGGCTGGCGGCCACCAGCAGAATGGCCGCCCGCACGCGGTCGCGTGGCCGATTGGCGGGTAGGGTGGCGACGGCTTCCGCGATGGACTCGGCGGTGCGCGCGCTGAAGGCGTCTCCCGCCAACAGCAGCACGATGCGCGACACCAACGCTTGCGGGTCCTTCGCCAAGGCGATTTCTGGCGCATAGGAAGTCTGCAAATCTTCCCACCCGCGATCCGCGTATATCGCCAGAAAATTCAAGTAGCCCGCGATGCTTGTCTCATCGGTAATCTGCAGCTCGGGCGCGACCAGATGGCGCTTGGCCAGCTCGGTGACCGGAGGCGTGTAGCGAGGGCGAAAAAAGTTGAACACCGTTGCCGATCGCATGGGGCTTTGCGCCAGCCGGATGGTGTTGTCGGTGGTGTCCGGCATGGCCCACGCCCCATTGGTGGACGTGGCGCCAAAGGCGCGCGCCCAGCCCGAGAAGCGCAGGATGGGTTCGCGCACCTTGCCCCAGGTGGGGTCGTTCAGATCAGGCGCACGCGCTTCGGGGTCCAGCAAGATGGCGCGCAGCACTGCCTTCAGATTGCCGCGCGCGCCGCTGCCGTCGTCGTCGAACACCGCCGACACGCGTCGCACATAGGCCGGGCTGGGGTTGCTGGTGACCAGCCGCTGAATCAATTGCATGCCGATGAAAGGCCCCACGTTCGGATGCGCGCAAATCACGTCCATGGCCTTTTGCAGCGATAGATGCCCGTCGGTGCCCGCCGGTATCACCGCGCCCAGAAACCGCTTTTCACTCATCGAATGCAGGGCATTGTTCAACGCCATGGGCCGCCGGTGAAACTCCACATTGGTTTCCGGGCCGTTGATGTCCCAGCCGGTAAACACACGCGCCAGCCCCTGCACGTCCGCATTGTTATAGGTTTCCACCGGTGCGCCGTTCACCAGCTTCACGGTGCCGTCCGGCTCCAGCATCAATAGCCCAATGCTGAACAACTGCATGACCTCGCGCGCGTAGTTCTCGTCGGGGTGACGGCCGGTCTTGGGGTCTTCCTTGCGGTTGCCGCGATACGTCAGCATGCAACCCATCGACAGGTTTTTGGTGACGGCGGTCAGCAGCGCTTGGTAGTTCCCCAGCGCGTGTTCGGCCAGCAGGTCCATGAAGCCCGCCGCGCCAAACAGCGGCCACGATGCGGTAATGGACTGCACCCCCACCACGAAAATCTCGGACAGGGCGAAGGCCATGCGCGTGCGCACCTGATCTTCCGCGCTGATGAACTTGCGCCACAGCGTGGACTCCAGCGGCGCGTTGATGCCGTTGCCCTTGAACGCCTCGGTGTTTTTCCGCTGTTGCAGCAGCCAATCAAAATGCGTCTGGGACGGCGGCATCGCCAACTGGGCGTCAAGCCAGTCGGCATAGCCGTCGCGCACCACGGCGTCGATCAGGGCGGGGGTGGGCCCGAACGTGGCCTGCGCCAGAAAGCGCGAGGCCTGGCCGGGGGTAACTGTCATCGCAAGCCTCTCGTCGTATGCGATTGACTACGGTACTGAACCGCGCCGCGCGCTTCAATACCGTCATACGGACGAGAGGATTAATCCCAAAGCATGAGGCTCAGATCGAGCGCGTGATGCCGCCGTCGATACGGATGTTCTGGCCGGTGATGTAGGACGACGCGTCAGAGGCCAGGAAGGCGATCAGGTCCGCCACTTCTTCGGCGGTGCCGTAGCGGCCCATGGGGATGCGGGTGCGGCGATCTTCTTTTTCGGGCAGGCTGTCGATAAAGCCGGGCAGCACGTTGTTCATCCGCACATTGTGTTCGGCGTATTCATCCGAAAACACCTTGGTGAAGGCGGCCAGGCCGGCGCGGAACACGCCCGACGTGGGAAACAGCGCTTCGGGTTCGAAGGTGGCATAGGTGGAGATATTGACGATGGCGCCCGACTTCTGCTGCTTCATGACCGGCGCGACCAGGCGGGTGATACGCACCACGTTCAGCAGGTAGAACTCCATGCCCAGGTGCCAGTCGTCGTCGCTGATGGACAGCAGCGGGCCCTTGGGACCGTGGCCGGCGCTATTGACCACGGCATCCACGCGGCCCCATTTTTCCAAGGTGGTTTCAAGCAGCCGGGCCAGGTCGTCGGTGGACCGGTTCGAGCCGGTGACGCCGATGCCGCCCAGTTCGCCCGCCAGGGCCTCGCCCTTGCCGGACGACGACAAAATGGCGACCCGGTAACCGTCGGCCGCCAGTTTGCGCGCGGCGGCCGCGCCCATGCCACTACCGCCCGCCGTCACGATCGCTACTTTTTCGGTACTCATGCCTGCTCCTGTCGGGGTGTACGAAGCGTACGAAGAGCAGCCATTGTAGGGGGATCCCCTTCATGGAAACGGGCCCCGCGCCCCGGATTTTCCGAGGGGCGGAGCCCGTGCGATGCAGCGCCTGCGCGCCAGCTAGCCGCGCGCCTGCTAGCCGCGCGCCAGCTCAGTCGACCAGCTTCAAGCTACCCTTCATCAGCGCGAAGTGGCCGGGGAAAGAGCAAAAATAGGTGTAGGCGGTGCCGGCGGCAAGCTTGCTGACGTCGAAGGTGACGGAATCTTTTTCACCGCCGCCAATGACCTTGGTGTGCGCGATGACGCGGGCGTCACCCGGCTTCACGTAGTCCTTGTCCAGCCCGGCGGCCATGCCGTCGTTCACGGCGCCTTGCATGTCGGCCGTGGTGGTCAGCACCCAGTTGTGGCCCATGACGTTCTTGGCCAGCTTGCCCGGATGCGTCAGGTTCACGGTGAACTGCTTGCAGCTTTTGCTGACCGTGATTTCCTTCTTGTCGAACTGCATCTGGTCGTTGCCGGCGATATCCACCGAGCATTCGGCGGCCAGGACCGGGGCCGACGCGGCAGCCAGGACGGCTGCCACGCACAATTTCTTGAACAACATATTCATGCCTCCAACGTTTCGCAAAAAGCGGATGTCCGGCCCGTGCCATGCGCATGGAACCGGTTTCACGACATTCTCACCCCGCTGCCAGTCAGAATGCCAAGGCCCGCAAGGGCGCATTTGATACAACGCAAGCCGGCGCGAATAAGCAGGCTGCTGATAGCCTGCATGACCCGGCTGGCATGGCAGGCCCGCATCACGGCTGCGGGCTGACGCGCCAGATTACATTGCCCACGTCGTCCGCCGTCAGCAGATCACCCTGGCTGTCGATGGCCACGCCCACCGGCCGCCCCTGCGCCTGCCCTTGTTCGTTCAGAAACCCCGTCAACACGTCGCGTGCCGGGCCGCTGGGCGCGCCTTCGGAAAACGGCACGAAAATAACCTTGTAGCCACTGCGCGGGTCGCGGTTCCATGATCCGTGCTGGCCTACGAACATGCCGTTGGTAAACGGCGCCGGCAGGCGGGTCTTGCCCGACCAGGCCAGCCCCAGGGACGCCGTGTGCGGACCCAGCGCATAGTCGGGCACAAGGGCGCGCGCAACCAGGTCCGGGCGTGGCGGCGTGACGCGGGTGTCCACGTGTTGCCCGAAATAGCTGTAGGGCCAGCCGTAAAAACCGCCGTCTTTCACCGACGTCATGTAGTCGGGCACCAGGTCGCTGCCCAGCTCGTCGCGTTCATTGACCGCCGTCCACAAGGTCTTGCCGTCTGGCGCCCAGGCCATGCCGACGGGGTTGCGCAGGCCCGTGGCATAAAGCCGCTTGTTGCCGCTGGCCACGTCGATTTCCCAGATGGCGGCGCGGCCTGCTTCGATGTCCATGCCGTTTTCGCCCACATTGCTGTTGGAACCCACCGACACGTACAGCTTGCTGCCGTCGGCGTTGGCGATCAGGTTCTTGGTCCAATGGTGGTTGATGCCGGCAGGCAGTTCGGTGACGCGCACGCCCGGGGCCGTGATTCGCGTCTGGCCCGTTTCGTACGGAAAGCGCAGCACGGCGTCGGCGTTGGCCACATACAGCTGATTGCCGATCAAGGCCATGCCGAAGGGCGAATTCAGGTCTTGCAGCAAGACGCTGCGCGTTTCGGCCACGCCGTCGTGGTTGGCGTCGCGCAACAAGGTGATGCGGTTGGCGCTGGGCGTCTTGGCGCCCGCGCGTTTCATGACGATGCCCGCGGCCCAAGCCTTCAAGCCGCCGCCCGCGCCTTCGGGCTTGGGCGGGGCGTTGGTTTCGGCGACCAGCACGTCGCCGTTGGGCAGCACATAGAGCCAGCGCGGATGGTCCAGGCCGCTGGCGTAGGCGTTCACGGCCAGGCCGGTGGCGGCCACGGGCTGTGCGCCATCGGCCCAGCCGACGGCGCGCGCGGTGTTGACGGTGGGGATCAGGGTGGTGTTGGGGGCGGGCAGGGTAGGCTTGGGGCCCATGCCCGCTTCGACGGGCAAGGTGGCCATTTCGCCGCAGGCGGCAAGGGCGCCAAGCGTGGCAAGCGCCACGCCGGCCGCCAGGGCACGCGCGATTCGCAAGGGGGGCATGAGGCGACTCCAAGGCGGTTGGACTGCCCCATCATACTCACCCGCGCGGGCCGGCCCCGGCCTGGCAAGATCAGTCGTCGAAGCGGCTGCGCGTGACGGCGCCAGACTGCGGGTCGACGTAAAGCTCCACGCGCTGGCCTTGAGGGTCGTAGGCCTTGACCTCGTAGCCGTGTTTGCGCGAACGCTCGATCTCGGAGATGTTGCGGTAGCCCGCGGCTTCCATCTTGTCGTAGACCTGGCGGATGGTCAGCATCGGTGCGGCGGGGGTGGTGGCGGCGGGCGCGGCGGGCGCCGGCGTGGCGGTCTGCGCCTGCACGGCCGTGCCGGCGACCAGGGCGGAAGCGCCAATTGCCAATGCGGCCAAGGTTTTCTGAATGCGCGTCATGGTGGGTAGCTCCTAGCAGTAAGGGAAAGGGTATGAGAAAAAAGGGTGGAAAAAATCAGGCCGTTTCGTTGACCCTGTGGCCATTATTGGGTTCGCCGCATGAACCTTTTCTGAAGCCCTTGTTCATGTGCGGTTCATCGCCGACGCGGTATAAATGGCGGTCGATCCCCTACACGTTTCAAAGGTCCTGCATTGCGGCAAGCTCCATTCTTCCGGCGTAAACGCGGCGGCATCCTGCTGTCGGGCTGCGTGCTGGCCGTGGCGTTGATGTCGGGGCCGGTCAGCGGTCTGGCCGACGACAACGACCACGAACGCGCGCGCCAGGCGCTGGAAGCCGGCAAGGTGCTGCCGCTGGGCGCGGTGCTGGATATCGTTGAACGTGATTTCCCCGGGCAGGTGGTCAAGGTGGAATTCGAAGAGGACGATGACGAATTCATCTACGAGATCCGCGTGTTGCAAAGCGGCGGCGGCATCCTGAAACTGAAGATCGACGCGCGCGACGGCGCCTTGCTGGCCGTGAAGGGGCGCGACATCAAATTCAAGGGCAAGGACTGATGCGCATCCTGGTGGTGGAAGACGAGCCCACGCTGGCCGCCCAATTGGCCGATGCCCTGCACGCGGCGGGGTACACGGTGGACAAGGCCAGCGATGGTGAATCCGCGCGATTCCTGGGCGACGTCGAAGCGTTCGACGCCGTGGTGCTGGACCTGGGCCTGCCCGTCATAGACGGCCTGACCGTGCTGAAGCAGTGGCGCGCCGCGCAGCGCAACATGCCGGTGCTGATCCTGACGGCGCGCGACAACTGGCATGAAAAGGTGGCGGGCATCGACGCCGGCGCGGACGACTATCTGACCAAGCCGTTTCACATGGAAGAGCTGTTGGCGCGCGTGCGTGCGCTGCTGCGCCGCAGTACCGCGCATGCCAGCGCGCAATGGCGTTGCGGCCCGCTGATGCTGGATACGCGCCAGGCCAAGGCCACGGTCGACGGCCAGGCGCTGTCCTTGACCAGCCACGAATTCAAGGTGTTGTCCGTGTTGATGCAACGCGCGGGCGAGGTCGTGTCGCGCACCGAATTGATCGACCATATCTACGCCCAGGACTTCGACCGCGACTCCAACACCATCGAGGTCTTCATCGGCCGGCTGCGCAAGAAGCTACCGCCCGACACCATCGAAACCGTGCGCGGGCTGGGTTACCGGCTGGCGGCGCGCGGATGAAGCCGGCGCGCGCCGGCATGCTGGGCTCGCTGCGCTTGCGGCTGCTGGCCGGCACCCTGGCCTGGATCGTGGGGTCGGTGGCCTTGGCCGGCTGGGGCTTGGCCAGCCTGTTCCGCCAGCACGTCACGCAGCAGTTCCAGGCCGAACTTGCCCTGCATTTGAATCAGCTGACCGCCGCCGTGAACGTGGGCGCGGATGGGCGCCCCGTGGTGTCCCCGCCGCTTAGCGACCCTAGACTGGAGCAGCCCTTGTCGGGCCTGTATTGGCAGGTGGACAGGCTGGCCGATGGCGCGCGTCCGGCCGCCATCGGCGTGGCGCGCTCGCGTTCTTTGTGGGATCAGACCCTGGCCGCGCCCGCGCCGTCGGCGCAGCATGCCACCGAATCCGGCGATCAAACCTACGACACGACAGGCCCGGCCGGACGCGAGCTGACGGCGTTGTCACGCACCTTGAAACCCGCCGAGGAAGACGCCGCGCCGCTGCGCCTGGTGGTGGCCGCCGACCGCCGCGTGCTGGCCGAACCCATCGGCCGCTTCAATGGCATGCTGGCCATGGCGCTGGGCGCGCTGGCTGCGGGGTTGACGGCGGCGGCGGTGGTTCAGGTGGTGGTGGGGCTGCGGCCCTTGGCGCGCTTGCGGCAACAGTTGGCCAGGCAGAACGCCGGCAGCAGCCGCATCGACGGCCGCTACCCCAGCGAAATCCAGCCGCTGGTGGACGACTTCAACAAGGTGCTGGCGATGAACGCCGAGATCGTGCAGCGCGCACGCACGCAGGCGGGTAATTTGGCGCACGCGGTCAAGACACCGCTGACCATTCTGTCCAACGCCGCGTCGCGCCAGGCCAGCGTGCCGGCATCGCTGGTGAACGAGCAGGTTGCCATGGCAAACCGCCAGATCGACCACCATCTGGCGCGCGCCCGCGCCGCCGCCTCATCGGGCGCGGCGGATGGGCGCGCGCCGCTGCGCGAGGCGGCGCAAGGGCTGGTGCGCGTCATGCAGCGCCTGTATGCCGAACGTGGCCTGCACATCGAGATGCAGGGCGTGTCCGACGCGCTGGTGTTTCGGGGCGACCCGCAAGACCTGCAGGAAATGCTGGGCAATGTGCTGGACAACGCCTGCAAATGGGCGCGCAGCCACGTGCGGATCACGGGCGAAATGCCCAACGCGGGGCACTTGCTGATGCACATCGACGACGACGGCCCGGGCATCGACGACCATGCGCGCGAACGGATTTTTCTGCGCGGCGTGCGCATGGACGAGCAACTGCCGGGTTCCGGCCTGGGCCTGGACATCGTGCGAGACCTTGCCGGCACCTATGGCGGCGAGGTGCACGCCGGGCGTTCGCCGCTGGGCGGGCTGCGCGTCACCCTGCGGCTGCCCACGGCCTGAGCGTTTACTTCACCAAGGTCACCGGCACATCCGTCAATTGCAGCACCTGATTGGCGACCGAGCCGATCAGGATGTTGGCCAGCGTGCCGTTGCCGCGCGTGCCCATCACGATGCGGGCGCAGCCGTGGTCGCGCGCGTAGCCGGCGATTTCGGTGGCGGGGTGGCCGAATGCCGTGTGGGTGATGTAGTCAGTGCCGGTCACGTCCAGCAGTTCGCGGGCTTCCCGCGTGGCCTCCTGGCCTTGTCGAAGGTAGAACTCATCGATCATGTCTTGCGTGATCAAGCGCGACAGGCCGGCGCGCCTGTGCGTGGGCGCCTGGATGTTCAGCAGATGGATGCGCGTGGCGGATGTGCCCTGGGCCAGTTGGCGTGCATACAGCACGGCGCGGTTGGCATTGTCGGAGCCGTCGACGGGGACAAGAATGTTCAGCATGGTTGCTCCTGGATGCGTTACTTGACCAGCGTGACGGGCAGGTCCGTCAGGTGCAGGACGCGGGTGGCGATGGACCCCATGAACAGCGACGACACCGAGCCCAGCCCGCGCGACCCCATGTAGATTTCATCGGCGTTGGATTCACTGGCCACGCGGACGATGGTTTCGGCGGCTTCCCCGATTTCCACGCGCACATCGAACGGCACGCCGGATTTGGACAGCAGTTCGCTGGCGGCTTGCAGCGCGGCGGCGCCTTCGTCCTGGTAGTAGGCGTCGATGTCGGCCTGCGACAGGCCACGCCCGATCTTGCCGGACTGCAGCGGAATCTGCACCGTCAGCAGCGCCACCCGTTCGACCGGGTCATACGCGCGCGCGGCCAGTAGGGCCTGCACGGCATGCAGCGAGGGTTGCGAGCCATCAACGGGGATCAGGATGCGTTTCATTGCGCGTCTCCTTGTTATGCGAGCCTGGGTAGGCGGTCGCTCTACTGTATTCGAATTGTTTTCGACTGATCAGCCCGTTTTGCCCGGTTTGCCGATCGAAAGCTGCGCTTGATCAAGCCCCATCCACAATGTTGCGCCTAGCGCCAGCGTTCGGGCGTTTCCCCAACGTCCAGGCCCGGCGCCAGCAGCTGGCTGGCCAGCGCCGCCAGGGTGGGCGCATCGCCGGTGGTTTCCAGGCGCAGCGCGCCCACACCGTCGGTGCGCAGCAGGCCATGCTGGTGGAGTTGATGCTTGAGCCAGCGCGCCACCGGGGCGCCCGTTTCCAGCAGGGGCACATCGGGTCCTGCCGCCGCCTGGATCGCATCGCGTAAAAATGGGAAATGGGTGCAGCCCAGCACCAGCACGTCGGCGCCCGCGGTGCGCAGGGCGGCCACCGGCCCGCGCACCGCGGCGTCGACGTCAGGGCCGGACAACTTGCCTTGCTCCACCAGCCGCACCCATTCCGGGCAAGGGTGCAGCAAGATGCGTACTTCGGGCGCTTCGCGTTGGACCAAGGTGGCGAACTTGGGACTGGCCAAGGTGCCGGTGGTGGCGAACACGCCCACCACGCCGCTGTGCGTCAGGTGCGCGGCGGGTTTGATTGCCGGTTCCACGCCGATGATGATCAGGTCGGGATGGCGCTGGCGCAGCGGCGCGATGGCGGCGGCGGTCGCCGTGTTGCAGGCAACGACCATGGCCTTGGCCTGGCGCGAGACGAAATAATCCGCCAAGGCGTAGGCACGCTGCAGAACGAAGGCCTGCGTCTTTTCGCCATACGGCACATGCGCCGTATCGGCCACATACAGCAGTTGTTCCTGGGACAGCGCCTCGCGGATGGCGCGCAGCACGCTCAGGCCGCCCACGCCCGAGTCGTATACGCCAATAAGGGAATCGCTAGGCATGATGGGAATGCCCCTCGTCCAGGCCCTCGGCGCGATGGCGGCGCACTTCGTCGATCAGTTTGCGGGTCGCGCCCGACAGCGGAGCGTCGCGCCAGATCAGGTTCAAGCCGGCGCGCAAGGCCACCGGGCCCGTCACGTTCACGTACACCACGCCTTCGATGTTGACCCGCCGCAAAGATGCGGGCACCAGCGATACGCCCAGGCCCGCCGCCACCAGGCTCAGCGTGGACAACATGCGCGGCGCTTCCTGCGCCACGCGCGGGCTGAAGCCGGACGCGCTGCACGCCGTGATGATGGCGTCATACAGGCCGGGGCCGCTGTGGCGGCGGTACAGAATCAGCGACTCGTCGGCCAGTTCCGCCAGCGCGATCTGCCGCCGATCGCGACCCTTGACGAAGGGGTGGTCCGCGGGAAAGGCGGCCAGCATGGTTTCTTCCAGCACGGTTTCTTCAGCCACGCCCGGCCTGGTCAGGACCGCGCCCCGGATGAAGGCCACGTCCACGCGGCCTTCGCTGACCGCGTCGCGCAGTTCGCCCGTGCTGCTTTCTTCCAGCACCAGCCGCACGTTCGGCGCGCTTTCACGAAAACGCCGGATGACCGATGGCACGAAGGGATGGAAGGCGGCCGACCCGGTGAAGCCCACCGTCAGCCGGCCGGCTTCGCCTTGCGAAACGCGGCGCACGCCGTCCACGGCCTGATCCACCAGCGCCAGGATGTTGCGCGCGTCTTCCAGTAACGCGCGGCCGCTTTCGGTAAGTTCCATGCCGCGCGGAAGACGGTTGAACAAGGTGACGCCCAGTTCTTGTTCCAGCACGCGTATCTGTTGGCTGAGAGGCGGTTGGCGGATGCCCAGCCGCGCCGCGGCCTTGGTCAGATGGGCCTCTTCGGCAACAGCCAGAAAGTAGCGCAGCAGGCGTAGATCAACTGATGCCATATGCAGTGAATATGAGTGGTGATGAGGTCATATATTAGACATTATCTGAGTCGAAGAGTAGGCTCCTGCTCTGTTATTTCCACCGCGCGCGACAACACGCGCAGCTCTTGTCCGCCGGCTTTGCTTCGGCCCGTCATCCCATGAATGCAGCACCCTCCACCCTTGAATCCGGCAACCGGCCGCCGCCCACCTGTGGGCAGTTGTTCACCGGTTTTCTCATGCTGGGCCTGACCGCTTTTGGCGGGGCGCTACCCCTGGCGCGCCGCATGGTCGTCGAGAAGCACGGCTGGCTCAGCGGCTCGGAATTCACCGACTTGCTGGGCCTGTGCCAATTCCTGCCGGGTGGCAACATCATCAACCTGTCTGTCGCGCTGGGGATGAAATTTCGCGGGCCGCGCGGCGCGTTCGCGGCCTTGATGGGGCTGATCCTGGCGCCGTCGGCCATCGTCATTCTGTTGGGCATGGTGTACGACCGCTTTCAGAACGATCCGCATATCCAGCACCTGTTCGCCGGCCTGGCGGCCGCGGCGGCGGGGCTGCTGATTTCGATGGCGGTCAAGATTGGCGTGCCGGTCATCAAGCGGCGCGATTGGCTGGCCGGCGTGGTGGCCACGCTGTGCTTCGTGGCCATTGCCGTGCTGCGCATCCCGCTCTTGCCGACCATGGCGGTGCTGACGCCGTTAAGCATCCTGATGGTCTGGAGGCAACGTCGATGATCCATACCCTGATTGCGCTGGCGCTGATCTTTTCCCAGCTTTCCGTGCTGGCGTTCGGCGGCGGCAACACCATCCTGCCCGAGATGCAACGGCAAGTCGTGGACGTGCACGGCTGGATGACGGCCGCTGATTTTTCCGCGCTGTTCGCGCTGGGCCAGGCCGCGCCCGGCCCCAACCTGATGGTGGTGACGCTGGTGGGCTGGCACGTGGCCGGGTGGTGGGGCATGTTGGTGACCACCATCGCCAAGTTTGGCCCGTCGTCGCTCATCACGATCCTGGCGCTGGGCTTGTGGGAACGCTTCAAGGACCGCCCGTGGCGCGGCGTGATCCAGGCCGGCATTTTTCCGATGACGGTGGGCCTGGTGGCCGCCAGCGCGGCGCTCATCACCGAAGCGTCCGTGCATAGCTGGGTGCTGGGTGCGATTACCGTGGTGGTGGCTGTGCTGGGTAGCACGACGCGCATTCACCCACTGTGGCTGCTGTTCGGCGGGGCGCTGGTCGGTTTGCTGGCGGTCGGTTAGCGCTGGGTGCTTTGCTGTTTGCCGTTTGCCGTTTGCCGTTTATCGCTGGCCGGCGATGTCGCAACGGCGATCAACCGCTGCGCGTGATGCGCGCAGCGGGTTCAATCCGGCAATGACGCGACGATCAGGCGGCGGCGCCCAATCTCCACAGGGACGTCACTTCCTTCGAACGCGCCGCGTAGAGCGGGTCGCTGGGGTCTTTGGCGCGGCTGTGGGTGGGGCGGGTGTCGATGCGTTCGATGACACGCAGGCCGGCGGCGTCGATCATTTCCAGCAACTGTTCGCGGGTGCGCAGGCCCAGGTGCTCTGCCAGGTCCGACAGGATCAGCCAGCCTTCGCCATTGGGCGTCAGGTGTGCCGTCAAGCCATTGAGAAAGCCGCGCAGCATGCGGCTGTCGGGGTCGTACACGGCTTGTTCCAGCGGCGAGCTGGGGCGCGCGGGCAGCCACGGCGGGTTGCAGACGACCAGCGACACGCGGCCTTCGGGGAACAGGTCCGCCTCGACCACATCGACTTGCTTGGACAGGCCCAGCCGTTCCAGGTTTTCGCGGGCGCAAGCCAGCGCGCGCGGGTCCAGGTCGGTGGCGATGACGCGCTTGCCGCCCCGGCGCGCGATCACGGCGGCCAGCACGCCGGTGCCGGTGCCCACATCAAACGCTACGCTGCCGCGCGGCATTGGCGTGTTCGCCACCAGGTCCACATATTCGCCACGCAGCGGCGAAAACACGCCGTAGTGCGGATGGATGCGGTTGTTCAGCGCGGGAATCTCCACGCCTTTCTTGCGCCATTCAAAGGCGCCGATCAGGCCCAGCAGTTCGCGCAGCGACGCCACATAGGGTTCGTCGGCCGGGCCGTGGGCTTCTTCGCAGGCCTGGCGCGCATCCGGCGCGCGGCGCAGCGAAATGCCGTGGCCGGCGTCAAACGGAATCAGCAGCATGCCCAGGATGCGGGCGCGTTGCGATTGGATCTGGCGGTGCTGGTTGAAGGCTTCCAGCATGGTCTCGACGGGCTTGCGCGGACGCTTGTCCACGCGCCGGGTCATGGCCAGCAGCAACTGGCGGGCGTTCTGGAAGTCTCCGCGCCACAGCAGGCCCACGCCTTCGCAGGCTTGGCGATAGGCCATGTCGGCGGTCAGCTTGTCGTCCACCACCACAACGCGCTTGGGCGGCGTTGCGCCGGTTTCAGAGCGCCAGCGGGCGGAATGGGGGGCGTTGTTTTCTTCCCAGTGCAATTCAGGGGCGCTCAATGTGTCGCTCCGGCAAAGACGGGGGAATGGCTAAGAATCATGGGGACCAATAAAAAAGATAGGGCGCGGGCTGCCAATGTAGCAGCTTCGCGCCCTGGGGCGGCGCTCGGCGCACCAGGCGCCGAGCGGCCGAGCGGGTTCAGTGGAACAACACCACCGCCTTCTGCAACGTGATCCAGATGCCCCAGGCCAGCGGAATACCCACGCAGGCCCAGGCGAACAGCACCAGCGCCAGGGGCGTGCGGAAGGTGGATGCGCCCACGCCATGCGTTTCGGCGGCCACGGCGCGCTCATGCGCCAGCGCTTTTTCGCGGGCCAGTTCTTCGTCCGTCATGAAGTACTTGGGGTTGACCGGGCGAATCGCCAGATTGCACAGAAAGCCCAGCACCAGCATGCCCGCCAGGATGTACATGGTGATGTCGTACACCTGCGCGCGCGGCACGCCGATCGACAACTGGTATTCGCGGATGTAGTTCACCAGCACCGGGCCGAAGATACCGGCCGCCGACCACGCGGTCAGCAGGCGGCCGTGGATGGCGCCCACCATCTGCGTGCCGAACAGGTCCGCCAGGTAGGCGGGCACCGTGGCGAAACCGCCGCCGTACATGGACAGGATCACGCAGAACGCGGCCACGAACAGGGCCAGCGCGCCAATGTGCGCCGTCCAGGGGATGGCGGCGTACAGCACGAAGCCCAGCACGAAGAAGACCAGGTACGTCATCTTGCGGCCCAGCTTGTCCGACAGGCTGGCCCAGAAAAAGCGGCCACCGATATTGAACAGGCTGAGCAGGCCGGTAAAGCCCGCGGCAATGGCCGCGATGGCGGCCAGTTGTGTCTTGTCCAACTCGCCAAAGCCCAGTTCCGGCTTGTTGATCAGCCCGCCGCCAAACACTTCCTGCAGCAAGGGCGAAGCCATGCCCAGAATGCCGATGCCGGCCGTGACGTTCAGGCACAGCACCAGCCACACCAGCCAGAACTGCGGCACGCCCCAGACCCGCTTCACGTGGACGTGGCCCTTGGTGATCATCGCGTTGTTGGCATGCTTGGCCGGCGCGGTCCAGCCCTGCGGCTTCCAGCCGGTGGGCGGCACGCGGTATCCCAGCGCGCCCGACATCATGAAGACGAAGTACACCAGCGCCATGGTCAGGAAGGTTTGCCAGACGCCGGCCGAGGTGGGCGTGGCGAAGTGGCGCATCAGCATGTCGGCCAGCGGCGCGCCGATCATCGCGCCGCCGCCAAAGCCCATGATGGCCATGCCCGTTGCCATGCCACGACGGTCGGGAAACCATTTGATCAGCGTGCTGACGGGCGAGATATAGCCCAGCCCCAGCCCGATGCCACCGATGACGCCGGACCCCAGCCACAGCATCCACATCTGATGCAGGTACACGCCGATGGCCGAAATGACCAGGCCGCCGCACCAGCACACGGCCGACACCACGCCTGCCTTGCGCGGGCCGGCGCGTTCCAGCCAGCCGCCCCACAGCGCCGCCGAGCACCCCAGCAGCACGAAGAACAGCGTGTACATCCAGCCCATGGTGGAAATGCGCCAGTCGCAACTGGTGGTGAACAGCTCGGCGGCCAGGCTCATGTCGGCCGGGCAGGCCAGCGGCTGGGCGCCGCCCACCACCTTGGACAGTGGCAACCAGAACACCGAAAAGCCGTAGGCCATGCCGATGCACAAATGGATGGCCAAGGCAGCCGGCGGCACCAGCCAGCGCGAGAAACCCGGCCCGGCAATGGTGCGTTCTTTGTCAAAAAAACCCGGCTTGGCGCCGGGCAAATCCAAGGTGGCGGTGCTTTCCATGAAGTCTCCTCTGGGGTGCGGCTTTATTGCCGCTTTGTTTGTTTTTTGTTTTGGTCGCCCGCTAATCCACGCGGGGCGCGGGCGTCAGGCGCTGGCGGTTCTGCGTGACCGCTTCAAGCACCAGCGGGTGCAGTTGTTCGTCGCCGGCATCGCCGTCGGGCGTGGCCGCCAGAAAGCCGAGCAGCTCGTTGCGCATGCGCGGTTCCCAGAATTTTTGGATATGGTTGGTCACGCCTTCCAGCGCTTCCTGGCGGTCCGGCATGGCGTCAAAGAACTGGCCGATGCGGTTGGCCATGCGGATCAGGTTGCCGATTTCCATTGCGTGTCTAAGTCCAATGCAGAGCCCGGATTCAGGCTCGATTCAAGGCCCGATTCAGGGGATAAGCCGTTCGGGGTGGGAATACAGCGTGGCGTCGTCGCCGCGCATGAAGCCCACCAGGCTGACGTTGGCGTCTTGCGCCAGGCGGATGGCCAAAGCGGTGGGGGCGGACACCGCCGCCAGCACGGCCACGCCGGCCGCCGCCGTCTTTTGCACCATTTCAAAACTGGCGCGGCTGGACACCAGCACGATGCCGTTGCCGGCGTGCATGGCCTGGCGCGCCAGCGCGCCGATCAGCTTGTCCAGCGCGTTGTGGCGGCCCACGTCTTCACGCACCAGCGCCACCACGCCATCGGCGCCCGCCCAGCCCGCCGCGTGCGTGGCGCCCGTGATGTCGTGCAGCGCCTGGCGCGCGCGCATGTCGCGCATGGCGTTCAGCACCGCCTGGATGCGTACCGTCGATCCATTCGTCACCGGCGTCACCGGTCGCAGCACTTCAGGCAGTGTTTCCACACCACATAACCCGCAGCCGGTGCGGCCGGCCATGGCGCGCCGTCGCGTTTTCAGACGGACTTCGCAGGCACTGGATATTTCCACCTGCACCACGATGCCGTCGCACTGCGGCAGCACGTCAATGCCGCGCACATCGCTGACGCTGTCGATGATGCCTTCGGACAGCGAAAAGCCCACCGCAAAGTCTTCCAGGTCGGCGGGGGTGGCCAGCATGGTGGCGTGGCTGATGCCGTTGAACTCCAGCGCCACCGGCGTTTCCTCGGCAACGAAGTCGGACTCGGCGCTTGGGGCGATTGCCCCGGCCCGCACGCGCGTGACCTGGGTCTGCGTGCAGTCGGGGCGGGAAGACGGGGGCGTGGGGGCGGTCATGGCATCCAGGGCTGTGGGGCGTTATTTCCCGGTCAGCGCCGCTTCGTTTTCGCGCGATCGCTCGCGCAGCAGTTTTTGCTGGATGTCGGCAAAGCGCGACCACTGGCGCTGCCATTCCGAAGGCTGGGACACGCGCGTAACCTGCACGGCCGTGACCTTGTATTCGGGGCAGTTGGTCGCCCAGTCGGAGGCATCCGTCGTGACGACGTTGGCGCCGGACTCGGGAAAGTGAAACGTGGTGTATACCACGCCCGGTTGCACCCGGTCGGTCAGCGTGGCGCGCAGCACGGTCTCGCCCGCGCGGCTTTGAATGCCCACCCAATCGCCTTCCGCCACGCCACGGTCTTCGGCATCTTGCGGATGCAGTTCCAGCACGTCTTCGCTGTGCCACATGACGTTGGGCGTGCGCCGCGTCTGCGCGCCCACGTTGTATTGCGACAAGATGCGGCCGGTGGTCAGCAGCAGCGGGAAACGGCGCGTGCTGCGTTCGTCGGTGGGCACGTACTTGGTGATCATGAACTTACCCTTGCCGCGCACGAAGGTGTCGATGTGCATGATGGGCGTGCCTTCGGGTGCGTCGTCGTTGCACGGCCATTGCAGGCTGCCCAGCTTGTCCAGCTTGTCGTAGCTGACGCCCGCAAACGTCGGTGTCAGCCGCGCGATTTCTTCCATGATCTGGCGCGGGTGCGTGTAGTTCATGGGATAGCCCAGCGCGTTTGACAGCGCCACCGTCACTTCCCAGTCCGACTTGCCGTTCTTGGGCTCCATCACCTTGCGCACGCGCGAGATGCGGCGTTCGGCGTTGGTGAAGGTGCCGTCCTTTTCCAGGAACGACGAACCCGGCAGGAACACATGCGCGTACTTGGCGGTTTCGTTCAGGAACAGGTCCTGCACCACGATGCATTCCATGGCCGCCAGCGAGGCCGCCACGTGCTGCGTGTTGGGGTCGGACTGCACGATGTCTTCGCCCTGGCAGTACAGACCCTTGAAGGATCCGCCCAGCGCCGCTTCAAACATGTTCGGAATGCGCAGGCCGGGTTCAGGCTGCAAGGTCACGCCCCAATCCTTTTCGAATTGCGCGCGCACCGTGTTGTCGGAAATGTGGCGGTAGCCGGGCAGCTCATGCGGGAACGAGCCCATGTCGCACGAGCCTTGCACGTTGTTCTGGCCACGCAGCGGGTTCACGCCCACGCCTTCGCGGCCGACGTTGCCGGTGGCCATGGCCAGGTTGGCAATCGCCATCACGGTGGTGGACCCCTGGCTGTGCTCGGTCACGCCCAGGCCGTAATAGATGGACCCGTTGCCGCCGGTGGCGAACAGACGCGCCGCGCCACGCACGTCCTGCGCGGGCACGCCCGTGATCTCGGCCATGGCTTCGGGCGAGTTATCGGGCAAGGACACGAAGTCGCGCCATTCGTTGAAAGCCTTGGTTTCGCAGCGCTCGGCCACGAAGGCGTCATCGATCAGGCCTTCGGTGGCGATCACGTGCGCCAGCGACGACAGCAGCGCGGTGTTGGTGCCGGGGCGCACTTGCAAATGGAAGTCAGCTTTGATGTGCGGCGAACTGACCAGTTCGATGCGGCGCGGGTCAATCACGATCAGGCGCGCGCCTTCGCGCAGCCGGCGCTTCAGGCGCGAGGCAAATACCGGGTGGCCGCTGCTGGGGTTGGCGCCCATCACGATCACCACGTCGGTGTGCATGACCGAATCAAAGGTTTGCGTGCCGGCGGATTCGCCCAGGGTCTGCTTCAGGCCGTAGCCGGTGGGCGAATGGCAGACGCGCGCGCAGGTGTCGACGTTGTTGGTGCCGAAGGCCGCGCGCACCAGTTTTTGCACCAGCCAGGTTTCTTCGTTGGTGCAGCGCGACGAGGTAATGCCGCCGACCGCGTCGCGGCCGTACTCGCTTTGGATGCGGCGGAATTCAGAGGCCGCGTAGTTGATGGCCTCGTCCCAGGACACTTCTTTCCAGGAATCGGTGATGTGCTTGCGGATCATGGGTTTCAGCACACGTTCCTTGTGCGTGGCGTAGCCCCATGCAAAACGGCCCTTCACACAGGAATGGCCGCGGTTGGCCTGGCCGTCTTTCCACGGCACCATGCGCACCACTTCCTGGCCCTTCATCTCGGCCTTGAAGCCGCAGCCCACGCCGCAATAGGCACAGGTGGTGACCACCGAGTGCTCGGCCTGACCCATCATGATGACGGTTTTTTCTTGCAGCGTGGACGTGGGGCAAGCCTGCACGCAGGCGCCGCAAGACACGCATTCGCTGTCCAGGAAGGGCTGGTCCTGCCCGGGCGATACGCGCGACTCAAAGCCCTTGCCGGATATCGTCAGCGCGAAGGTGCCCTGCGTTTCCTCGCAGGCGCGCACGCAGCGGTTGCAGACGATGCACTTGGACGCGTCGTAGCTGAAGTAGGGGTTGGAGTCGTCGACCTTGGCGTCCAGGTGATTGGCGCCGTTGTAGCCGTAGCGCACGTTGCGCAGGCCCACCACGCCGGCCATGTCCTGCAATTCGCAGTCGCCGTTGGCGGGGCAGGTCAGGCAGTCCAGCGGGTGGTCGGATATGTAGAGCTCCATCACGCCGCGACGCAGCTCGTGCAGCTTGGGCGTTTCGGTAAAGACCACCATGCCGTTTTCCGCCGGCGTGGTGCACGACGCGGGGTAGCCGCGCCGGCCTTCGATCTGCACCAGGCACAGGCGGCAGGATCCAAATGGTTCCAGGCTGTCGGTGGCGCACAGCTTGGGGATGTTGATGCCGGCCTCGGCGGCGGCGCGCATCAGGGACGTGCCTTCGGGCACGCGGATTTCCTGGCCGTCGATGGTCAGGGTGACGGTGTTCTCGGACACGCGGGCCGGTGTGCCCAGGTCGCGGTCGCGCTTGATGACGGTTTCCAGCATGGTCGCCTCTTGGGTTCAGGCCGCGTGCGCGGCAGACTGCGAGGACTCGATGCCGAAGTCCTGCGGAAAGTGGTTCAGCGCGGACAGCACGGGGTAGGGCGCCATGCCCCCCAGCGCGCACAGCGAACCGCCCATCATCGTGTCGCACAGATCGCGCAGCAGATGTACTTGCTGTTCGCGCTGGCCGGCGTCGGCCCCAGGCGCCGCGATCTTGTCGATGGTCTCGACGCCGCGCGTCGAACCTATGCGGCAGGGCGTGCATTTGCCGCAGGATTCAATGGCGCAGAATTCCATCGCGTAGCGTGCCATGCGCGCCATGTCGACGGTGTCGTCAAACGCCACCAGCCCGCCGTGGCCGATCATGGCCGAGATCTGGATATAGGCCTCGTAGTCCAGCGGTACGTCCCATTGCGATTCGGGCAGATAGGCGCCCAGCGGCCCGCCCACCTGCACGGCGCGGAGGGGCCGCCCCGAGGCGCTGCCGCCGCCGAATTCATAGAGCAGGTCGCGCAGGCTCAGGCCGAAGGCCTTCTCCACCAGCCCGCCTTGCTTCAGGTTGCCCGCCAACTGGAAGGGCAGCGTCCCATGCGAACGACCCACGCCGTAATCGCGGTAGTAGGTGGCGCCCTTGGCCAGGATGATGGGCACGGTAGCCAGCGAGATCACGTTGTTGATCACGGTGGGTTTGCCGAACAGGCCCGAGATGGCCGGCAGCGGCGGCTTGGCGCGCACCACGCCGCGCTTGCCCTCAAGACTTTCCAGCAACGAGGTTTCTTCGCCGCAGATGTAGGCGCCCGCGCCCTTGCGCACTTCCAGGTCGAAGCGGCGTCCACTGCCGTGCACGTCCGCGCCCAGCCAGCCCACGCTGCGGGCGCGCGCAATGGCGGCCTCCAGCGTGGCGATGGCGTGCGGGTATTCGGAACGCACGTAGATGTAGCCATAGCTTGCGCCCACGGCCAGCCCGGCGATGGTCATGCCTTCGATCAGCACGTAGGGGTCGCCTTCCATCAGCAGGCGGTCGGCGAACGTGCCGGAGTCGCCTTCGTCGGCGTTGCAAACGATGTACTTCTGGTCGCTGGGCGTGCCAGCCACCGTTTTCCATTTGATGCCGGTCGGGAACGCCGCGCCGCCGCGTCCGCGCAAGCCCGAGGTAACCACTTCGTCAATGATGCCGGCCGGCTCCATCGCCAATGCCCGCTTCAAGCCGGCCAGGCCGCCGTGCGCGGCGTAGTCCTGCAAGGACAAGGGGTCGATCACGCCGACGCGGGCGAAGGTCAGGCGTTCCTGGTGTTTCAGGTAGGGGATGTCTTCGGTCAGGCCCAGGCACAGGGGGTGGGTGGAGATGTCCTTCAGCCAAGCGGCGTCGAACAAATCGGCCACGTCTTCCGGCGCCACGGGGCCGTAGGCCACGCGGCCATCGTGCGTGACCACTTCCACCAGCGGTTCCAGCCACAAGAGCCCGCGCGAGCCGTTGCGCACCACTTGCACGGCCACGCCACGTTCATCAGCGATGCGCTCAATTTCACGGGCCACGGCATCGGCGTCCATGGCCAGCGCCGCGGCGTCGCGCGGCACGTAGATGACGACGGGGGCGCTCATGGCGCGACCTCCGGTGTGCGGTCCGGTGTGCGGTCCAAGGTGCGCGCCAACAAGCGGTCCAGCTTGGCGGGGGTAACACGAGCATGCGGCTGGCCGTCGATCATGACGGCGGGCGACTGGGCGCACAGCCCCAGGCAGTAAACGGGTTCCAGCGTGAAATTGCCGTCCGCCGTGCTGGCGTGGAAGTCGCAGCCCAGGTGGGCGCGGGCATGCGCCGCCAGCGGTTCGCCGCCCATGGCCTGACAGGCTTCGGCGCGGCAGACTTCCAGCGTATGGCGCGCGGCCGGCTGGCTGCGAAAGTGCGGGTAGAAGGTGATGACGCCGTGGACTTCAGCGCGGGACAGGTTCAGGGCCTCGGCGATGGTTTGCACCGCCTCGGCCGGAATACAGCCCAATTCGTGCTGCACCTCGTGCAGTACCGGCAGCAGGGGCCGGGCAGGTCTTTCAGCCGCGCAAGAATGCGCGCGGTGGTGGCGATGGCGGGGGTGGCGGACGCCTGGGCGGCGTCCAGCGCCAGTGGGCCGCCGCGGGCGCCGCCGCTGGATGCCAGGTCGGATTTTGCCTCGCGCTGTTGCACGGTGGTCTCCTCCAATGTTGCGGGCCCCGTTCAGGGGTCTGTGGTGCGGATCAGGCTCTGAGGGCATTTAATATGTTTTTAAAAACATAATAAAAGCCCGGCTGCCGCGTTATTTGTGTACTCTAACCACGTACTTGACTGTCTTCAATAAGAAAGAAATGACATATAAGTTCCGAATCGGTCTGCGGCCCCAATGGACCTTGGGCGGGGGTGACGACACGGCGCCCGTGCCCTTGCAAGACATGCTTGCGCTGCTGGCCGCGATTGACGCCACCGGCAATATCTCGGGCGCGTGTCGGGCCTGCGGGCTGTCGTACCGGCATGCCTGGGGCGTGCTGCGCCGCTTCGAAACCACCTTCGGCACGCAGTTGCTGATCACGAATCGGCGCCAGGGCACGCAACTGTCGCCCTTCGCGCAGCGCCTGCTGTGGGCCAACCGCCGCATCGAGGCGCGCTTGATGCCCACGCTGGACAGCATGGCGTCGGAATTGCAGGAAGAGCTGGAACGGCTGCTGCCCGAAACCGGTCCGCACCTGCGGCTGCACGCCAGCCACGGCTTCGCGGTGGAGTCGCTGATGCAGCACATGGGCGACCGCAAGCCGGGGCTGGAATTGCGTTATCGCACCGCGATCGAGGCGTTGGCGTCCTTGGAACGCCATGAATGCGATCTGGCCGGGTTTCAGGTGCCGCTGGGCGATTTCGAATCGCCCATCATGGAGCGCTACGCGCAGTGGCTGCACGCCGACGACTACCTGCTGATTCACCTGGCCGTGCGCAATACCGGCCTGTTCGTCACCGCCGGCAACCCGAAGCAGATCCGTGGCATGGCCGATCTGGCGCGCCAGGACGTGCGCTTCGTGAACCGCCAGATCGGGTCCAGCACCCGCTACCTGGTGGGGCTGATGCTGCAACGCGCCGGGGTGTCCATTGGCGAGGTCCAGGGCTACGAAACCAATGAATTCACGCACATGGCGATTGCCGCGCACATTGCCAGCGGCATGGCGGACACGGGCGTAGGGGTAGAGACGGCAGCCTGCCGGTTCGGGCTGGACTTCATTCCGCTGGTGCGCGAACGCTACTTCTTCGCCATCCGCAAGTCGTCGCTGGAGACGCCCGCCATGCAAGACCTGCTGTCCATCATGCGCAGTGCCGACTACGTGGGCTACGTAGGGCAACTGGTGGGCTACGACGCCCAGGACACCGGCCGTTTACAAACCCTGGAAGAGGCTTTCGCGTAGGCGGGGCCGCCCGGACCCTGGCCGCCGATATATGATCGCCCCATGAGCAAAGTGATATTCCTTGCCGATGAACGGGCCAGCCAGCGCACCGATCGCGCAACCTGGCCCGCGCCTGGCGAGCTGCCGCCAGACGGCCAGCCCGCGCTGGACCAGCGCGCGCGTCCGCTGCGCGATCTGCGCATCTCCGTTACCGACCGCTGCAACTTCCGCTGCACCTACTGCATGCCGCGCGAAGTATTCGACGCCAGCTATACCTTCATGCCGCATTCGGCGCTGCTGTCCTTCGAGGAAATCAGCCGCCTGGCCGGCATTTTCACGCAGCTGGGCGTGGAGAAAATCCGCCTGACAGGCGGCGAACCGCTGCTGCGCAAGCACCTGGAAAACCTGGTGGGCCAACTGGCTGCATTGCGCACGCCGGCGGGCCTTCCGCTGGACCTGACCCTGACGACCAATGGCAGCGTGCTGGCGCGCAAGGCCGCCGATCTGAAAGCGGCGGGATTGACGCGCGTAACCGTCAGCCTGGATGCGCTGGATGCCTCCATGTTTCAGGACATGAGCGACAGCGGCTTCACGCCCGATGACGTGCTGCGCGGCATCGACGCCGCGGCCGAGGCTGGCCTGGCGCCGGTGAAGGTCAACATGGTGGTGCGGCGCGGCCTGAACGACGGCCAGATCCTGCCCATGGCCGAACGCTTTCGCCACAGCGGCCACATTTTGCGCTTCATCGAATACATGGACGTGGGCAGCACCAACGGTTGGAACCTGACGGAAGTGGTGCCCAGCCAGGAAGTGCTGGACCGCATCGGCGCGGTGTATCCGCTGGAACCCGTGCAATCCAACGACATGGGCCGTGTGGCCGAACGCTGGCGCTATGCGGATGGCGGCGGCGAAATCGGCGTCATTTCCAGCGTCACGCAGGCCTTCTGCGGCGGCTGTACGCGCGCGCGCCTGTCGCCCGAGGGCAAGCTCTATCTGTGCCTGTTCGCGCACGAAGGCTTTGATCTGCGCGCACCCTTGCGCGACGGCGCAAGCGACACGGAACTGGCCGCCATCGTGGCGGGCATCTGGGGTGGCCGCCACGACAATTATTCCGAACTGCGTGGCCGCAACATGGCGGACACCACACCCACTTCCGGCCGCAAGGTCGAAATGAGCTACATCGGTGGCTGACCAGTCTTTGCCGTTATCCACGGCGCGCATCGTCGGGCTGATCCTGGCGGGCGGGCAGGGCGCACGCATGGGCCATCAGGACAAGGGGTTGGTCTTGCTGAACGGCGAACCCATGGTGGCGCATGTGGCGCGCCGGCTGGCGCCGCAGGTGGGCAGGCTGATCATCAGCGCCAACCGGCATGCCGAGCATTACGCGCAATACGGAACGGTGGTGGCGGACGGCGCGCCCGCGCTGGGCGACTTTCAGGGGCCACTGGTGGGGCTGGCGGCGGGGCTTGTCGCAGCATCACACGCTGACGACGACTGGGTAGTTGCCGTGCCGTGCGACACGCCTTTTCTTCCCCATGACCTTGCAACGCGGCTGATTGCCGAGGCGGTTTCCGCCCAGGCCCCACTGGCCTACGCGATGGCCGGCGGCCAACGCCATGCCGCCTGCATGGCGTTGCGCCCGTCGCTCTTGCCCGACCTGCGTGCTTATTTGCAGGCGGGCGACCGCAAGGTGGGCGTGTGGCAGGCCCGCGTGGGCGGCGTGGCGGCGTGTTTTGACGACGCGCCAGACGCCTTTATGAACGTGAACACGCCCGAAGAACTGGCCGTGGCTGAACGCTACACCAGCCAGTGCCGCATGTCGTAATAAGGCACGCGGTCGCCGTCATTGACCAGCACGTCGGCCGGCAAGCGCGCCAGCCCCGTCGCCCAGGGTACGGAACTGATCACCCCCGAGCCTTGATGGCCATAGGGCACGAGCTCGGCGGTGCCGTCTTTCGCCACGCGGCGCTGCACGCGCAGGAACTCCTCGCGTCCGTCCTGGCGCGGATGCTCGGTGCGCAGCGGCAACAGGTTGACGGGCGGGAAGATTTCTTCGCGGCCTTGCATGCGCCGCACCAGCGGCGACACCAGCATGGCGAAAACCGCGTAGGCCGACACCGGATTGCCCGGCAGGCTGACCACGGGCTTGCCGCCTATCTGGGCCAGCGCCACCGGCTTGCCGGGTTTCATGCGGACCTTCCACAGCGATAGCTCGCCGCCCAATGCCGCCAGGGCGGGCTTGACCAGATCGCGTTCGCCCACCGACACCCCGCCCACGCTCAACACCAGATCGCAATCGGCCAGCAGGGTCTTGAACGCGGCCAGCAGTTCTTCTTCGGTGTCGCGCGCGTGCAGCACATGCACGGGCACGGCGCCCAGCCCGCGCGTCAGGGCGGCAAGCATGGGGCCGTTGGAGTTGTAGATCTGCTCGGGCGCGCGCGGCGTGCCGGGCGGCACCAGTTCGTCGCCGGTGGTCAGGATGCCCACGCGCAGGCGGCCCATCACCGGTACGGTGGCCAGCCCCTGCGAGGCCAGCAGCGCCACGTGCGCGGCTTGCAGCACGGCGCCTGCCGCCAGCAAGGGCGCGCCGGCCATCGTGTCTTCGCCGCGGCGGCGGATGTGCTGGCCGGGGGCGGGTGCGCGTGTGATCTCTACCTGGTTGTCGGCTTCGACGGCGTCTTCCTGCATGACGACGGTGTCCGCGCCATCGGGAATCAGGCTGCCGGTAAACAGGCGGATGGCGTGCCCAGGCTTCAGCGGTTCGGGCACGTCGCCCGCGTAGCAGCGCTGCTGGATGGGCAGGCGGGCGCCCGCGCGCCAGTCGGCCACGCGCAGCGCGTAGCCGTCCATGGCGCTGTTGTCGGCCGGTGGAATGTCTACCGTGGCTTGCAGATCGGTCGCCAGCACGCGGCCGGCGACTTCGTTCAGTTCAATCTCTTCGCGGCGTTGCAGCGGCGTTGCGGCGTTGGCCAATAGGGTTTGGGCGTGATCGAAATCCAGCATGGGTCAGTGGTCTTCTTTCCGGGGCTTGAAATGCGAGGCGAAATTGCACGGGCGGTGCCTGCTGTCGAGCTGTTCGCGCAGGATCTGCGCCCAGGCCGTTTCGCAGGCGTTGTTCGAACCGGGCAGGCAGAAGATCAGCGTCTGGTTGGCCGAGCCCGCGAATGCGCGCGACTGGATCGTGGAGCTGCCGATCTCGGTGTAGGAGATCTGGCGGAACAGTTCGCCAAAGCCGGGGATCTCGCGGTCGAGCAGGGGCAGGATGGCTTCAGGCGTATGGTCGCGATGCGAAAAGCCCGTGCCGCCGGTGGTCAGGATGACCTGCACTTCGGGGTCGGCGATCCAGTCGCTGATGATGCGGCGGATCTGGTAGATGTCGTCGCGGACGATGTCGCGGCGTACGCACTCGTGGCCCGCATGCGCCAGGCTGTGGGCCAGCAGGTTGCCGGAGGTGTCGTCGCCCGCGCTGCGGGTGTCGCTGACCGTCAGCACGGCACAGGCCAGCGAGACGGGAATTTCTTCGCTCATGGACGTTCCTTGGTAGGGGCGGTGTCTTCATCCCAGGCGTCGGTGCGGTCCTGGTCGGCCTGGCGTTGTTCTACCCAGAAGCTACGGCCGCCTGCCAGCGTTTCGCGCTTCCAGAAGGGGGCACGCGTCTTCAGCGCGTCGATGATGTATTCGCAGCCGCGGAAGGCGTCGCCCCGGTGCGCGCTGGCGGCCGCCACGAATACGATCTGCGCGTTGCGCGAGAGCGCGCCCACGCGGTGCACGATGACCGTGCCGTCCAGCTTCCAGCGCTGGCGGGCGGTCTCGGCAATGGCTTCAAGCTCGCGCTCGCACATGCCGGGATAGTGTTCGAGGTACAGCGTGTCGGTGGGCGCATCGGGCGCGTAGTCGCGCACATAGCCCACGAAGGTGACGATGCCGCCCACGCCGGACCCGGCGTTCTCGCGCAACGCGGCCGTCAGGGCGGCGGCGTCAAAATCGGCTTCCTGGACGCTGATCATGGCGTTCAACCTCCGGTGACGGGTTCGAACACAGCGACTTCGTCGCCCGGGCGGATCGGCGCCGTCGGCTTGGAATGGGTTTGGTTGATGGCCAGTTTCAAGCGCGCTGCCGGGGCCAGTTGGGGATACCGTTCGCCCAGCGCGGCCAGCAATTGGGCGCCGGTGGATTCGCCATCCAGCGGCCAGTCTTCACTGCGCTTGCCGACCAGTTCGGCCACGCGGGCGAAGTACAGCAGATTAATCGTTGCGCCATTCACCGCTTTTTCCTCCAGCCTTGTACTTAAGGCGTACTTGTTCAACCACGATGCCTTTGTCGGCGGCCTTGCACATGTCGTAGATGGTCAGCGCGGCCACGCTGCACGCCATCATGGCTTCCATTTCCACGCCCGTCTTGTAGCTGGTGCGGCAAGTCGCCTGGATGTCGATGCGATGCGCGGCGTCGTCCAGCGCGAAGTCGACCCCCACGAACGCCAGCGGCAGGCTGTGGCAAAGCGGGATCAGCTCCGCGCAGCGCTTGGCGGCCAGCACGGCGGCCACGCGCGCCGTGTTGAGCACTTCGCCCTTGCCTTGGCCCGGCTGCGTCAACAGGCCGTAGGCCACGGCGTTCATGCGCACGCTGGCCACGGCGATGGCCACGCGCTCGGTGTCCGATTTGGCGATGACATCGACCATGCGCACCTGGCCGGCTTCGTCAAGGTGGCTCAGGGAAGGAGGGGAAGAAGGCATGGGGAATCGGGATCGAGAATTGTTAATGTTTGAAAAGTGCGGTGCCGCCAGGCCGGGCGGGCCGCAGGTTCCGCCTATGATAGACGAGCGCTAACCAGGGCGCGATAATCGCCATCAACTCGCATCAGGAGACACGCGATGCCCTTGCGGCGCCCCAAGTTACGGTTCACCCGGCGCGCCGGCAAAATCCTACTGGGCATTGTGGCGTTCGCGCTGATCGTCTGCGGTATCGCTGCCTGGCAAGTGCCCAAGGTCTTGCACAACGTGTTGACCACCGACGTCGCCAAGATGATCGGCCGCGATGTTTCCGTGGGCAAGATCAGCTTCAACCCCTTCACGCTGACCGTTCGCGCCCACGACCTTGCCGTGGCTCAACCCGGCTCGCAGACCCCGCTGCTGACATTGGCAGAACTGGATGCCAGCGCCGCCTGGAGCTCCCTGTTCTGGTTCGCACCCGTCGTCGACCGCTTGACGCTGCGCGAGCCCAGCATTGCCATCGTGCGTGAAGACGTCACGCGCTTCAATTTTTCCGACATCCAGCAACGCGTCGCGGACATGGCGGCGGCCCAGCCTGAAGAACCGCCCGAGCCCGACGCCGGCCTGCCGCGTTTTTCGCTGAACAACATGGTCATCGAAGGCGGCTCCATCACCTTGGATGACAAGGTCACCGGGCGCAAGCAGGTGGTGGATGAACTGGGCCTGGGCGTGCCGTTCATTTCCAATTTCGGCTACGCCACCGACATCGACGTGCAGCCCCGGCTGCACCTGCGCATCAACGGTAGCCCCTTCGATCTGAATGGCGTGGCGCGTCCGTTCGACACGGTGCCATCGTCCACGCTGCGCGTGGCCTTCAACGGCCTGCAGCTTGAAAAGTGGGCGGACGTCTGGCCGATGCCGCTGCCGTTCAAACTGGAAAGCGCGCTGCTGGATTCCAACCTGCAAGTGGTGTTCGAACAGCCCAAGGACGCCGCGCCCAAGATTCGCGTGGTGGGTGATGTGGGGTTGCGCCGGTTCGACCTGCGCGACACCAATGGCGACCCGCTGGCCGCCTGGAGCGCGCTGACCGTCACCCGCCTGGAACTGGAACCCATCGCGCGCCAGGCCTATGTGGGTGAAATTGGGCTGTGGGCGCCGCAGGTCCATGTGCGGCGCTACGCCAATGAACACCTGAACTGGCAGGACGTGGTCGTCAAGCTGAAGGCGCTGGCGGGGGTTGCGCCCACCGAGACGCCGGTGGCCGACAAGCTGCGGCGGGATATGGGCTTGAAGGAAAAGCCGAAGCCGGACGCCGCCGCAACGCCTGCCCCTGATGCCGCCGTGGACCCCGTTCCTGATGCCCCGCCCGGCACGCCGCCGTCCGGCGCGGGTGCTGCTCCGGGTGCTGCCCCAGGTGTCGCTGCAGCAGGCGCCACCGTAGACGCTACTGCCCCGGCGCCAGCCCCCAGCCCCGCCTCGTCGGACTGGACGGTCACGCTGGACGCCTTCAACCTGCACGAAGGCGAGCTCACGCTGACCGACGCGATCAGCAAGCTGGATTACATGGTGACCGGCGTGAGCGCCACCGTTGAAGGTGTGACCATTCCCGAGGTCAAGGACCAGCCCGTCAACCTGTGGCTGAACGTGGACAACAGCACCGACGGCGGCTGGATCCGCGCCAAGGGTCCGCTGGAACTGAAACCGCTGTCGCTGGAACTGGCCGTACGCATGGGCAACATCGCCCTGGCGCCCCTGGCCCCGGCCGTGCGCAACGCCGCGCCCATCTTGCTGCTGGATGGCCGGCTGGGCGCGTCGGCGCAGATTCATGTCCGCGAAAAAGACGGCGCCATCGACGCGTCGGCCACGTCCGTCCAGGCCGACCTGACCCAATTCAAGGCGCGCGACGAAGCCCAGAAGCCGGCGCTGGACATCGCTTTGCAATCGCTGCGCATGACGGCGGATCGCCTGGCCATGGGCCCCGGGCAAAGCAGTTTCACCCTGGCGGCCGCGGGCATCCAGGGCAATGGCGCGCTGAACATGAAGGGCACGTTCGCCCCGCAGCCGCTGACGCTGTCGTCTTCCGTGGACCTGTCCGACCTGAATGTGGCGCCGTTCGCGCCCTATGCCGCCGGCAGCCTGAACGCCACCGTGCGCGCCATTACGCTGGCGGCCAAGGGCGACGTGGCCTTTGCCGCCGCAACGGGCAATACGCCCATGCGGGTCAACTGGAAGGGCGGCGTCGATATAACCGGCGTCGACCTGCAAGACCGCGTCAACAACGACGACTTCCTCAACTGGAAGCGCCTGGCGTTTGCCGGCATGGATGTGTCCGTGGCGGGTGACAAGGTCGCCGCCAAGCTGGGCGACATCGCGCTGGAAGACTTCTATGGCCGCATCCTGCTGAACGCGCAGGGCCGGCTGAACGTCATGGACCTGGTGGCCGCGCCGGGGCAGGCGGGCGGCTCCATCACGCAGGACACGCAGACACCGGGCCGGCAGGCGCCGGCCGCGCAGGCTTCCGACAAAGCGGGGGCAGGCGCCGCCATGCCCGACATCTCGGTCAACAGCGTCACGCTGTCTCGCGGCCGCATGACGTTCACCGACCGCTTCGTCAAGCCGAACTACGTGGCGGAACTGTCCGCCATCGAAGGCGCGATCTCGGCGGTGTCGTCCACCAACCCGCAGCCCGCCAAGGTGAAGGTCACGGGGCGTGTCTACACCACCGCGCCGCTGTCCATCAGCGGCATCGTGCAACCCTTCGCCAAGTACTTGACGCTGGACCTGAAGGCGTCGGCCAAGGGCGTGGACCTGCCGCGCTTCAACACCTATTCGGCCAAATACGTGGGCTACCCGATCAAGCGCGGCAAGCTGTCGGTGGACCTCGAATACAAGATCAAGAACCGTGCGTTACAGGCGTCCAACCATGTGGTGCTGAACCAACTGACCTTTGGCGACAAGACCAACAGCCCCGACGCGACCAAGCTGCCGGTGCTGTTGGCGGTGGCGTTGCTGAAGGACTCGCGCGGCAATATCGACATCAACCTGCCCGTGTCCGGCTCGCTGGACGATCCGGAGTTTTCCGTGGGTGGCATCGTGGTGCGCGTGTTGCTGAACCTGGTGGTCAAGGCGGTCACGTCGCCGTTCAGCCTGTTGGCCTCGGCCTTCGGGGGCGGCGAAGAACTGTCTTATGTGGAGTTCGCGCCGGGCAGCGCGGTGCTGACAGAAGATTCCATCCAGCGCATCGACACGCTGACCAAGGCTTTGACCGAGCGCCCCGCGCTGAAGATGGACATCAGCGGCCGCGCCGACCCCAAGACCGACTTGGAAGGCCTGCGCCAAGCCTGGGTTGATGCTCGGATCCGCGCCGCCAAGGCCGCCGACACGGCCCCGCGCGGCAAGAAACCGAATCCGGCCGGGGTGCAGGTGTCCGCCGCCGAGCGCGTCAAATACCTCGAAGCCGTCTACGACGACACGGACATCAAGGACAAGCCGCGCAATTTCATCGGCATGTCGAAGTCCGTGCCGGCCGAGCAGATGGAATCCATGTTGCGCGGCGTGGCGCCGGTGGGCGACGAGCAATTGCGCCAACTGGCCGATGCCCGCGCGCAAGCGGTTTATGAGAAGTTGCAAGCCCAGGAAGGCCTCGCGGAGCGTGTTTTCATCGTTGCGCCGCAGTTGGACGCGGACGGTATCGAGGACGAGGGGCAACCCTCGCGCGTGGACTTCTCCCTGAAGTGAACCCGCTGGGCCGACGACGCGCCACGTGCCGCGTCTTGGACCCGGCTTTTTGCCAGGAGATTCTCGATGAAAGATCAGGACGCGCACTTCGACAGCCTGTTGCCGCCCTTGCGGCTGGACCGCCGGGGTTTCATCGCCACGACGGTCGCGGCGGGCTTTTCCCTGGCGGCAGGGCCAGCCGTGGCCCAGACCGCCATCGCTACCGACACGAAGGGGCTGACGGCCGGCAAGGTGGACATTCCCACCAAGGACGGCAAGATGCCGGCCTATCGCGCGGCGCCGGAAGGCAAGAAGAACCTGCCCACCGTGCTGGTCGTGTCCGAGATTTTTGGCGTGCATGAATACATCCAGGACGTGTGCCGCCGCCTGGCGCACCTGGGCTACCTGGCCATTGCGCCGGAACTCTACGCACGCCAGGGCGACCCCTCCAAATACACCGAAATCCCGAAGCTGCTGGCCGAGGTTGTCAGCAAAGTGCCCGACCTTCAGGTGCAGAGCGATCTGGACGCCACCGCGACGTGGGCGGCGGCCAACGGCGGCAACCCCGACAAGCTGGGTATCGTGGGCTTTTGCTGGGGTGGCCGCCAGGTCTGGCTGTACGCGGCCCACAACCCCAAGCTGAAAGCAGGCGCGGCGTTCTATGGCCAACTGGCCGGCGAACCCACCGACCTCAAGCCCAAGTCGGCCTTGAGCCTGGTGAACGAGCTGAAAGCCCCGGTGCTGGGCGCGTATGGCGGCAAGGATGCGGGCATTCCGCTGACGGACGTTGACCGCATGCGGGCCGAACTGGCGAAAGGCTCGGCGGCTGCGAAGGCGTCACGGATCGATGTGTACCCCGAGGCGCCGCATGCCTTCCATGCGGATTACCGGCCGTCGTACCGCAAGCCCGAGGCCGAGCAGGCCTGGACCCGCATGCTGGATTGGTTCAAGCAGAACGGGCTGGCGGCGTAGACGGCGTCTTTACCGCGCAATCTACTTGGCTTTTTCCCCAGGCAGGCCGTCGCTGACTTCAGCCAAGGCCTTTTTCATGCCCTCATAGCTGATGGCGCGCTCGTGCTGGAAACTGCCCAGCACGCCCTGGCATCCGTCCACGCCCGAACGCTTCATGTCGTCCATCATCGTCTTGCCCTCGCCCTGGCCCTGTTGGAACAGGGCGTCATAGGACGCCAACGAAAAGCCATATTCCTTGGCGTACCGCGTCAGGTTCTTCTGGGCTGTCGCCTTATGTTGGGCCAGGTCGGGGTCCGAGGCGCCGCAGGCGCGCGCGGCGCCGTTGGACGCTCCGGCCGCAATCACGAAGGAATCGTACAGGGTCTGTTCGCTTGCATCCGGCGCGGCCAAGGCCGGCGCGGTGGCGGTGGCCAGGACCCAGGCCAGGCCAGTCAAGATCTTGTGCATCGGTGAGTCTCCGATAGATGCCCGCGGGCGGCTTTCGACCCGGGCGGGCGTGGGTCACGCCTGCATTATGGCAAGCAGCCGTTTCCAGGCCGTGTGGCGGGGGTATGGAGTCGTTTCAGACTGTGCGTGATTTTTTCGCGCCGGTCTGGCGCAGCGGGCAGGGCGCGCACGCACTATGATGTCGGGTGTGAGGCGATCCCGCCTCAATGCATTGCCCCACTTTTCCCTGGAGATACCCCATGACGATCAACGTCGGCGACCGCGTGCCGGAAGGCACCCTGACCGAATTCATCGAAACCGAAACCGAAGGCTGCTCGCTGGGCCCCAACGCGTTCCAGGTTTCCGACCTGACCCGCGGCAAGACCATCGCGCTGTTCGCCTTGCCGGGCGCCTTCACCCCCACCTGCTCGGCCAAGCATCTGCCGGGCTATGTGGAGCAGGCCGCAGCCTTGAAGGCCAAGGGCGTGGATGAAATCTGGTGCGTGGCCGTCAACGACGCGTTCGTCATGGGCGCCTGGGGCCGCGAGCAAAAGACCGAAGGCAAGGTTCGCATGCTGGCCGACGGCTCGGCGCTGTGGACCAAGGAACTCGGTCTGGAACTGGACCTGATCGCGCGCGGCATGGGCGTGCGTTCGCAACGCTATTCGGCCCTGATCGTCGACGGCGTGGTCAAGCAGTTGAACGTGGAAGGCCCTGGCAAGTTCGAAGTCAGCGATGCCGCCACGCTGCTGTCGCAAATCTGACCTAACGTAGTTCCCTGTTTTACCGCTCAACACGGCAGGCTGCCTTTGCAGCCTGCCGCGCTAATGCCAGCAGCGGTTGCCAACGCCATGCTCGCCACCCTCTCCTCATTCTCGTCCTTGTACTTCGCGACCTTGCTGATGCTGATCGGCACGGGTCTGTTCAACACCTACATGGGCCTTCGGCTGACCGCGCAGTCTGTCAGCGAAGTGTGGATCGGCGCCTTGATCGCCGGCTACTACCTGGGCCTGGTGTGCGGCGCCCGCCTGGGGCACAAGCTCATCATCCGCGTGGGCCACATCCGCGCGTTCGTCGCGTGCGCGGCTATCGCCACCAGCATGATCCTGGCCCAGACGCTGGTCGATTCCATGCCGCTGTGGCTGGTGTTCCGCCTGATCTCCGGCGTGGTGATGGTGACCGAATTCATGGTCATCGAAAGCTGGCTCAACGAACAAACTGAAAACCATCAGCGGGGCCGGGTGTTCTCGGTCTACATGGTGGTGTCCGGCCTGGGCACGGTGCTGGGGCAGTTGGCGCTGACCGCCTACGCCACCCTGGACCTGCGGCCGCTGACGCTGGTGGCCATGTGCCTGGTGCTGTGTCTGGTGCCTATTGCCGTCACCGCCCGTTCGCACCCGCCCACACCACTGCCCGCGCCGCTGGACATTCGCTTCTTCATGCGCCGCGTGCCGCTGTCGATGACGGTGCTGTTCGTGGCGGGCAACCTGTCCGGTGCTTTTTATGGCCTGGCCGCCGTCTATGGTGCCAAGCATGGGTTGACGACCTCGCAAGCCGCCATTTTCGTGGCTGCCGCCGTCACGGCCGGCTTGTTGTCGCAATGGCCCATGGGCTGGCTGTCCGACCGCATCAACCGCGCCGGCCTGATCCGCTTCAATGCGTTGTTGCTGGTGCTGCTGCCTACGGTCATGTGGGGCTGGCTGACCTTGCCATATTGGGCGTTGGTGGCCTTGTCCTGCATCTTCGGCATCCTGCAATTCACGCTGTACCCGCTGGGCGCGGCATTCGCCAACGACCATGTGGAGTCCGAGCGCCGGGTCAGCTTGTCAGCCGTGCTGCTCATGACCTACGGCGTGGGCGCCTGTATTGGCCCCATGGTGGCGGGCCTGCTGATGTCGCTTTTCGGCCATAGCATGTATTACGTGTTCATCTCGGCTTGCGCACTGATTCTGGTGTGGCAGGTGCGCCCGACGCGCGTCACCGGCGCGCATCAGGTCGACGAGGCTCCGACGCATTTCGTGCCCATGCCCGATACCTTGCAAAGCTCGCCGGCCGCGGCCGTGCTGGATCCGCGCGTGGACCCGGAAAACGATATTGCGATGGAAATGGTGCAGCCTGATCCGGCGGCGGCAACGGTATCCGCGCCTGCGGCTGGGTCGGAATCGACGGATTCGGCGGAGCCATCGGACGCGTCGGACGCATTGGATGCATCAGACGCATCAGACGCGTCAAAACCCTCGGAGCCGTCGCCCGTGGCTCCGCCGCTCACCCAAGAATGGCCGGCGGATGCCGCGGCAGCGCCGGCAGCCGATGCTGCGGCAGCCGATGTTGCGGCAGCCGATGCTGCGGCAGCCGACGCTGCGGCAGCCGATACCTCCGCGCCCGATACGGCAGAGTCCGGCTCCGCTGCCTCGTCAACCGAATCCACCGGGGCAACCGGGTCAGCGGAGCCCGCCCGAGACGCGGACGACGCTGCCGAACGCGCGCGCCGCACCGGTACCTAAGACCCGGCCTGCGTGGGCTACCAAGGCGCCATCAGTACGATGGCGGCCAGCGCCAGCGCGATGCCCAAGCCGTTGACCCGCGTCAAGGGCTCGCGAAACGCCAAGGCCCCCACCAGCGTGCCCAGGGTGATGACACCCATGTTCATCGACGCGAAGACCAGCGCCGGGTGCTCGGGCAACGATTGGTGCGCGCGGATATAGGTCAGGATGTTGCCGAAGTTGAATACGCCCAGCGCCACGCCAGCCAACAGGTGGCGGCGTTCCCAGCGCACTCGACGCGCCAGCAGATAGGCCAGCATCAGCCCTCCCGCCAACACGAACGCCAGTAGCAGCCCCGCGGCAAACGCGGTGCCGGCGCGCGCCACCTGCTTGAACAGGATGTCGATCACCCCATAGCCCGCCCAGACCGCGAGCGGCCAAAGCCAAATGCCTCGGCCTGGTGCCGTTCCGGTGTTGGCGTCGGCGGCGGGACGGCGCAACAGGCAAGCCAATGCGCCGAACGCCAGCAGAATCGCCGCCAGCTTGCGCCCGCTGATCGGTTCGCCAAACAGCAGGAACGCCGCCAGCAAAGGAATGAACAACGACAGGCGCTGCGCCGCGTCGCTGCGCACGATGCCGGCGTGGCGCACCGCTGCCGCCATCGCCAGGAAAACGCTGGGCAGCAACACGCCCAGGGCGGCCAGCACGGCCCAAGGTGTGTGCGGCGTCAGCAGCGCGGCGGGGTCGGGTTTCAAGACTGCCCAGCAGAGCAGGGCGGCTACGGCGTAGTTCATGGTGATGGCCTGGCGCACGTCCACGTCATAGCGGCGCGCCAGCTTCAGCAGCACGGCCACGGTGACGCTGCACGTCACGCTGGCCAGCAGATACAGAATGCCCGGCGTCAACGGCATGTCGTGTTCTGCTGCTGCGGCTCGGCGGGCGCGGGCTGCTCGCCTGCTTCGACGTGCATGCCCAGGCGTTGCAGCAGGCGTTGGTCGGCCTGCATTTGCGGATTGGCGGTGGTCAGCAGCGCGTCGCCGTAGAACATCGAGTTGGCGCCCGCCATGAAGCACAAGGCCTGCAGCGCGTCGTCCATGGCTTCGCGGCCCGCGGACAGGCGCACCGCGGCGCGCGGCATGGTGATGCGGGCCACGGCAATGGTGCGCACGAATTCAAAGGGGTCCAGCGCCTCGACGTCGGCCAGCGGCGTGCCTTCGACGTGCACCAGATTGTTGATCGGCACCGACTCGGGGTAGGGCGTCATGTTGGCCAGTTGGGCGATCAAGCCCGCGCGCTGCTGCCGCGATTCCCCCAAGCCCACAATGCCGCCGCAACACACGTTGATGCCGGCCTCGCGCACGCGGTCCAGCGTATCCAGCCGGTCCTGGTAGGTGCGGGTGGAAATGATCTTGCCGTAGAACTCCGGCGACGTGTCCAGGTTGTGGTTGTAGTAGTCCAGCCCGGCGTCTTTCAGTTGCTCGGCCTGGCCGTCTTGCAGCATGCCCAGCGTGACGCAGGTTTCCAGGCCCAGCGCCTTGACCGCGCTGACCATCTGCGCCACGGCCTCCAGGTGATGGGGCTTGGGGCTGCGCCAGGCCGCGCCCATGCAAAAGCGCTGCGCACCGCCTGCCTGGGCAGCGCGGGCGGCGGCCACCACGTCGTCCAGCGGCATCAGCTTGTCGGCGTCCAGTCCGGTGTCGTAATGCGAGGACTGCGGGCAATAGGCACAGTCTTCGGGACAGCCGCCCGTCTTGATCGACAAGAGGCTGGACAACTGGACGGCGTTGGGGTCGAAGTGGGCGCGGTGCACCTGCTGCGCGCGGTGCAGCAGGTCCATGAACGGCAGCGCGTACAACGCCAGGATGTCGGCGGTGCGCCAGGCCGGGGCGGGCAAGTGCTTGGCCGTCAGCGGGACGGGAATGGTGGCGGTCTGCAAGGCGGGCTCCTGTCGGTCTTACGGAAATCGCGCCGCTTGCCGAAGCTGGCAAGGACGGATCGGCGGATCGTAAGAACCTGCGCAGGGTTTACGCAATGCGTGAATAGAGGCGGAAAATGCGGGGTATTTACAGGATTTATTGCGGTAGATGCTGGATTTTGGTGGGTAGGCTTGCGTAACGCGATCGCATCTTCGGCGACGTCGAACCCCCGGATATTTTGATTCTAATTGTAAAATCCGTGGGTTCGACCCGTGCCTTCAGTCCTTGGCGGGCTTGTCGCGCACGCGGGCGGACTCGTGGCCTGTGATGCCGCGGTCACGCGCCCACACGATGGCCGCGCTGCGCCGATGCACGCCGATCTTGCTGTAGATCGTGGCGACATGATTGCGCACGGTGTTGCGCGACAACTTCAAGGCCTTGGCGATGGCGTCGTCATCGTGACCTTGGCAAAGCAGGCCCAGCACTTCGCGTTCGCGGGTGGTCAATTGCGCCAGTTCCGCCACGTCGCGGGACGCGGGCGCGGGCTGACGCAGTTGCGCCAGCTTTTCGATGATGCCGCGGCTGAACCACGACGTGTCCTGCATGACCGCTTCGATCGCGGCCAGCAATTCGATTTCGGAACGCTTGCGCTCGGTGATGTCCTGCATCACGACCAGCAGCCGGCGCTGTCCGCCGATCATCACCGGCTCGGCGGACACCAGGCAGTCCAGCCTGCCACCGTCCTGGGTGGCCAGCGTGGCCTCGCGGTTGCGTGCGCTTTCGCCGCGTTTCAGGCTGGCGGCCATGCCCTCGTAGGGTTGCAGGCCGATGTCGGTCAGGGCCGCGCCGATGCTGGTCTCGAGCGATGCGCCAGTGACCGCCGTAAAGGCGTCGTTGAAGTCCAGCACGGCCAGCGTATCGCCTTCGCACACGGCCATGGGCACGGGCGCCAGCTTGAATGCCTTCGAGAAACGCTCTTCGCTTTCGCGCAGCGCCGCTTCGGTACGCTTGCGCGCTTCCAGGTCGATGAAGGTGAACAGCATGCAGGGTTCGTCCTGCATATCGATGGGCTGGCCGGCCACCATGACGAACTTCGTCTCGCCGTTCGCCAGTTTGATCACGCCCTCGCGCTGCGCAATGGTCTTGCCTTCGTTCAGATTGGCCACTGCCTGTTCTTTGTCTTCGCCGCCATCCAGGATGTCGAGCTCGTAGGCGGATTTGCCCAGTACGGCCTCGCGCGTGTAGCCCGTCATCTCCAGAAAACCCTGGTTCACCTTGACATAGCGCAGGTCGGATAGCCGGCAGATCAGCGCGGGCGCGGGGTTTGCGCCAAAGGTCCGTTCGAAGCGCTGCTCGGCGTTGATCTGTTCGGTTTGGTCGTGCAGGATCAGTACGCGGTAGTCGGCGTCTTTGTCGCCTTCCAGCTTGAGTCCACGCGCGAGCACGTTGCGCAGGAAATCTTCGTCGTCCTTGCGGTTCAGGTCCAGCAACAGATCATCAAAGCTCTCGCCGGCCGCCAGACGGTCCAGCGGATATTGGCGCGGGGGGACGCGGTGATGGTTGCGGAAGGTGAGGGTGTAGCGTTTGCGGTAGCCGGCGGGCGTGCCGCCCAGCGCGTCAAGCGTGTCCACGCCGTGTAATTCCAGTGCGCTGGCATTGGCCCAGGCGATTGAGCCGTCGGATTCGAGCAGGATGATGCCTTCATTCAAACCCGCGATGATGGCTTGCAGGTGTTGGCGATGCGCGTCGGGCGCGGCGGCGTTTGCGGTCACGTAGGCCTCTTCGGTTCGCGTGGCGTGATCCCACAGGATGCAGGTGCGCGGCGATGCTGTCCAGAGAGCAAAACGGACGAGTCTTGGCGGGGGGGTAAAACCGAAGGGTAAAGCCGCCAGGGGGAGGGGGGAGATGGCGGGCGCGGAAAAGCAAAAAGCTCCGGATTCCGGAGCTTCGATGGCTGTACTACGAGGGTGATGCAATGCTGGCAAGCACGAAGTGCTTGGCGGAGCGGACGGGGCTCGAACCCGCGACCCCCGGCGTGACAGGCCGGTATTCTAACCAACTGAACTACCGCTCCGCAGCGGTTTACTGAACTTCATCACGACACTGCGTTGTCAAGGCAGCTTGGACCTACATGCCAAAAAAGCTGGCGTCCCCTAGGGGATTCGAACCCCTGTACTCACCGTGAAAGGGTGATGTCCTAGGCCTCTAGACGAAGGGGACCTGAACTAACAGAACTGCAAACAACTTTACTACGGTACTGCATCGTGGTGGAGGTAAGCGGGATCGAACCGCTGACCTCTTGCATGCCATGCAAGCGCTCTCCCAGCTGAGCTATACCCCCACAGGGCGCCTTGAGGTTTCGAACGGCAAACAACAAGGTCTCACACTCTATAAATGCAAAAAGCCCCGAAGACGGAGCTCTTGAAAGACTCAGAGCGAGAGAGCTTTTGGCGGAGCGGACGGGGCTCGAACCCGCGACCCCCGGCGTGACAGGCCGGTATTCTAACCAACTGAACTACCGCTCCGCAGCGGCTTACTCAACTACTTTGTCACTTCAACTGCACTTATCTACTTCTGTACTGCTGCCAGTAAACTGGCGTCCCCTAGGGGATTCGAACCCCTGTACTCACCGTGAAAGGGTGATGTCCTAGGCCTCTAGACGAAGGGGACTTGGACTTGCTGTTACTGCAATACTGGTACTACTTTCTTCGCTGTTGACTGGTGGAGGTAAGCGGGATCGAACCGCTGACCTCTTGCATGCCATGCAAGCGCTCTCCCAGCTGAGCTATACCCCCGTTTCTCTAAGCAATGCCTGCTACGTTTTACGAGATAAACACACGTTTTATGGTGCGTTTTTCGTCGTTCGTTGCCGGTTTTGTTTAGTGCCGTTGGCGAAGAAACGAGATTATGCACGAACAAAATCGGGTGTGCAAGTCGGTCGGGGGCAAAAACGTTAAAACGACAAAAAAAATCAGGGTTGGATGGCTTTTTTTGCTTATTTTGTGAGCGATTCATCGCAAGACACGCGGCATCGATTTGTGCAGAATCCAGGAAAATCAAGGGCTTGTGCAGATGCTATCGTGAAGGGCAAAAAATTTCTGCATCCTGTGGCTTTCGCGTAAAAAAAGACCCCGCGCGACAACATCGAGAATTCACGCATGAGCACCAAGACTTCGTTTCCCACTCGGCCGTTAGGCCGCAGCGGCATGGCCATCACGCGTATCGGTCTGGGCGCATGGGCAATCGGCGGCAACGGCTGGGCGGTCGGGTGGGGGCCGCAGGACGACGCTGACTCCATCGCCGCCATCCGGCTGGCGGTGGACCGGGGCATCAACTGGATCGACACGGCGGCCGTCTATGGACTGGGTCATTCCGAAGAGATCGTGCGGCAAGCGCTGGCGCAGATGACCCCGGGGGAAAGGCCTTACGTGTTCACCAAGTGCGGGCTGACCTGGTCGGCCGACAATCCCCAGGCGATGCCGCGACGCACCGGCGCGCCAGCCAGCATCCGGCGTGAGATCGAGGGTTCGCTGCGTCGCCTGGGCGTGGAACGCATCGACCTGTATCAGATGCACTGGCCGGCGGGCGACGGCACGCCGATCGAGACCTATTGGCAAGAACTGCTGGACCTGAAACAGGAGGGCAAGGTCGGCGCGATCGGCCTGTCGAACCACAACCTGGCGCAGTTGCAGAATGCTGAATCGCTGGGCCACGTGGATTCCCTGCAACCCCCGTTTTCGGCGATTCAGCGCGGTGCCGCTGCTGACCTGATTCCCTGGTGCGCCGAGCACGACATCTGCGTGATCGTCTACAGCCCCTTGCAGTCCGGGCTGTTGAGCGGCGCGTTCAGCATCGAGCGCGCGCGCGCCCTGCCGGCTGACGACTGGCGTGCCCGCAATGCGGAATTCGCGCCGCCCAACCTGGACCGGAACCTGGCCCTGGCCGACGCGCTGAAGCCCATCGCCGAACGGCACGGCACCACCGTTGCCGCCGTTGCCGCCGCGTGGACGCTGGCCTGGCCAGGCGTTAGCGGGGCGATCGTGGGCGCGCGCAGCGCCGCGCAGGTCAATGGTTTGCTGGGGGCGGCGGAACTGGAATTGGATAGCGAGGACCTGGACGCCGTGGCCGAAGCCATTGAACTGACCGGCGCGGGCGCGGGGCCCGTGCGCCCGCCCGAAGACAGCGGCAGGCTGCCGGCCAATCTGTTCGCTTGATAAGGGCAACGCCCGGGGCCGCTCAGCCCCGGCGCGCCTTGCGGTGGCTGCCGATGGCGCCGATCAGCACCAGCCCCATCAGCGCCAAGGCCAATTTGTCGCCGAAGCGCGCGTAGGGAGTCAGCCCGGTCATGCCCTGGACCGACACTGGCAGCACGCCCGGCTGCAACGGCGCAAGCTGTGCGGCCACATGGCCCTTGGCATCGATCGCGGCGGTGATGCCGGTATTGGTGGCCGTCAGCATGGGCCGCGCGGTTTCGATGGTGCGCAAGCGGCCAATCTGCAAATGCTGGCGCAAGGCCCACGAATTGCCGAACCAGCCCAGGTTGCTGACGTTGACCAGAATGGTGGCGCCGGGTTCGCCATTGGCGCCCGTCTGCAGCGCGGGCAGCAGGTCGGGACCGAACAGGTCTTCGTAGCAGATGTTGAAGGCGATGTGCTGGCCGCCCACCGCGAACGGGGTCTGGCGTGCCGCGCCGCGATCAAAATCGCCCAGCGGCATGTTCAACAGGTCGACGAACCAGCGGAATCCCGGCGGCACGTATTCGCCCCAAGGCACCAGATGGCGTTTGTCGTAGCGCATGGCGGTGTTGCCACGCACCAGTTGTTCGACCGGCGTGTTGCCGTCAAAGCCCATCACGCTGTTGGTGTAGCGGTCACGGCCGTCCACGCGGTCATGCAAGGGCACGCCCATGGCGATCGTCATGTTGCCGCGTGCGGCCACGCCGCGCCAGGCTTCCCAGGCGCGCGGATCCAGTTGGTCCTGGAAAATGGGCAGCACCGTTTCGGGCAGAATCACCAGTTGCGGCGCGGGCACGCCCTGGGCGGGCGGCAAAGCCGTCATTTCCAGATGGCGCACCAGGCTTTGCTCCAGCAAGGCCGGATCAAATTTCTGTGATTGTTCGATGTTGCCCTGAATCAGCCGCACATTGAGCGGGTCACCGGTGGGGGCTGACCAGTCCATGCGCGACAGCGGCCAGCCGACGGCGGCCAGGGCCACCGCAATGCCGGCTGCCAAGGCCTGGCGTGAATTCAGGGCCGTCTTGCGCGACGGTTGCCACAAGCTGGCGATGGTGGCCGCCACGAACGCGGCAATGAACGCCATGCCGTGTACGCCCAGAACCGGCGCCCAGCCGGCGATTGGGCTGTCTACCTGCGCATAGCCGATGTTCAGCCACGGGAAACCCGTCAGCAACACGGCGCGCAGCCATTCGAAGCCTGCCCACATCGCGGCCCAGGCCAGTGTGGACGCCAGGATGCCAAGCGGCGTGGCGTCGGCCGACAGGGGCGTGTAGCGTCGCGTCAGCGCGCTGGCCGTGGCCGGAAACAGCGCCAGAAAGGCGGACAAGGCCAGCACACCGGCCACGGCCAGCGGCGCGGCCAGGTCGCCGTAGCGGTGCATGCTGATGAACAGCCAGTACAGGCCCACCGCATAGGTGGTGAAGCCGAACAGCCAGCCGCGCAGCCAGGCCTGCCTGGCCGACGGCGCGGTCAGCGTGACGCGCGCCGCGATGGCCAGCATCAGGATCTGCGTAATCGCCAATGCCCAGTCGGGCAAGGGGCCGGGCGCGAAGGTCAGCGCGTGCACGGCGCCGGCCAGCATCAAGCCGGCGGCGCCGCGCAGAAGGGTGCTGCGCGGAATACGGCTCATGCGTCGTCGGTGGGGCGGGAAGTTTGGGCGGGAACGTTGCGCTTGACGCGCAGCCAGATGGCGCGGCGGGCGTCGCCCCGGGCCACTTCCAGGCGCAGGCCGTCGAATTCGGCGACGTCGCCACGGCGCGGAATGCGGCCCAACTGGCCACCCATCCAACCGCCGACGCTGTCGTATTCGTCGTCCGGCAACTGGCAGCCAAAGACCTCGTTGAAGTGCGAGATATCGGTGGCCGCCATGACGCGCCACTGATTTTCGCCTTCGGGGAAGATCTCGTCTTCCTCGGTTTCGTCGAATTCGTCTTCGATTTCACCGACGATCTGTTCCAGCACGTCTTCCATCGTGACCAGGCCCGAAATACCGCCGTGCTCGTCGATGACGATGGCCTGGTGGTTACGGCTGGCGCGGAATTCGTGCAGCAGCACGTTCAGGCGCTTGGATTCGGGAATGAACACGGCCGGGCGGACCAGCGTGCGCAATTCGATGCCGGGTTCCAGCATGCAGCGCAAAAGATCCTTGGCCAGCAGGATACCGATGATGTTGTCGCGGTCGCCCTCGTAAACCGGAAACCGCGAATGCGCGGTTTCGATCACCGAGGCCACCAGATACGGGATGGGCTGCGTGATGTCCAGCAGATCCATGCGCGAGCGGGGAACCATGATGTCGCCGACGGTGCCTTCGGACACGGCCAGCGCACCCTTGATCATCTTGTAGGACTCGGCGTCCAGCAGGTGGCGATCGTGGGCGGCTTCCAGAATGGCCTTGATGCCGTCGCGGTCCTCGGGCTCTCGGCGCACAAGGGAAAGCAGGCGGTCTAGAAGGGATTTGGTGGCGGGTTTGGATGAGCGAGCAGTGGTCGCTTCAGGAGCAGGGTAAGGGTCAGACATCGTCCGGGAGGACAAGTTATGGAGGGGCCAGCATAACCGAAACTGACGCGCCTTTTGTTACGACGGCCATGAAAATGGGGCCAAACAACGGCATCTGCGCCTTGCTGGCCGCTATTTTCCGGGCATGGCTAGGGGTAGACCCGAATCTCGATCCCGAATCTCGATCCCGAATCTCGATCCCGATCTCGATCCCGGCCCGGCCTGACTTCAGTCGGCGACGATGTACGGGTCGTTGATGCCCATCCGCGACAGCGTGGCCGTTTCCAGCGCTTCCATGCGTTTGGCGTCGCGCGCCTTGATGTGGTCGTAGCCCAGCGCATGCAGCACGCCGTGGATGGTCAGGTGGGCGGCGTGTTCCAGCAGCGGCTTGCGCTGTTCACGGGCCTCGCGCACCAACACGGGCACGCACATCACGATATCGCCACGCGCCACGCCCACGGGGTCCACGCCATACTCAAAAGTGAGCACGTTGGTGGCGTAGTCGCGTTCGCGGAAGTCTCGATTCAGCCGACGGCCCTCGGCCGCGCCGACCAGGCGCAGGCTGAGCTCGGCGGCCGAGAAATCCACCAGGCCATCTTCGGCGGCGGCCGCCAGCGCGCGCTCGGCCCAGCGGCGCAGACGCCAGCGGGGCAGGCGCGGCTCTTCCACCCCGTATTGCACGGACAGAGACAGATCAGGCTTCATTTTCAGAGGCGCGGTCGTAGGCGTCGACGATGCGGGCCACCAAGGGGTGGCGCACGACGTCGCGGCTGGTGAAGCGGGTGGTGGCAATGCCTTGCACGTTTTCCAGCACCTTGACCGCGTGGGCCAGGCCGCTGTCCTGACCGCGCGGCAGGTCTACCTGCGAGGGGTCGCCGGTAATCACGGCCTTGCTGCCGAAGCCGATCCGCGTCAGGAACATCTTCATTTGTTCCGGCGTGGTGTTCTGCGCTTCATCCAGGATGACGAAGGCATGGTTCAGCGTGCGGCCGCGCATGTAGGCCAGCGGCGCGATTTCGATGGTTTGCTTTTCAAACAGGCGCTGCACCTTTTCAAAACCCATCAGGTCGTACAGCGCGTCGTACAGCGGGCGCAGGTACGGGTCCACCTTCTGGGCCAGATCGCCCGGCAGGAAGCCCAGGCGTTCGCCGGCTTCCACCGCGGGGCGGGTCAGCACCAGCCGCTGCACCGTGTCGCGTTCCATGGCGTCGATGGCGCAGGCCACCGCCAGCCAGGTCTTGCCGGTACCGGCCGGGCCGACGCCGAACGTGATGTCGTGCTTCAGGATGTTGTTCAGGTAGTCGCGCTGGCGTGGCGTGCGCGGGCGCAGGTCGCTGCGCTTGGTGCGCAGCGCGATGCTGTCGCTTTCGTCGTCCAGGGCGGGCAGCGGGTCGGCTTCGGGGGCCTGGGCTTCCTGCTTGTCTTCCTGGCGGCCGACGCCGATTTCAACCAGACCCAGCTGGATGTCGTCCACCGACAGGGCGCGGTGCACGGCCTGTTCGTGAAAGCGCCGCAACACGCGGCCGGCCAGTTCAGCCCGCTCGCCTTCGATGGTGACGCGGCTGCCGCGGCGCGAAAGCTTCACTTCCATGCCGTCGGCAAGCTGCCGCAAGTTTTCGTCCAGCGGGCCGCACAGGTTGGCCAGGTGGGTGTTGTCGCCGTCCAGGTTGACGACGGCGGGCATGCTGCGACGAGCGCGGGAACGGGGAGTGGTCATTCGGCCTCTTGGGGAACGCGGTCCACATCGGCCACTCGGGCGCGCAACGAATTCGTGTGCGCTTCGGTGATGATGACGTCGACCATTTGTCCGATGAGCCGCGCGGGCGCGGCGAAATTCACGATGCGGTTGTTCTCGGTGCGGCCCATCAGTTCGTTGGGATCGCGGCGCGAGGGGCCTTCGACCAGCAGGCGCTGGCGGGTGCCGACCATGTTGCGGGCAATGGTGGCCGCCTGCTCGTTGATCAGCGCTTGCAGGCGTTGCAGGCGGCGCAGTTTCACGTCTTGCGGCGTGTCGTCGGCCAGGTCGGCGGCGGGCGTGCCCGGCCGGCGCGAGTAGACGAACGAGAACGAGGTGTCGAAACCGACGTCCTCGATCAGCTTCATGGTCTTTTCGAAGTCTTCTTCGGTTTCGCCGGGAAAGCCCACGATGAAGTCCGACGACAAAGTCAGGTCGGGACGGGCCGCGCGCAGGCGCCGCACCACCGACTTGAATTCCAGCGTGGTGTAGCCGCGCTTCATGCCGGCCAGCACGCGGTCACTGCCAGCCTGCACGGGCAGGTGCAAAAACGACACCAGCTTGGGCAGGCGGGCGTAGGCGTCCACCATGCGCTGGGTCATTTCCTTGGGGTGCGAGGTCGTGTAGCGGATGCGCTCGATGCCGGGGATTTCGTGCACGTATTCCAGCAGCATGGCGAAGTCGGCGATCTCGTCCGTGCCTTCCATCTTGCCGCGATAGGCGTTCACGTTCTGGCCTAGCAGCGTCACTTCCTTCACGCCCTGGTCGGCCAGGTCGGCCACTTCGATCAGCACGTCCTCGAACGGGCGCGACACTTCTTCGCCGCGCGTGTACGGCACGACGCAGAAGCTGCAGTACTTGCTACAGCCTTCCATGATGGACACGAACGCCGTGGCGCCATCCACGCGCGGGGGCGGCATGTTGTCGAACTTTTCGATTTCCGGAAAGCTGATGTCCACCTGCGAGCGGCCTTCGGCGCGGCGGCGCGCAATCAAGTCGGGCAGGCGGTGCAGGGTCTGCGGCCCGAACACCACGTCGACGTAGGGCGCGCGCTTGACGATGGCGGCGCCTTCCTGGCTGGCCACGCAGCCGCCCACGCCAATCACCAGGTTCGGATTGGTCTTCTTCAGGTGCTGCACCCGGCCCAGGTCCGAAAACACTTTTTCCTGCGCCTTTTCCCGCACCGAACAGGTGTTGAACAGGATGACGTCGGCCTCTTCCGGGTTGTCGGTCAGTTCCAGGCCCTGGTCGCCACGCAGCACGTCGGCCATCTTGTCCGAGTCGTACTCGTTCATCTGGCAGCCGAAGGTGCGGATGTACAGCTTGCGGGGGGAACCGGTGCCGGCGTCAGCGGCGGGGATGTCCAGGACGGGGGCGGCGGCGGAGGTGCCGTCGCCGGGCGCGTTGCCGCGCTTCAGGGAGGTAGCTTGCATGATGGTCGCCGTGACGGGTGTAGATCCCGGGGGCTGAAAGGGATGGAAACGCGGAATTTTAACCCTTGCGTGGAAATTGTTTCTTTGCCGGGCGGACGGGTGCCGTTACGATAGCGAGCCGGCCGTCTTTCAGCCGACAGTAATATTTCTTATTCTCCTTGAGCGTTACCGATGAATCCCAAGCCCCTGACGCCCCAGGCCGCCGTTTCCGTGGCCCCTGCCGCGCCCGGCCTATCCGCGCAGAACCCGATCCGCAACCCATTTTCCTGGGCGACTTGGCTGCTGTTGAGCGGCGTCCTGGCATTGCTGGCCGGCGCCTGCGCGCGCTGGATCGATCTGCCCCTGGCTATCTGGATTCAGCGATCCGTCTCCGACGGCGTGAACCTCTCCTTCGAATGGATCGGCGAATTGGGCGAAAGCGGCCCGTACATCGGCGTGGCGCTGGCGTTTTACGTCGTGGGCCTGATTGGCCTGGCGCGCGGCTGGCGCAACCCGCTGCGCATGAGCTACGCCAGCATGGCGCGCGGCAGTCTGCTGATGTTGTCGACCCTGGCGGTGGGTGGGCTGGTGGTGCTCTTGCTTAAACGGTTAGTAGCACGCTCGCGTCCAGAATTATTTTTCGAGAAGGGCATCTACGGCCTGGGCGAATCCTTTTCACGCGTGCAGCAGTTCAATTCCTTTCCGTCCAGCCACACGTACGCCGCGTTCGCCGTGGCCGTCGTGCTCAGTATCCTGGCCCCGCGTTGGCGTGCGGTTTTTCTACTGCTGGCCGTGCTGGTGGCAATGAGCCGCCTGGTCAATCTGGACCACTATCTGTCGGACGTGATGACGGCGGCGGGCATCGCCTTCATAGTGGGCCATCTGCTGGCGCCGCGCGTGCTGAGCAGCCAATATCAATGGCCGCTGCGCGCGCCCTGGCGCTGGTGGAAAAAAGCATGAAGGTGCGCGCTGAATGAAAAAAGGCCGTGATGAACATCGCGGCCATTTTTTTGTCGGTGGCCAGACGCCTGTCAGGCGAAATTCACGACCACGCGGCGGTTCGTGCGGCTTTTCTTTTCGATCTTGGTGATGGCCACCGCGCCGATTTCCTGGGTATTGCGCACATGGGTGCCGCCACAGGGCTGGCGGTCCACGCCCGGGATGTCGATGATGCGGATCTTGGCCGTGCCGGCCGGCGGCGCGGCGCCGATGGTGCGCACCAGATCGGGCTGGGCCGCCAGTTCCTCGGGGGTGATGCCGTTCACGGCAACGTCCAGGCCGCGGTTGATCAGCGCGTTCAGGCGCTCGGTCAGCTCGCCCTTTTCCAGGGTGGATTCGGGCAGGTCGAAATCGATGCGGGCGGAGTCGGGCGAGATGCTGCAGCCCGTCACGGGCGCGGGCACCAGGGCACCCAGCAGGTGCAGGCAGGTGTGCAGGCGCATCAGGCGATGGCGGCGCGGCCAGTCGATGGCCACGGTGACGCGGTCGCCCACTAGCGGGGGCGCGTCGCCCTCGGGCAGGGCCAGTACGTGCAGGATGCGTTGCCGGTCGTCCGCGTAGACCGTGTCCGTCAAGGGCAGCACCCGCCCATCGGCCAGGGTCAAGGTGCCGCTGTCGCCGGCCTGGCCGCCGCTGCGCGCATAGCAGATGGTCTGGTCAAGTTCGACGCCTTCAGGCGTGACGGCAATGATGGTGGCGTCGCACTGATCCAGATAGGGCTCGTCGTCGAAACGTTTGCGGGTGGCGGGCATGGGGGTGGCGGTCATGCGGGGGGTCTCCGGTTTATAGGGGGCGGGGGCGCTTCAGGCCAGGGTCTTCTGCCCTTGTGGCGTGTCGATCAGCGCGCTCAGGCGCGGCGGTCCGTCGGTTTGTTCCAGGTCGATCAGGGTGTCGGCCCCCATCCAGGTCAGCCCTTGACGCAGCAGGCCCGCCTGCGGGTGGCTACCGGTCAGGCGCACCAGCGTCAGGGGCTGGCGCGGCAGGCTGACGCCGGGGTAGGCGTCCACGTCCCATTGGATCAGCGTGGGCAGCAGGCCGTCGCCCGCCGCGTGGCCCGCTTCGCGCCAGGTGGGTAGGCTGCCGTCGTCCGGCACCGTCAGGCGCCAGCGCAGATCACCGCGCGTCATGGGGATGACGGGCGCGATGCGTTCCGGGTGTTCGGCCTGCATGCGGGTCAGGTCCAGCGGCGCTTCCACCCGCGCGGCCCAGTGCGCCAGGAAAGGCCCCTGTTCCAGCCGCGCGCGCATGTCGCCCTGATCCAGCCCGAACCAGCGGGGGCGTTCGGGGGCGGGGGCATCGGGGTCTATCGCGATGACCTCCAGATACACGCCGTCCGCCATGCCCAGCACGCGGTTGTGGGTGCCCATGTGCGGGTGCGCGCCGCCGCCCTGGGGCGCGATGCCGAGCAGGCCCGCGACATATTCCGTACCGCTGGCAAGGTCCGCCGCGGCGATGACGAGATGATCGATGGTGAGTTTCATGGTGGTCTATGGTAGCGAATGCGGAAGGATTCGTACCCGTACAGCAGGGCGAGAGCGGACGGTACAGTGCGGATCAGGCCGTGACGGTAATGCCGGCCGTGTCGGATTGGCGCGCTTTGCGAACGCGGATTTCAACGTGCTGATCCAGGGCAACCAGGGCTTGCATGAGCCGTTCCAGTGAGATGTTCAGCAATTTGTAGCGGCGAATTTGAGAGACCTTGGGCTGCGTCATCCCGGTCAGTGCCGCGACGTCGGTCTGATTCAGTCCGCGCTTGTCGATCAAGTCATTGAGCTTCATGGCCAATTGCACTTTGGCGGTAAGGTCGGCGGCGTCTTCAAAACCGAGGTCGTAGAGGACGTTCTTGGTGCCAGGGTTTGAGGCTTGAGTCATAGATGGTTATTGCTGTAGGAAGATATGCTGGATCGAATATACCAGTTCGGGTATATGAATCAACGCGTCTTCCGGCATGAAATTGGCTAGTTCCCTGGCTCAGGGCGCCGTTCGTAGTCGCCGAGGCGTTCCCTCGTTAGAAGCAGGGAAAGCAGAAAGCACAAAGCCCGTCGCGGGCGACGGGCTTTGGGAAACGCAAGACAGGTCAGGATCAGGCGACTTCGCCTTCCTCGCCTTCTTTCTTGACCGGCTTGATCAGGTCTTCGCGCTTGACGCCCATCCACATGGCCAGCGCGGCGGCGACGAACACCGACGAATAGATGCCGAACCAGATGCCGATGGTCAGGGCCAGGGCGAAGTAGTGCAGGGTGGGGCCGCCGAAGAACAGCATGGCCAACACCATCATCTGCGTCGAACCGTGGGTGATGATGGTCCGCGAGATGGTTTGGGTGATGGCGCTGTTGATGACTTCCTGCGTGTCGGCCTTGCGGTACTTGCGGAAGTTTTCGCGGATGCGGTCCATGATGACCACGGATTCGTTCACCGAATAGCCCAGCACCGCCAGCACGCCCGCCAACACCGACAGCGAGAACTCCCACTGGAAGAAGGCGAAGAAGCCCAGGATGATCACCACGTCGTGCAGGTTGGCGATCACGCCGGCGACCGAGAACTTCCATTCGAAACGGAAGCCCAGGTACACCATGATGCCGATGACCACGACAAGCAGGGCCATCAAGCCGTTGTGCAGAAGTTCCTGGCCGATCTGCGGCCCCACGAATTCCACGCGGCGCAGTTCCACGCCGGAGTCCGCGGCCTTCAGGGCGGCCAGCACGCTTTCGCTTTGGGTGGCCGACGTTTGGCCTTCCTGCAGCGGCAGGCGGATCATGACGTCGTGCGAGGTGCCGAAGTTCTGCACCTGGAAGTCGGTGTAGCCCAGCTTGGAGACCACGCCACGCACGTTTTCAAGCTGCGCCGTCTGCGCGTAGTTGACTTCCATGACCGTGCCGCCGGTGAACTCGATCGACAGGTGAAAGCCGCGCGTGACGATGAAGAAGACCGCCAGGACGAACGTGATGAGACTGATGATGTTCAGCACCAACGCGTGGCGCATGAACGGGATGGTGCGGTGAATACGGAAGAATTCCATTTTTCGCCTTCGGTTCTTTTCTACGGCGGATGGCTATGCGCCACCCGCCTTATTGTCAGTTTGCCTTCGGTTTCCAGACTTCGCCGATGGAGATCGAGGTCAGCTTCTTCTTGCGGCCGTAGTACAGATTGGCCAGGGCGCGCACGCCCACCACCGACGAGAACATCGACGTCAGGATGCCCAGGCAGTGCACCACCGCGAAGCCGCGGATCGGGCCCGAACCGAAGGCCAGCAGCGCCAGGCCGACGATGAGCGTCGTGAGGTTCGAGTCAAGAATCGTGCCCCAGGCGCGTTCAAAACCTTGGTGGATGGCCTGCTGCGGGGAAGCCCCGGCGCGCAGTTCTTCGCGTATCCGCTCGTTGATCAGCACGTTCGAGTCAATCGCCATGCCCAGCGTCAGCGCAATGGCGGCGATACCCGGCAAGGTCAGCGTGGCCTGCAGCATGGACAAGAGCGCCAGCAGCAGCAGCACGTTCATCGTCAGGCCCACCGTGGAGAACACGCCGAACAGGCGGTAGTACAGCATGATGAACGCGGCAATGGCCAGGAAACCGTACAGCGTCGAATGGAAGCCCTTCGAGATGTTGTCGGCGCCCAGGCTCGGGCCGATGGTGCGTTCTTCGATGATGGACATCGGCGCGGCCAGCGCGCCCGCGCGCAGCAGCAGCGCGGTGTCGGCGGCTTCTTCCGAGCTCATGCTGCCCGAGATCTGCACCTGGCCGCCCGCGATTTCGCTGCGGATGACCGGCGCCGTAACCACTTCGCCCTTGCCGTTTTCAAACAGCAGGATGGCCATGCGCTTGCCGATGTTGTCGCGGGTGACGTCGCGGAAGATACGCGCGCCCTTGGAGTCCAGTGTCAGGTGGACGGCGGCTTGCTGGGTTTGCGAGTCGCGGCCGGGTTGGGCGTCTTGCAGGTTTTCACCGGTCAGCACCACTTGGCGGCGAACCAGGATCGGGCGGCCGTCGCGGTCGTTGTAGCGTTCCAGGCCGAAGGGCACGGTGCCGCCCAGCAGCGCGCCTTGCGCGGTGGGGGAATCGTCAACCATGCGGATTTCCAGCGTGGCGGTGCGGCCCAGCAGTTCCTTGGCCTTGGCCACGTCCTGCACGCCGGGCAGTTGCACCACGATGCGGTCCGTACCCTGTTGCTGGATGACCGGTTCGGCCACACCCAGTTCGTTGATACGGTTGTGCAGGGTGTTGATGTTCTGCTTCAGCGCGGAGTCTTGCACGCGCTGGACGGCGGCGGGATTCAGGGCGCCCAGCAGCAGCGGCTTGCCGCCTTCTTCGCGTTCCGTGAACTCCAGGTCCGGCAGGCGGGTGCGCAGGGTGGCGATGGCGCGGTCGCGGTCGTCGTTGTTGGCGAAGGTAGCGGCAACGCCCATGCCCGAGCGTTCAACGCTGGCCACGTTGACCTTCTGGTCACGCAGCACGGAACGCACGTCGGCGGCCAGCGAATCGTAGCGGGCGGTCAGCGCGCCCTGCATGTCGACTTGCAGCAGGAAGTGCACACCGCCGCGCAAGTCCAGGCCCAGGTACATGGGCTTGGGGGCGAACCAGCCCAGGGCGCGCATCCAGGGGGGCGACGCGGGCAACAGGTTCAGCGCCACGGTGTAGTGCGGGTCGTCGGCGACGGTGTTCAGGGATTTTTCGATCAGGTCACGGGCCTGCAGTTGCAGGTCGGTCGACGTGAAGCGGGCGCGCACGGTGCCGAGCGTGCCGTTTTGTTCGTAGAAGACGCCTTCGTTCGGGATCTTGGCGTCGGTCAGGATTTGTTCGACCCGGTTCAGCATGGCCGGTTCCACCTTGATGGTGGCCTTGGCGCTGGAAACCTGGACCGCGGGGGACTCGCCGTAGAAATTGGGCAGCGTGTACAGCAGGCCAATGATGACCGCGATCAGGACCGTAATGTACTTCCAGAGGGGATAGCGGTTCATTGCCGGCTACTTCATGTCAGGGTGATAAAAGGGCCGCCCGGGCGATAAACGCTGCGGGCGGCGGTTGGGTCCCATCAAACGTAAGAAGAGCCCGATGGGGCTCCTATTAGACGCTTAAAGGGCCTTGATGGTTCCTTTAGGAAGCACGGTCGAAACCGACGACTTCTGCATGATCACTTCCACCGGCTTGTCGGCCAGTTCGGACACTTCAACGGTCACGTAGCTGTCATTGACCTTGGTGACCTTGCCCAGCATGCCGCCGGCGGTGACCACTTCGTCACCCTTGGCCAGGGCGGCGATCAGGTTGCGGTGTTCCTTCTGACGCTTCATCTGCGGACGGATCATCAGGAAGTAGAGGATCACGAACATCAGGACGATGGGCAACATGCCCATCAGCGCATTACCTTCAGGGGCGGCGGCTTGAGCCACGACGAGGCTTGCGGTATCGATAACGGACATTGAATTCTCCTGCGTTTAAGTCTGTTTGGGTTGTTTGTTGCTACGGACGGCCATGCCCGAGTTCTCTATGTAACTACGAAACATCGCCATACCCACTAGCTGTCTTGTTATGCGCCCATCCCCGCGCGAGCCATGGATAGGGCAAGCCGGCTATTGTATCCATCTTATTGCCGGCCTTTCACTAGGGGGGGATCCCAATCTATGGGGACGAAATCTCAATAGAAAAGCCCCCTCAGGGAAAGCCCGACTACTCGATGCCGCGGGCGCGGTCCGCGGCGAACTGCGCGCGCCAGGCATTGAAACGGCCTTCGGCGATGGCTTCGCGCATTTCCTTCATGATAGTCAGATAGAAATGCAGATTGTGCAGCGTGTTCAGGCGCGCGCCGGTGATCTCGTTGGCCCGCTGCAGATGGTGCAGATAGGCGCGCGAGAAATTGGCGCAGGTGTGGCAGGTGCAACTGGGGTCCAGCGGGCGGGTGTCGTCGCGGTACTTGGCGTTACGGATCTTGACGTCGCCAAAGCGGGTGAACAGCCAGCCGTTGCGGGCGTTGCGGGTCGGCATGACGCAGTCGAACATGTCCACGCCACGGCTCACGCCCTCGACCAGGTCTTCCGGCGTGCCCACGCCCATCAGGTAGCGTGGCGCCTGGGCCGGCAGCTTCGGCGTGACGTGCGCCAGGATGCGCATCATGTCTTCCTTGGGCTCGCCTACCGATAGCCCGCCGATGGCGTAGCCATGGAAGCCGATGTCCTGCAGGCCCGCCAGGGATTCATCGCGCAGCGATTCATACATGCCGCCCTGGACGATGCCGAACAGCGCATTCGGGTTGCCCAGGCGGTCGAATTCGTCGCGCGAGCGGCGCGCCCAGCGCAAGGACATGCGCATCGAGCGCGCGGCTTCTTCAACGGTGGCGGGGCGGCCGTCGATTTCATACGGCGTGCATTCGTCGAACACCATGACGATGTCGGAATTCAGCGAACGCTGGATGCGCATCGATTCTTCGGGCGTCAGGAACAGGCGCGCACCGTCGATGGGCGAGGCGAACTTCACGCCTTCCTCGGTGATCTTGCGCATGCCTTGCAGGCTGAACACCTGGAAGCCGCCCGAGTCGGTCAGGATGGGCTTGTCCCACTGCATGAAGCCATGCAGGCCGCCGTGCTTTTCCATGATGTCCGTGCCCGGGCGCAGCCACAGGTGGAACGTGTTGCCCAGCACGATCTGCGACCCGATCTCTTTCAGCTCGTGCGGCATCATGGCCTTGACGCTGCCATAGGTGCCCACGGGCATGAAGATGGGCGTCTCGACCACGCCGTGGTTCAGCGTGATGCGGCCGCGGCGGGCGCCGCCGTCGGTGGCGAGCAGTTCAAAATTCAGACCGGTCATGGGGCGGGGGACTCGATAAACATGGCGTCGCCATAGCTGAAGAAGCGGTAGCGCTGGGCTACCGCGTGGGCGTAGGCGCGGCGGATCGGCTCAACGCCGGCCAGCGCCGACACCAGCATCAGCAGGGTCGACTGGGGAAGGTGGAAGTTGGTGACCAGGGCGTCCACGACGCGGTACTGGTAGCCGGGGGTGATGAACAGGCGGGTGTCGCCCTGGGCGGCGGCCAGGGGCAGGCCGGGCGCCGTGCGGCCTTCGGTCTGCGCGGCGGCGGATTCCAGCGCGCGCACGCTGGTGGTGCCCACGGCGATGACGCGGCCGCCCTTGGCGCGGGTGGCGGCAATGGCGTCCACGGTAGCCTGGGGCACCGTGAACCATTCGGCGTGCATGATGTGGTCGGCCAGGTTGTCGACCCGCACCGGCTGGAACGTGCCCGCGCCCACGTGCAGCGTGACAAAAGCGCGCGCGATACCCAGGCTTGCCAGGCGGTCCAGCGTGGGCTGGTCAAAGTGCAGGCCGGCCGTGGGCGCGGCAACCGCGCCGGGTTCTCGGGCGTAAACGGTTTGATAGCGGTCGTCGTCGCCCGCATCGGCCGCGTGCGTGATGTAGGGCGGCAGCGGGGTGGCGCCGTGGGCGTCCAGCAGGTCCAGCACGGGGCCGGGGAAACGGATGTCGAAGAGTTCGCCTTCGCGGCCCAGCACGGTGGCCTCGAAGGCCTCGGCCAGGCGCAGCACCATGCCCGGCCCGGGCGATTTGCTGGCGCGCACGTGGGCCAGGACGCGGTCGGATTCGGTGATGCGCTCAACCAGTACCTCGACCTTGCCGCCCGTGATCTTGTGACCGCCCAAGCGCGCCTTGATGACGCGGGTGTCGTTGAACACCAGCAGGTCGTTGGGGCGCAGCAGACCGGTCAGGTCGGCGAATTGGCGGTCGTGCAACTGGCTGGCGGCGTCCAGGTGCAGCAGGCGGCTGCCCGTGCGTTGGGCGGCGGGCGTCTGCGCGATAAGCTCAGGCGGCAGCTCGTAATTGAAATCGGAAACGGTCAGGGACTGGGTCACGCGGGTATCTGTCTGTCAGTGAGGGCGGCCCGGAAAACGTGGGCTGGGCCAACCGGGCGGGCTCGGGGCAACCGGCTATTGTAAAGGCGAAGGTTATCAGGGCCGGAGCAGACGAGAGCCCCGTAACCGTCCCAGGTTTTGTATGCTCTCGGTTTTGCAGGACGGGCAACAAGGTGGACAGCGCATGATGGGACAAGCGAAGAAGCGGGTGGGCGGACTCAGGCAATGGCTGGCCGGCGGGCTGCTGGCCTTGTCGGCGGGCGCCGCCTTTGCGCAGGTCCAGGGTTTGCCGCCAGACGTCATCCGGGCCTGGAAGGCCACCAAGTTGCCCGACAGTTCGCTGTCGCTGGTGGTGCAGGAACTGGGCGGGCCGCGCATGGTGGCGCTGAACGCCAAGGAACCCCGCAACCCGGCGTCGGTGATGAAGCTGGTCACGACCTGGGCCGCGCTGTCCGAGCTTGGCCCCAATTACGTATGGCGCACCGAATTCATGACCGCGCCGGGCGCTCGGCCCGACGCCCGCGGCGTGTTGGCCGGCCCCCTGTACCTGCGGGCGGGCGGCGACCCCCAATTCCTGATGCAAGACCTGTGGGCCCTGTTGCGCGAATTGCGCCTGCGTGGGGTCAAGCAGATCAATGACCTGATCATCGACCGCAGCATCTTCGGCCAGGTCGCGATCGACCCCGGCGCCTTCGACGGCGCGCCCGACCGCGCCTACAACGCCAGCCCGGATGCGCTGATGGTGGGTTTTGGCGCGCAGCGCCTGCTGTTCACGCCGGACCCCGCCGCGCACAAATGGGTGCCGCTGATCGATCCGCCCCTGCCCGGCCTGAAACTTGAGGGCAGCGTGGAATGGAGCGACATCCGCTGCCCTGGCCCGCCGATAGTCACGACCGAACCGCTGATCACCCAGCAGGGCGTCACGATCCGCCTGGGCGGCAAGGTGGCGGGTTCGTGCGGGGAATTCAGCCTGTATCGCCTGGCTTTGTCGCAGCCTGAGTACGCCACCGAAATCTTCCGCCTGCTCTGGAAAGAGCTGGGCGGCACGTTCAAGGGGCAGGTCAAATCCGGCATGGTGCCGGCCGACGCGGTGGTGCTGGCCTCGCATGATTCTCCGACGCTGGCGGAAGTGATCCGCCAGATCAACAAGCGCAGCAACAACGTCATGGCGCGCACGCTGCTGCTGACGCTGGGCGCCGAGCGTGGCCGCCGGCCCGCCACGGTGACCAGCAGCGAGGCCGTGGCCAAGGGCGCGCTGGTCAAGCAGGGGCTGGATATGCCCGAACTGATCATCGACAACGGCGCGGGCCTGTCGCGCGACGCCCGGGTGTCGGCCGACAGCCTGGCGTCGATGCTGACCGTGGCCTGGAATTCGCCGCTCATGCCCGAATACATTTCATCGTTCGCCATCGCCGGGGTGGACGGCACGGTGCGCCGCCGACTGAAGGGCGACGGCACCCAGGGCATGGCCCACCTGAAGACCGGCTCGCTGCGCGACGTGCGCGCCATCGCCGGTTACGTGCTGGGCGCCAGCGGCAAGCGCTACGTGGTGGTCAGCATCGTGAACCACGAGCAGGCGGGTGCCGTTCGCGCGTTCGACGACGCCCTTATCGCCTGGCTAGCAGAACAGTAGGGCTTTTTTTTCCAAACCGATTACGATCCTCAGCTATGGCTCGAAAATGGCCTGAGGCGACACCCCCTGTATTTCAATATTCTGGAGAATTACGCACATGCCCGTGCACGAAATCCGCCATCCGCTGATCCGCCACAAGCTCGGGATCATGCGTCGCGCCGACCTCAGCACCAAGAGCTTTCGGGAGTTGTCGCAGGAAGTGGGCGCGCTGCTGACGTACGAAGCGTCCAAGGACCTGCCTCTGGAGCCCGCCACTGTCCAGGGCTGGTGTGGCGAGGTCCAGGTTGAGAAGATCGCCGGCAAAAAAGTCACCGTGGTGCCCATCTTGCGCGCCGGCATCGGCATGCTGGACGGGGTGCTCAGCTTGATTCCCGGCGCCAAGGTCAGCGTGGTGGGCGTGGCCCGCAACGAAGAAACGCTGGAAGCCCACACGTATCTGGAACGCCTGGTCGGCGAACTGGACCAGCGCCTGGCGCTGATCGTGGATCCCATGCTGGCGACCGGCGGCTCGATGGTTGCCGCGATTGATCTGCTTAAGCGCGCCGGCTGCAAGGAAATCCGCGCGCTGGTGTTGGTGGCCGCGCCCGTGGGCATCGATACCGTGCTGGCCAAGCACCCCGACGTGCATATCTATACAGCGTCCATCGATGACGGCCTGAACGAACACGGCTACATCATGCCCGGCCTGGGCGATGCGGGCGACCGCATTTTCGGCACGAATCAGAAGGCGATTTAAGCCAAGCTCGGGGGGCAGGCGGCTACGCGCCGCCAGCGCCCTCGATGTGCTGGCCAAACCATTGCAAGCGCGGCGCCAGCCCCGCCACTTCGCCCACGATCAACAGGGCGGGCGAACGGATGGCGTGTTCCGCCGCCAGGCGCGGCAGCGCTTCCAGCGTGCCCGACAGCACGCGCTGTTCCGGCCGGCTGCCGTTTTCGATCAGCGCGAACGGCGTGTCGGCCGCACGGCCATGAGCCAGCAGGCGGCGGGTCAGCAGGTCTAGCTGACCCACGCCCATATAGAACGCCAGGGTCTGCTTTTCACGGGCCAGCGCCGGCCAGTCCAGATTGTCTTCGTCTTCACGGCAGTGCGCCGTGATCAGCCGCACCGATTGCGCGTGCTCGCGGTGCGTTAGCGGAATGCCGGCGTAGGCGGCACAGGCCAGCGCGGCCGTGATGCCCGGCACCACCTCGAAGCGCACATTGTGCGCCCGCAAGTATTCCAGTTCTTCACCGCCCCGGCCAAAGATGAACGCGTCGCCCCCCTTCAAGCGCACCACCCGGCGGCCTGCCTGCGCGTGTTCCACCAGTAGCGCGTGGATGCGCGCCTGGGTCGCGTGGTGGTTTTCGCCGGGCAGCTTGCCCACGGCGATGCGGTCGGCATCGCGGCGCGCCAGTGACATTACGTCTTCGCTGACCAGGCGGTCGTACAGGATGACGTCGGCCTCATTCAAGGCGCGCAATGCCTTCAGGGTCAGCAAGCCGGGGTCGCCCGGCCCCGCGCCCACCAGCACCACGCTGCCTTCGGCTGGGGCCAGCGGCGAGTCCAGGGCCTGGGTCAGCGCGGCTTCAGCCTGTGCGGCTTGCTGCTGGCGCAGCAGGCCCGCCACGGGGCCGTCCAGCAGCCAGTCGTAGAAGCGGCGGCGCGCGCCCAGATCGGGATGGCTGGCGCGGATGCGCTTGCGGTAGGTGGCGGCCAGCGCGGCCAGTTGGCCCAGCGTATGGTCGAACAGGGATTCGATGCGCTCGCGCACGCGGCGCGCCAGCACGGGCGCTACGCCCGACGACGAGATCGCCACGATGACGGGCGAGCGGTCAACAATGGACGGCACCTGAAACGAGGACAGTTCCGGGTCGTCCACCACATTGGCAAAAATGCGTCGCGCGCTGGCGGCATCGGACACCGCGGCATTGGCGGTGCGGTCATCGGTGGCGGCCACCACCAGCCACACGTCATCCAGCCAGTCGGGGTTGAATCGGTCGGCCAGGTGGCGGATGCGGCCCTGGGCCACCAAATCCGTCAATGCCGGGGTCAGTGCCGGCGCGCCCACCACCACGTCGGCCATGGCTTCCAGTAGCGCGAGCGTCTTGCGCTCGGCCACCGCGCCACCGCCCACCACCAGCACCCGCCGACCCTTCAGGTCAGCAAAAATCGGGAAAAGCTTCATCTTGTGCCCGCCTCGGGCGTACCCGGCAAAATATCTGCCGATGATAGGGACGGGTTTACATCCCCACAACTTTTGATTTCTTGAATCCTTATATCCATAACTTATTTGGTCAGGCGCTGCCCAGCCATTGGCTCATTTCGACGACCTCGCGCGCCACTTCGCCCAGCCGCTTCTGGCTTTGCATGGCGCGGTCGCGCAGCAGCCGGTGCGCTTCCTCTTCCGGTATCGAGCGCGTCTTCATCAGGATGCCCTTGGCCTTTTCCACCCACTGGCGTTCGGCCAGCCGCAGTTGCGCATCGCGCAGTTCCTCGCGCCGCGACTTTTCCATGGCGAAGCGTTCAATCGCCACGGTCAGCAGCGGTTCGATGCGGGCCGCCGACACGTCGCCCACCACATAAGCGGCCACGCCCGCGCGCAACGCGGTGCGGATGGTGTCGCGGTTGCCGTCATCGGTGAACATCACCACTGGCCGATCACTGTGCGCGCTGGCCACACAGACGTTTTCCAGCGTGTCGCGCCCGGGGGCGTCGCTGTCGATCAGCACCACGTCCGGCGCCGCCTGGGCGATGGCGGTAGCCAGGTCACTGCCGGGTGCTACTTCCGAGACCACGTGTACGCCCGCCGCGGCAAGCGTTTGCCGCAGCGACGCCGCGCGTCCCTCGCCATCGTTCAGCAGCATGACCTTCAGCATGTGATCCCCCTGATGCTGCTCAAGCATGCAAGTTCCATGCCATCTCTGATTGCGCGCGCGGCAGGATTCCCGCGCACAGCGGCAGGGCGCGGACGGCACAGGGATGGTGCGCCGCCGCATCGCATTGCGCACCAACTTGGTTCTACGGTGCGCGCGTAGGGCAACCCGGCGTTGACCCATGATTCCTCGCAACACCAATGCTGGCGCAGCGTAGCGGCGAGCCACGGTAGTTTCCCGCGCATCTGGCACAGCGTTTGCTTAAGTGATATCGGGCGACCAACGGCGGTCGCCAACGCAACGCGCCGCACTACGCGGCAAGGGACAACGACGTTCCGCTGCGCCAATGGACTGGGTTCCATGGCGCGCGGGACGTTTTTTTTTGCCAGGAGCCATGCATGACGCCAGTACAACGTAGCCCCTCATCCGACCTTGCCCCCCATGCGGACGCGGGCGCGAATGCCAGCCGCCGCAAGTGGTTGAGCGGCACGGCGCGCGCGGTGGCGGGCGCCGGCCTGCTGTCGCTGGTTGACCCGTTGGTGCGCGCCGGCGCCTGGGCCGCCGGTACGGACGCGCCGGAAAAAACCGAGGTGAAGATCGGCTTTATTCCGCTGACCGATTGCGCCTCGGTGGTGATGGCGTCGGTGCTGGGCATCGACAAGAAATACGGCGTGACCATCACGCCGTCCAAGGAAGCGTCGTGGGCGGCCGTGCGCGACAAGCTGCTTAACGGCGAACTCGATATGGCGCACGTGCTGTATGGGCTGGTGTACGGCGTGCACCTGGGCATCGGCGGGCCCAAGAAGGACATGGCTGTCCTGATGAGCCTGAATCAGAACGGGCAGGCAATCTCGCTATCGAACAAGGTGCTGGAGAAGGGCGCGCGCGACGGCGAATCGCTGGCCAAGCTGATGGCGTCGGACAAGCGCGAATACACCTTCGCGCAGACCTTCCCGACCGGCACGCACGCCATGTGGCTGTATTACTGGCTGGCCGCCTATGGCATCAACCCGATGAAAGACGCCAAGGTCATCACCGTGCCGCCGCCCCAGATGGTGGCGAACATGCGCGTGGGCAATATGGATGGCTTCTGCGTGGGCGAGCCCTGGGGCGCGCGCACCATCATGGACAAGATCGGTTTTACCGCCGTGACCTCGCAAGACATCTGGCAGGACCATCCTGAAAAGGTGCTGGGCACCAGCGCGGATTTCGTGTCGCGTAATCCGAACACGGCGCGCGCCGTCACCGCCGCCATCCTCGAGGCCGGCAAGTGGATCGACGCCTCGCCCGCCAACCGTCAGAAGACGGCGGAAACCATCGCCGCCAAATCCTACGTGAACACGGACGCCAGCGGCATCGTGGACCGCATGCTGGGCAAGTACCAGGACGGCCTGGGCAAGACCTGGACGGACGAGCACGCCATGCGCTTCTACGCCGACGGCTCGGCCAACTTTCCGTACCTGAGCGACGGCATGTGGTTCCTGACGCAGCACAAACGGTGGGGCCTCTTGAAAGAGCATCCCGACTATCTGGCGGTGGCCAAGCAGATCAACCGCATCGACCTCTACAAACAGGCCGCGCAAGCCGCGGGCGTGGCCTTGCCCACCAGCGAAACGCGCACGTCCACGCTGATCGACGGGGTGAAGTGGGACGGCAGCAACCCGGCGGCCTATGCCGACGGATTCAAGGTCAAGGTCTGACCGCAATACCGCAACAGAAGAGGGCTTGCTATGACTTCTACCGTAACGACTGTGGGCCGCGGCGAAGCGCTGGTTGCCGCTGGCCGCGAGAAACTGGAATCCGCGCTGAAAACCGTGGCCGGACCGGTGGCCGGCTTCGCATTGTTTGTGCTGATGTGGCAGGTGATCGCGATGCAGATTCCAGAGATCCCCACGCCGGGCGTCACCTGGCATGCCGCCGTGACGCTGTTTTCCGACCCGTTCTATGACAACGGCCCCAACGACAAGGGCATCGGCTGGAATCTTGTGGCCTCGTTGGAGCGCGTGGCCATCGGCTTTGGCCTGGCGGCGGTGATCGGCATTCCGGCGGGCTTCGCCATCGGGCGCTACGCCGCCATCAACGCCATGTTTTCACCCATCGTGAGCCTGTTGCGGCCGGTGTCGCCGCTGGCCTGGCTGCCCTTGGGCTTGCTGCTGTTCAAGGCCGCCAACCCCGCCGCCATCTGGGCGATTTTCATCTGTTCGATCTGGCCGATGATCATCAACACCGCGGTGGGCGTGTCGCGCGTGCCGCAGGACTACCTGAACGTGGCGCGGGTGCTGAACCTGTCCGAATGGAAGCTGACCACGAAAGTGCTGCTGCCCGCCGTGCTGCCCTATGTGCTGACGGGCGTGCGCCTGTCCATCGGCACCGCCTGGCTGGTGATCGTGGCGGCCGAAATGCTGACCGGGGGCACGGGTATCGGCTTCTGGCTGTGGGATGAATGGAACAACCTGAAGGTAGAGCACATCGTCATCGCCATTTTTGTAATCGGCATTGTGGGCTTGCTGTTGGAAACCCTGTTGGTGGCCCTGGCCCGCCGCTTCACCTACACCGAGGAATAGCGCCATGAAGAAATTCGTTCGCATCGAAAACGTGGGCCAGACCTTCCACACCCGCAAGGGCGACTTCGTGGCGCTGCGCGATATCGACCTGACAGTCGAGCAGGGGGAATTCATTACCTTGATCGGCCATTCCGGCTGCGGCAAATCGACCTTGTTGAATCTGATTGCCGGCTTGACCCGGCCGACCCGTGGCGTGCTGCTATGTGCCGAGCGCGAGATCACCGGACCCGGCCCGGATCGTGCGGTGGTATTTCAGAACCATTCCTTGCTGCCCTGGCTGACGTGTTTCCAGAACGTTTACCTGGCGGTGGAGCGCGTATTCGGCGCCACGGAAAAGCGTCCGCAACTGGAGCAGCGCACGCGGGCGGCGCTTGAACTGGTGGGGCTGCTGCCGGCGCAGAACAAGCTGCCGCGTGAAATTTCGGGCGGCATGAAGCAGCGCGTGGGCATCGCGCGCGCCTTGGCCATCGAGCCGGGCGTGCTGCTCATGGACGAACCCTTCGGCGCGCTGGATGCGCTGACGCGCGCGCATCTGCAGGACGAGCTGTTGAAGATCGTGGCCAAGACGCGCACCACCACCATCATGGTCACGCACGACGTGGACGAAGCCGTGCTGTTGTCCGACCGCATCGTCATGCTGACCAACGGCCCGGCCGCCACCATAGGCGACATTCTGTCCGTGCCCCTGCCGCGCCCGCGTGACCGCGTGCGGCTGGCGAATGACGCCACGTATCTGGCCTGCCGCGCGTCGGTGGTGGACTTCCTGCATCGCCGCCATGGCAACCCCGAACGGTCGCCAGCCGCCGCCAACGCCGAACGGGATCGGGAAGCCGAGGTCTTGGAAGTGCGAGACGACGCCGTCCGGGCCGTTGCCTGATCGGGCGCACAGGAGACCTTATGGGCGCGACGACATCCAAGCCGGGCGCAAAACCCAAGCTGGTGGTGGTGGGCAACGGCATGGCCGGCATCCGCACGGTGGAAGAACTGCTGGCGCAGGCACCCGGCCTCTACGACATCACGGTGATCGGCGCCGAGCCCTACACCAACTACAACCGCATCCTGCTCTCGCCCGTGCTGACCGGCGAACAGACCTTGCAGGACATCGTGCTGAACGACGAAGCCTGGTATGCGCGGCACGGCATCCGGCTGCTGTGCAACCGCAAGGTCACACGGGTGGACCGGGTGCGCCGCCGAGTGCATTGCGACGATGGCACCGAAGCCGCGTATGACCGCCTGCTGCTGGCCACGGGGTCGAACCCGACCATCCTGCCGGTGCCGGGTCATGACATGGACGGCGTGGTCGCCTTTCGCGACATCGACGATGTGAACCGGATGATCGAGGCGTCGTCGCGCTATCGCAACGCGGTGGTGATCGGCGGCGGCCTGCTGGGCCTGGAAGCGGCCAATGGTCTGGCTGCGCGTGGCATGCGGGTATCGGTCGTGCATCTGGGCGCGGGGTTGCTGGACCGCCAGTTGGATTTTGAGGCGGCCGCGCTGTTGCGGCGCAGCCTGGAGGCGCGCGGCCTGACTTTTCTGCTGCAACGCCAGACCCGCGAGATCGTCGCGGGCGAGGATGGACGGGTGCGGGCGCTGCGGTTTGATGATGGCTCGGAGGTGCCGGCGGACCTGGTGGTGATGGCGGTGGGCGTGCGGCCGAACACGGCGCTGGCGGAAAGCTGCGGCTTGCGGGTGGATCGCGGCATCGTCGTCACCGACACCTTGCAAACCTACGACCCGCGCATCTACGCGGTGGGTGAATGCGTCAGCCATCGTGGCACGGCCTATGGCCTGGTCGCGCCCTTGTTCGAGCAGGCGAAGGTGGCGGCCAATCATCTGGCCATGCATGGCATCGGCCGATACGAAGGCAGCATCACGTCCACGAAATTGAAGGTGACGGGCATCGACCTGTTTTCCGCCGGGGACTTCAAGGGCGGCGCGCAGACCGAGACCATCGTGTTGGCCGACGCGCTGGACGGTGTCTACAAGAAGCTGGTGATTCGCGACAACAAGCTGGTCGGCGCGTGCCTGTATGGCGACACGGCCGACAGCAGTTGGTATGTGCGGTTGATGCGCGAAGGGCAGGCCATTGGCGCGCTGCGCGATCAGTTGATGGCGGGCGAGCCTGCCGGTGATGGGTTCGATAACGCGGCGGTAGGCGGATAAACCATGGACATGCCGTTGCGTAGGATCGCGCCGCTGTCGAATGGGGACGGCGCGAAGGAGGGGCACGCGCACGAGGGCGAACGCGAGCTGCGGTCGGTCTGCTGCTATTGCGGCACGGGCTGTGGTGTGCGCGTGCAGGTGCGCGACGGCGCGGTGCTGCGGGTGCGTGGCGATGAAGATCATCCCGCCAACCATGGCAAGCTGTGCAGCAAGGGCCTGGCCCTGGCCGACACGGTGCGGCGAGACGGCGCGCGCGTGCTGTCGGCGCAATGGCGCGAGTCGCGCGGTGCGGCGCACCAGAACATTGCCCTGGATCAGGCGCTGGACATCGCGGCGCAAAAACTGGCCGACACCATTCTTGCGCATGGGCCGGACGCGGTGGGTTTTTACCTGTCGGGCCAGTTGCTGACCGAAGACTATGCCGTCTTCAACAAGCTGGCGCGCGCGCTGGCCGGCACCAACAATATCGACACTAATTCCAGGCTGTGCATGTCCAGCGCGGTGTCGGGCTACAAGCGCACCTTGGGCGCGGATGCGCCGCCCGCCTGCTACGACGACCTGGACCTGGCCGACACCGTGCTGATCGCCGGTTCAAACATGGCGTACGCCCACCCCGTGCTGTTTCGCCGCCTGGAAGCGGCCCGCGCGCGCCGGCCCGGCATGAAAGTGATTGTGGTGGACCCCCGCCGTACGGATACGGCGGCGTTCGCCGACCTGCACCTGCCCATCGCGCCAGGCACGGACGTGGCGCTCTTTCATGCCATGTTGCACGTCATGGCGCGTGAAGGGCGGATCGACCAGGCTTACATCGAGCGCCACACCGACGGTTTTGATGCGTTGATGAATACCGTGGAGGCGTATCCCCCGGCCGTGGCGCAGGAAATCTGCGGCGTGCCGGCCGCCGACATCATCCAGGCCGCGCGCTGGTTTGGAAGCGGCGGCGCGGCGCTGTCGCTTTACACGATGGGCCTGAACCAATCCACCCAGGGCACCGACAAGAACGCCGCGCTGATCCATCTGCATCTGGCCACCGGGCAGATCGGCAAACCGGGCGCGGGGCCGTTCTCGCTGACCGGCCAACCCAACGCCATGGGCGGGCGCGAAGCCGGTGGCATGGCGACCTTGCTGCCGGGCCACCGCGATCCGGCCGTGGCCCAGGACCGCGCCGAGGTCGCGGCGCTGTGGGGCGTGGACCGCCTGCCCGACACGCCGGGCGCCACCGCGCTGGAGCTTTTCGACGCCGTGCTCGACGGCCGTGTGAAAGTGCTGTGGATTGCGGCAACGAACCCGGCGCAGTCGCTGCCTGACCAGGCCCGCGTGCGCGCGGCCTTGGAGCAAGCCGAGTTCGTGATCGTGCAAGAGGCCTTTACCGGCACCGAGACGCTGGCCTATGCCGACCTGGTGCTGCCGGCCGCCACCTGGCCCGAGAAATCGGGCACGGTCACCAATTCCGAACGCCGCGTCAGCCGCGTGCATGCCGCCGTGGCACCGCCTGGTGACGCGCAACCGGATTGGCGATTGGCCCAGGCGGTGGCGCAGCGCCTGGCGGCCCGCATCGCGCCGGAGAAGGCTGCCGGGTTTGCGTACCGCGACGAAGCCGAAGTGTTCGCGGAACACGTCCGCATGACGGCCGGGCGCGATCTGGATTACAGCGCGCTGGACTACGGCATCCTGGATCGGGATGGCCCGCAGCAGTGGCCCTATCGGGCCGGGCAGGGCACGACGCGCCTCTACGCCGACGGCGCGTTTCCCACCCCCAACGGCCGCGCGCGGTTTTGCGATGTGCGCTATCTACCGCCCGCCGACGCGCTGACGCCCGACTTTCCCATGCCGCTTACCACCGGCCGCCTGCGTGACCACTGGCACACGATGGCGCGCACGTCGTTGGCGCGCGTGTTGACGCAGCATGTTGAAGAGCCGTGGCTGTCGCTGCATCCCGAAACCTTGCAGCGCCTGGGTCTGGCGCCGGGCACCCTGGCGCGGCTGCGTTCGCGGCGGGGCAGTGTGGTGCTACCCGTGCAGGCGGACGAGGGATTGCAACGCGGGCACGCCTTCTTGCCCATGCATTGGGGCAGCGCCTATATGTCGGGGCTGGGCGTGAACGCGCTGGCCAGCCCCGCGACAGACCCCTTTTCGCGCCAGCCCGAATTGAAGTTCAGCGCCGTCGCCGTCGAACCCGCCGCTCTGCCCTGGCAGGCGGCAGGCTGGCTGCAAGGCGATTCCGTGGCCTTGCGCGCGCGCCTGGCGCCCTGGCTGCGCCGCTTTGACTACGCGGTGGTGTTGCCGTCCAGCGCGGGCGGCGTGCGGATCCGCGTGGCCGCGGCTCAGGCGCCGGACGTCGATGTGATCAACCAGTTGGCGCAGTCGCTGGATCTTGGCCAGGCCGACGTGGTGTTCGATGATCTGGTGCAAGGCAAGCTGCGCCGCGTGGCCGTTGCGCAGGACGGCGTGCGCGCCTTCCTGCTGACGGGGGATATGCGGGCGCAGGACGCCTTGCTGTCCTGGGCCGCTGGCGGCCAGGCACCCGCCAGCGTGTCCGCCTTGCTGGCGGGGCGCATTAGCGGGCCGGCGCGTTCGCGCACGGTATGCGCGTGCGTTGGCGTGAGCGAGGCCGCTATCCTGGCGGGCATCGCGCGCGGATGCGATCTGGACGGGCTGAAATCCACCTTGGGTTGCGGCACCGGCTGCGGCTCTTGCGTACCGGAAGTGCGCGCGTTGATCGCCCGCGCCCCGACACGAGTGGACATATGTCAGGCACGGCAACCGGTGTAGTATCAAGCCAGCCGCCGCCAGCCGTGGGCGGCCTGTCCTGAATACTGGAGTGGCTAGTGACGATGCAAAAAATCGCATCCTTGATGTTGTGCGTGGGCGCGCTGGGCGCGGCCGCGTCGGTGCAGGCGGGCGTGTGCGACGCCCAGTTCATGCATGACGGCGGTGCGGTGCAGTTGACCGGTTCGGGCAACCTGGCCCTGGGCGCGGACCTGAACTTCACCGAAGTTACAAAAAGCAATGGCGACAACTGCCGCGCGCGCGTGCAAGGCGTGGCTACCTTCGGCTACGCCGGCCTGCCACCGGGCAAGTCCAAGCTGGACTACCTGATGACGGTGAAGGGCGGCCAAGCCACCTTCGTGCGCTACGCCACCGCGGGCGAAGCGCCGAAGCCGTCCGAGGGTCAGTTCGACCTGCGCATGCTGGGCCTGTTCGCTTACGACGGCAAGCTCAATCCCGGCCAGAAGCTGCCGGGTTCTTCGTTCCGCCTGAAGATCGGCAAGGAAGCGCCGGTGGGCGGCCAGCCCAGCACCACGGTTCGCATCGGCGAAAAAAGCGTGGGCCAAAAGACGTCGTTGAACACGGCCTTGGGCAGCCAGTCGTGCCACCCCGTCAAGTACACGCGCAACTCGGACCCCACCATGGCCACGTTCCAAGGCCTGACCATTCCCATTCCCGGCATGAACACGACGGTCACCGATTGGTATTGCCCGGCGGTGAATCTGGTGATGAAGCAAGACATCGATCAGGGTGGCGTCAAATCAGCCGTTGAAATTACGCAGATCAAGTAGCACACGGTATCAAGCACGCCTTGCCGCGGGCAAGGCGGCTGGTATGATGTTTTCGTCATAGACACACAACAGGAGCTCAATAAAATGGCCACGAGAAAATCCGAAGAAGTCGCAAAAGAAAAACTCATCGACAGTGTCAAGACCAGCCTTAACGACGCCGAAAACCTGCTGCGCGAAGCAGCCGGCACCACGGGCGACAAGGCCAACGAACTGCGTGAACGCGCCATGACCTCGCTCAAGCGCACGCGTGAAGCCCTCTACGAAGCCCAAGACGCCGTGTTGGAGCGTGGCCGCAAAGCCGCACGCGCCACTGACGACTATGTGCACGACAATCCCTGGCAAGCCATCGGTGTCGCAGGCGTGACCGGCCTGCTGCTCGGCTTGCTGATCAGCCGCCGTTAAGGGCTAGAGCGTCAAAGGCGGGCACACGCCCGCCTTTGACGTTCCAGACGCCATGGGTCTACGAAAATCTGTTTTCGGCGTTGCGTCCAGCCTGGTCGGGCTGTTTCGAACGCGCTTGGAGCTGCTGGCACTGGAAGCCGCCGATGAAAAGGCGCGCCTGCTCAAACTGCTGGGCATGGCATTCGCGGCGTTGCTCTTTTTGACGCTTGCGGTGCTGGTGTTCACGGTGACGGTGGCGGTGCTGTTCTGGCCCACCGAAGACCGCTACATGGCCTTGGGCTTGTTGGCGGCGTTTTACGGAATCGCCGGCATTGTGCTGCTGCTGATGGTGCGGCATGGTTTGGTCAATGGCGCACCACCGTTCGCGGCCACCCTGGAAGAGCTGAGCCGCGATGCGGAACTGCTGGAGCGGGTGCGCGATGCTCAAGACGACGATCCCCCGGCGCGTCGGCGCGAGGAGGGCTGAACCATGTCGAAAAGGTCTCCCGTCGTGGATCGCGCGGTGCGTATCGAATTGCTGCGCGCCCGCGCGGCGATCGAACGCGAATCGCTGGTGCACGACATCGTCACGACCGGCCAAAAGCTGGAGCCCGCCTCGATCATCCGGGGGCTACTGCCCCGACTGGCCTCGGGCGGCGCATCGCGCTGGGTCATGCAGGCCATTACCTTGGCGCGCCGTTATCCGTTGGTCAGTTCGTCCTTGTCGACACTGCTGATGCGGGGCGGCAAGCGCTCCAAGCTGTTGAAGGTTGCGGGCGGTGCGCTGGTCGGCTGGCAATTGTTCAAGATGTGGCGCAGTTCTCGAGAGGACGATCAGTAGCGTCCTGCGTTGCGCCCAAGTAAAAACCCGCCGTTGGATACAACGGCGGGTTTTTTTACGGGGTGCGGTTGCCGGGTGTGGCTACAGGCCCAACTGGCCCCAGATATCGTCAACGCGTTTCTTGACGTCGGCATCCATGGTGATGGGCGTGCCCCATTCGCGCTGGGTTTCGCCGGGCCATTTGTTGGTGGCGTCCAGCCCCATCTTGCCGCCCAGCCCGGACACCGGCGACGCAAAGTCCAGGTAGTCGATAGGCGTGTTTTCCACCAGCAGCGTGTCGCGCACAGGGTCCATGCGGGTCGTCATGGCCCACACCACTTCTTTCCAGTCGCGCGGGTTGATGTCTTCATCCACCACCACGATGAACTTGGTGTACATGAACTGGCGCAGAATGCTCCACAGGCCGAACATGACGCGCTTGGCGTGGCCGGCGTACTGCTTGCGGATCGACACCACGGCCAGCCGGTAACTGCAGCCTTCGGGGGGAAGATAGAAGTCGACGATCTCCGGCAGTTGGCGCCGCAGGAGCGGCACGAAGACTTCGTTCAGCGCAACGCCCAGCACGGCGGGCTCGTCGGGCGGTTTGCCGGTGTAGGTGGAGTGATAGATGGGGTTGCGCCGCATCGTGATCCGTTCGACCGTGAACACGGGAAACCAGTCCTGCTCGTTGTAGTAACCGGTGTGGTCGCCATAGGGGCCTTCCAGCGCCATTTCATAGTCGCTGTTGGGCGGCGGGTTGACGCCTTCGGGCACCACGGGCTTGATGGCGCGCGGGTCGGTGGACGGCAGCAGATGCCCTTCCAGCACGATCTCGGCCCAGGCCGGCACCGACAGGTTGCTGCCCAAGGCCTGCGCGACTTCGGTGCGCGAACCGCGCAGCAGGCCGGCAAACTGGTATTCGGACAGGCTGTCGGGCACGGGGGTGACGGCGCCCAAGGTGGTGGCCGGGTCGGCGCCCAGCGCCACGGCAATGGGGAAGGGCGTGCCGGGGTTGGCCAGGGCGTGGTCGCGAAAATCCAGCGCGCCGCCGCGATGCGACAACCAGCGCATGATCAGCTTGTTCGGCCCCAGCAGCTGCTGGCGGTAGATGCCCAGGTTCTGCCGCTTGGCGTTCGGCCCGCGTGTGATCACCAGCCCCCAGGTCAGCAGCGGCGCCACGTCGCCGGGCCAGCAGGTCTGGATAGGCAGGCGGGTCAGGTCCACATCCTTGCCTTCCCAGACCACTTCCTGGCACGCCGGGCTCTTCACGTTCTTGGGGCTCATGTCCCACAGCGCGGCCTTCAGCATCGACACCTTGGCCAGCGCGTCGCGCAGCCCCTTGGGCGCCTCGGGTTCGCGCAGCGAGGCCAGCAGTTCGCCGATATCGCGCAGCGCGCTGACGCTGTCGGCGCCCATGCCACGCGCCACGCGGGACGGGGTGCCGAACAGGTTGGTCAGCACCGGCATCTGCGCCGGCTGGCCGTCGTGCTGGGTTTTTTCAAACAGCAGGGCGGGGCCTTCGGCACGCAGCACGCGGTCGGAAATTTCGGTCATTTCCAGGCGCGTGGACACGGGCGCGGCAATGCGTTTGAGCTCGCCCATGCGTTCGAGTTGGGCGAGGAAGTCTCTAAGGTCGCGGTATTTCACTACAGATCCCAGCGATTTGGTTACATTTGAGGTCGAAAGAGAGGTTAACATTGACTCCCTCTTTTTCCACGCAGGAGGTTTTCATGCCCGATGCGTCAGTGGCCAGCCTGTTCAGGAATATGGCCCAAGGAGTGCACCAGTATCTTGCCGAGTGCTTGCGAATCTGTTCAGTCTATCTGGGCATCGCAGTGATTGTGACGGTAAGCATGGGATTTGCCCTGCCCGGTTTGCGCGACCAGGCATTGCAAGTGCACAAAGCCTTGTTGACCGCCCTAGCGCCTTCATCCATGCAAACCGGCACCGATTCCGATGCCGGTTCCGAACTGGGTTCCGACACTGCGTCGGCAATTGCCATGGCCGTACCAACCGCTCCCGCCAGCAATGCCACCGGCATGCTGGGGCCTGCGCGCGTCGCGCCGCCGGCGCCGAAAAAGTCCGCCTTGTCGGCCACGGGCCCCCAGGCAGAGGCTTTGCGCAACTATATATCGCGCAAATACAAGGTGGCCTATGACGCCACCGGCCCGCTGTTGAACACCGTGTACAAGGTCAGCCGCGAAAAGCAGCTTGACCCGCTGTTGGTGCTGGCCGTCATCGCCATCGAGTCCCGCTACAACCCCCTGGCCGAAAGCCACGTGGGCGCGCAGGGCCTGATGCAGGTCATGACCAGCGTGCACCAGGAGAAGTTCGACGCCGTGGGCAAGAACCCGCTGGACCCCGCCGCCAATATTGGCGTGGGCGCCACGATTCTGCGCGACTGCATCAACCGACGTGGTTCGGTCGACGCCGGCTTGGCCTGCTATGTGGGCGCGACCGGGCCGAACGACAACGGCTACGGCGCCAAGGTACAGGCAGAACGCCGGCGCCTGGCGCTGGCCTCGGGCATTGCGCTGGCGCGGGACTGATCCCGCCCGGCGTGCCCACCGGCACACAACGCGCTTCTTCATGAAGCGCGTTTTTTTTGGTTCAGCGCTGCAGCAGTTGGCCGATGCGGGCCACGGCCTCTTCCAGCCGGTCCAGGCCGGTGGCGTAGGAAAAACGCATGGTGTGGCCGCCATGGGCCGGCCCGAAGTCCAGCCCCGGCACGGCGGCAACCCCGGCTTCCCGCAGCAGGCGTTGCGAGAACGTGACGCTGTCCATGCCCAGGTTGCTGATATCGGCGTAGATATAGAACGCGCCGTCTGGCTTGACCGGTACATGGATGCCCAGACGCTCGAACTCAGGCAACAGGTAGTCGCGGCGCTGCTTGAATGCTTCGCGGCGGTGCTCGAAGGTTTTCATCGCCTGCTCGGTGAAGCAGGCCAGCGCGGCGTGCTGGGCCAGGGTGGGCGCGCAGATCGCCAGGCTGGCGGCAATTTTCTCGACCGGCGCCACCATGTCTTCGGGCACGATCATCCAGCCCAGCCGCCAGCCTGTCATATGGAAGTACTTCGAAAAACTGTTGATGACGATGATGTCATCGTCCAGCGTCAATGCCGACTTCGGCTGGCCTTCATAGGACAGGCCGAGGTAGATTTCATCGACGATGGCAAAGCCGTCGCGCGCGCGCACCTGCGCCAACAGTTCCGCCAGTTCGGCATGGGCGATGGAGGTGCCGGTGGGGTTGCTCGGGGACGCCACCAGCACGCCTTGGGTGGCGGGCGTCCAGTGGCGGGCCACGTCGTCCGCCGAAAGCTGGAACCGCTTCGCGGCCGAACTCGGGATCAAGCGCGGCACGCCGCCCGCCGCCAGCACGAAGTTGCTGTTGGCGGGGTAGGACGGGTCCGGCATCAGGACTTCGCCACCTGGATTGACCAGCGCCGCGCAGGCCAGCGTGAGCGCGCCCGACGCGCCCGCCGTGACAATCACGCGCGCCGGATTGATCTTGGCGCCGAACTGGTCGTGGTAGAACTGCGCAATGGCGGCTCGCAGCGGCATCAGGCCGGCGGCCGGGCCATAGCCGCTAAGGCCGGCGCGGGCGGCGCGGTCCAGCGCTTCCACCACCTGGGGCGGCGCGGTAAAGTCCGGTTCGCCAATGCCCAGGCTGATAATGTCCTTGCCCGCCGCCTGGAGCGCCTGCGCCTGCTTGAAAAGTTCCATTACCTGGAAGGTCAGAAAGTCATGGGTGCGAGCAGCAAGGCGGGGCATTGGATTCTCGAATAGCGTCTTTGAAGCAAAAAGGAATTGTAGTCATGCAGCCATCCCGGCGCGCTTTCCTGCTAGGTAGGCGGCCCGCGCAAACGCCGTGGGCCGCATTCATGCAGCGCTTGAAGCTGCTGTGCCAGGGGCAGGTCAATGATTTGGGCGAGAACGGCCCGGGCGGTGCGCAGGCCATCCTGACGCCCACGCGCGATGCCGACGTGGCCCATGCGCGCACGCTGTGCGCCGAGTACGGCGTCGTGATGGCGCTGGAGGGGGCGACGGGGCCGTATGCGCCGTCCGGCAGCCCGCGCCTGCGGATTGATCCGTCGCGGCTGGCCGGGCTGGCCCGCCTGGTGGACCAGCCCGGCGACATCCCGCGTTGGCGGGCGCAGCCAGGCGTGCCCATGGCGGCGCTGGTCCAGGCCGGCTTGCGGCAGTTCGCGGGCTTGCCGGACGCCATGACCCTGGCGGAATGGCTGGCCGCGCCAGCACCCTGGCGCGCGGGCCGCTGTGCGGCCTCGGGTTTGCTGACGGTGGATGTCATGTTGGCCGACGGGGTTGAAGAAACCTTGGGGCCGTTTGGCGAGGCCGATGTCCAGCCGTTGCGCTCGGCCACCGTGCAAAGCCTGGTGCCCGCACTATTCAAATTGGCCTCGGGCGGCGACGCCTTCGCCACGCGGGACGGCGACCACTGGCTGGGCCGCTACCGGCTGGACGCGTTGAAGCCCGATGCCCCGGCCACCGTGAACCTGGCTCATCTGCTGTTGGGCCACGGCGGCACGCTGGCATGGGTGCAGGGCGTGACGCTGACTGATGCGCCGGCCGCCATGGAGCCAAGTCTGGATTCGGATCTGGACCCGGGCCAGGAGCCCGCGGCGCCTTACCTCCCGTCACCGGAACCCCAAACGCCCGGACTCGCCACGTTCCGGCTCGACGACCGGGTCAAGACGCTATTCGACCCCCATGGTCGTTTTCCCCTATTCCTGCCCAACGCAAGCTGAATGTCGTTCAGCTTAATGTAAGATTCCGCCGCTTGCCCTGCCCCAAGAGGCGAGGTCGCGTGGGCATACCCAGACGGCCGTCATGGGAATAGAATTCCTCCCTCTGTTTCACTTACCAGCCTGTAGCCGCCCATATGGATGCCAACCTTCGCAAAGCCGCCCTTGAATATCACGAGGCCGGCCGCCCCGGCAAAATCTCGGTCACGCCGACCAAGCAACTGACCAACCAGCGCGATCTGGCGTTGGCCTATTCGCCGGGCGTGGCGGCTGCCTGTGAGGAAATCGTGGCCGACCCGGCCAATGTGTTCCGCTACACCGCGCGCGGCAACCTGGTGGGCGTGATCACCAACGGCACGGCGGTGCTGGGCCTGGGCAATATCGGCGCGCTGGCCTCCAAGCCGGTCATGGAAGGCAAGGCGGTGCTGTTCAAGAAGTTTGCCGGCCTGGATGTCTTCGACATCGAAATCAACGAAACCGACCCCGACAAGCTGGTGGAAATCATCGCGGGTCTTGAAGCCACCTTCGGCGGCATCAACCTGGAAGACATCAAGGCGCCGGAATGCTTCACCGTGGAACGCAAGCTGCGTGAACGCATGAAGATTCCGGTCTTCCACGACGACCAGCATGGCACGGCCATCACGGTGTCGGCGGCGTTCATCAACGGCCTGAAGGTCGTGGGCAAGGACATCAAGACGGTCAAGGTGGTGACCTCTGGCGCCGGCGCTGCCGCCCTGGCCTGCCTGGACCTGATGGTGGACCTGGGCTTGCCGCTGGAAAACATCTGGGTCACCGACATCGAAGGCGTGGTCTACGAAGGCCGTACCGAGCTGATGGACCCGGACAAGGCGCGCTTTGCGCAAAAGACGGATGCCCGCAAGCTGGCCGAGGTGATCCAGAACGCCGACGTGTTCCTGGGCCTGTCGGCGGGCGGCGTGCTCAAGCCGGAAATGGTTGCCACCATGGGGCCGCGCCCGCTGATCCTGGCGCTGGCCAACCCCACGCCGGAAATCCTGCCGGAACTGGCGCATTCGGTACGCGACGACGTGGTCATGGCCACCGGCCGGTCCGACTACCCGAACCAGGTCAACAACGTCCTGTGCTTCCCGTACATCTTCCGGGGTGCGCTGGACGTGGGCGCCACCACCATCACGCGCGAAATGGAAATGGCGGCGGTCTATGCCATTGCCCAGTTGGCGCAGGAAGAACAGAACGAAGTTGTGGCGGCCGCCTATGGCACGTTCGACATCTCGTTTGGCCCCGAATACCTGATCCCCAAGCCGTTTGACCCGCGCCTGATCGTGCGCATTGCGCCGGCCGTGGCCAAGGCCGCCATGGACGGCGGCGTGGCCACGCGCCCGCTGGCCGATATGGAAGCCTACGAAGCGCAGTTGCAGCAATTCGTCTACCACTCTGGCGCGTTCATGAAGCCGCTGTTCTCGGCCGCCAAACGCATCGTGCGTGAAGGCGGCCCCGCCCGCATCGTGTTCGCGGAAGGCGAAGACGAACGCGTGCTGCGCGCGGTGCAGGTGGTGGTTGACGAAGGCCTGGCGCGCCCCATTCTGGTGGGCCGCCCGTCGGTGCTGCTGACCCGCATCGAAAAATTGGGCCTGCGCCTGCGCCTGGGTGAAGACGTTGAAGTGACCAACCCGGAATACGACGAACGCTTCCATCAGTACTGGACCACCTACTGGGAACGCATGTGCCGCCGTGGCATCACCAAGGAAATGGCGCGCGTGGAAATGCGCCGCCGCATGACCTTGATTGGCGCGATGATGGTGCACCTGGGCGACGCCGACGGCATGGTCTGCGGGTCGGTGGGGGCGTATCACGACCACCTGCGTTTCGTGGATGAAGTGATCGGCCGCCGCCCGGGCCACAACGTGTATGCCGCCATGAACATCCTGCTGCTCAACGAGCGCACGGTGGTGTTGGTGGACACGCATGTCAACGATGAACCCACGGCCGAACAGATCGCTGAATTCACCATTTCCGCCGCCAACGAAATGCGCCGCATGTATCTGGCGCCAAAGGTGGCGCTGCTGTCGCGTTCGAACTTTGGTTCCGGCAGCTCGGCGTCCGGCGCCAAGATGCGCCGCGCGTTGGAAATCGTGCGCGAGAAAGAACCCGAACTGGAAATCGACGGCGAAATGCACGGTGACTGCGCACTGGACGAAGCGCTGCGCATGCGCATCCTGCCGTCGTCCACCCTGAAGGGCGAAGCCAATCTGCTGGTGTGCCCGAACGTGGACTCGGGCAACATTGCCTACAACCTGCTCAAGACGGCGGCGGGCGGCAACGTGGCGGTCGGCCCGTTCCTGTTGGGCTGCAATGCGCCGGTGCATATCCTGACCTCCAGCTCGACCGTGCGCCGCATCGTCAACATGACCGCGATGACTGTGGTCGATGTCAACACTCCACGTTGAAGTCAGTCCCGCCGGTCCGGCGTGCCCCCGCGCGCCGATCGGCCTGGTCCTGACGGGGGGCGGCGCGCGCGCCGCCTATCAGGTCGGCGTGCTCAGCGCCATCATGGAGCTGCTGGACCCCGACTGGCAATCCCGCTTCCGTAACCCGTTTGACATCATCTGCGGCACGTCGGCGGGCGCGATCAACGCCGCCGCGCTGGCCTGCCGCGCGGACCGCCCGCACCTGGGGGTGCGCCGCATCCGTCGGCTGTGGTCGTCGCTGAATACCGACATGATCTACCGCGCCGACGCGCCCGGGCTGATACGCACGGGGGTGCGCTGGCTGGGGCTGCTGTCGCTGGGATGGATGTATTCGGGGTTGACGCGCAAACGGCCGCAGTCGCTCTTGGACAACAGCCCCATGGAGGCGCTGCTGGGCCGGGTGCTGAACTTCGACCATCTGCGCGCCAACCTGGAAGGCGGCGCGCTGTCGGCGCTGGCCATCACGGCGTCGGGCTACACCAGCGGCGAACACCTGACCTTCTACCAGGCGCACGCGCCCATCGAGCCCTGGCACCGCTATCTGCGGCTGGCCATCCCCACCCCTATCGGCATCGACCACCTGATGGCGTCGTCATCGATTCCCTTTGTGTTCCCCGCCCGGCAGGTGCAGGTGCATGGCAAAGGCGAATGGTGCGGCGACGGGTCCATGCGCCAGTTGGCGCCGATCAGCCCGGCCATACATCTGGGCGCGCACCGCGTCATGGTGATCGGCACCGGCTTTCGCGACGATACCCACCCGGAGAACCGCGAGGATTCCCCACCGTATCCATCCCTGGCGCAAGTGGGCGGGCATGCGCTGTCCAGCATCTTCCTGGATGGTCTGTCGGTGGATGTGGAACGGCTTGAGCGCATCAATGCCCTGATGGAGCATGCCACGCCGGACGGCGTCCAGGTCAATGTGCGCCGCATCCAGGTGCTGACCATCACCCCCAGCCAGTCGCTGGACACGATGGCGCTAGAGCACCTGCAAGACATGCCTGCACAAGCGCGTGCCCTTTTTCGCGTACTCGGTGTATCGTCCGATCCAGGCCGTCCTGGGGGCGGTGCGCTGATGTCGTATCTGCTGTTCGAATCCAGCTACACCAAGCGATTGATTGAACTGGGTTATGCCGATACGATGCAGCGTAACGAAGAAGTGATCGCCTTTTTCAAGGAGGCTCAGGCATGACGCGCAATGGCCAATCTACGTTGCAGAAGCAGCTTCTGCGCGGGGGAGCGCTGCCTCATGAGGGGCTGGACAAGAAGGCCGTCGTGGATGCCTCCCACGAGCTGGGCCTGGCCTTGTTCGTTGCCAACTGCGACCCCGCCCGCAGCCGTTCCGCGGTGCTGCGCGCCATCGTCAAGGCGGTGGACTTTCCCGAATACTTCGGCGGCAACCTGGATGCCCTGTACGACTGCCTGTGCGACACGGTCCTGGATCACAAGACGGGCGTCGTGTTGTGGTTGTACCGGCTGCACTCGGGTGATCCGGTGCTGGAAGAAGACGCCGCCAAAATTGAAACCGTGTGTTCGGACGCTGCCGATTTTGCGCGTGAAAATGGCCGCATCTTTGCGTTTGTCATAGAACACGCGGGCCGCCACCCCGACCCGGAACCCGGCATCGCGGCGGCCCCTTACGGCGAGAACGATTAGCTGTTTGTCTTTCTGACCGCTTGGCGGGGGCGGCAATGCCGCGGCTTGTGCGTGTGCTTGTGCGTGTGCTGGTGCCCGGCTCCAGGACTTGTACGGCTACCAGCCCATCAATGCGCTGACGGCCGCCAGCAGCGCCAGCCCGGCCGTCTCGGTGCGCAGCACGCGCGGGCCAAATCGCACGGTCTGCACGCCCGCCTGGCGGGCCAGATCCAGTTCCTTGTCCGACCATCCGCCTTCGGGGCCCACCAGCAAGGTCAGCGCCGGTAAGTCGGGCGTGGCTCGCAGCTTGCCGGCCAGATCGTCAGTGGCTTCCGGATGACACAAGAGGCGCAACCCGTCGGCGGGCTCGGCCAGCCAGTCGGCCAAGGTCAGCGGCGCATCCACCGTCATCAGGCGGTTACGGCCGCACTGCTCACTGGCGGATTGTGCAATGCGCTGCCAATGAGCGACCCGTTTGTCCAGCCGAGGCCCGGACAACTGCAACACGCTGCGTTGCGCGGCAATCGGGCTGACATGGGCCGCGCCCAGCTCCACCGCCTTTTCCACCACCCAATCCATCTTGTCGCCCGACGGCAAGCCCTGTACCAGCGTGATGCGCCCGGCAAGCTCGGCTTCACGGGGGTTGAAGTCGCCCAGCGTGGCAAAGCCTGCCTTGCCATCCACCTCAAGCACGGCGTCGTACTCACCACCCTGTCCATTGAACAGCACGACAGTTTCGCCGGCTTTCAGCCGCAGCACGCGCAACGCATGGTGCGCCAGGGCGTCCGGCAAGGCGACACGGGAGCCGGCAACAAGGGGGATGTCGCAGAAAAATCGGGGGGCGGACATGGGCGTTCGGGCGCGGGGGCGGGGGCGATCAGGTTATTTGAGCGCGTAGCCTACCACCTTGACCCCCCATTCCAGGAAGGTCGGGGCGCTGGACGCCAGGTTCAGGCCCAGCAGCGTCAGAAACCCCACCGTCATTTTCTTGTCCAGCCGCATGAACTGGGCGCGCAGGTCAGCCAGGTCTTCGTGCGTGGCGAAACGTTTAAGCTCTTCGCGGTTGGGCAGTTGGGCGATTTGTTCCTGAAGCGCGCGTTGCGTCTCCTTCAGCGACGCCTCGGATTTTGCGTAAATACTCGCTACCAGTTCGGCTTCGCCCTTGATCTGGGCGTGCTCTAGCGCGCGCGCCAAAGCAAAGGCACGCTCTTCGCCCAGAGCGGTGCGCAAGGCCATGATGCCTTCAACGGGGATGGTCAGGTTCAGCATGAGGCCCATGGTAGGGGACTCCATCAGAGAGGTACAGGGCACCATGCTGAATGTCGGACCACTTTCCCGCAATTGTGGGAGCTACGCTGATATTTCCCCTGGGGCGATACGCTTCATTACATCGGGCTTAAGAGCGATGGCGTGAGGGAAATCCCCTGATGCTAAAATCGTCTGCTTCGCAACCCACTCAACTGGCCCCTATATTCCCCTTAGGCGCGCCAGCTTCAAAGAGCCTTCCGAATGAGCAATCCGACCGCCCCTAAACTTGCCTTGGCGGATGCCATCCGCGCCCTCGCGATGGATGCTGTGCAACAAGCGAACTCCGGGCATCCGGGTGCTCCCATGGGCATGGCGGAAATCGCCCAGGCCTTGTGGACGGGCAACCTGCGCCACAACCCCAACGATCCCGCCTGGGCCAACCGCGACCGCTTCGTGCTGTCCAACGGCCACGGCTCGATGCTGATCTACGCGCTCTTGCACCTGACCGGTTACGACCTGTCGATCGACGAGCTCAAGAATTTCCGCCAGTTGCATTCCAAGACGCCGGGCCACCCCGAAGTGGGCATCACCCCGGGCGTGGAAACCACCACCGGCCCGTTGGGCCAGGGCCTGGGCAACGCCGTGGGCATGGCGCTGGCCGAAGCGCTGCTGGCGGCTGAATTCAACAAGCCCGGCCACACCATCGTTGACCACCACACCTACGCCTTCACCGGCGACGGCTGCCTGATGGAAGGCATCTCGCACGAAGTGTGCTCGCTGGCCGGCACGTTGAAGCTGTCCAAGCTGGTCGTGCTGTATGACGACAACGGCATCTCCATCGACGGCCACGTTGAACACTGGTTCGCCGACGACACCGCCAAGCGTTTCGAAGGCTACGGCTGGAACGTGATCCGTGGCGTAGACGGCCACGACGTCGCCGCCGTGGACGCCGCCATCAAGGCCGCGCGTTCGCAGTCGGAAAAGCCCACGCTGGTGATCTGCCGCACCGTCATCGGCAAGGGTTCGCCCAATATGGCCGGCACCCACAACGTGCACGGCGCGCCGCTGGGCAAGGACGAAATCGCCGCCACGCGCGCCGCGCTGGGCTGGTCGTCGGAACCGTTCCAGATTCCGCAAGACGTCTACGACGGCTGGGATGGCCGCAAGCAGGGCGCCGCGGCCCAAGCCGAATGGCAGACCGCGTTTGACGCCTACGCCGCCGCGTTCCCCGCCGAAGCCGCTGAATTCACGCGCCGCATGAAGGGCGAAATGCCCGAGGGCTACGCCGACCAGTTCAAGGCCTTCCTGGCCTCGACCCTGGAAAAGGCCGAAACGGTCGCCACCCGCAAGGCTTCGCAATTCGCGATCGCCGCGCTGGCGCCGCTGCTGCCCGAAATGCTGGGCGGCTCGGCCGACCTGACCGGTTCCAACTTCACCGACTGGAAGGGCGTTGCCGCCGTTCGCGCGGGCGAAAAGGGCATTCAGTTCGGCCGCCACATCAACTACGGCGTGCGCGAATTCGGCATGGCCGCCATCATGAACGGCGTGGCCTTGCACGGCGGTTACCTGCCTTTCGGCGGCACCTTCCTGACGTTCTCTGACTACTCGCGCAACGCCATCCGCATGGCCGCGCTGATGAAGCAGCGCGTGGTGCATGTGTTCACCCACGATTCGATCGGCCTGGGCGAAGACGGCCCGACCCACCAATCCATCGAACACGCGGCCAGCCTGCGTTTGATTCCCAACCTGTCCCTGTGGCGTCCTTGCGATACGGCCGAAACCGCCGTGGCCTGGAATGCCGCCGTGACCCGCCCGACCAGCATCGGCATGGACGTGCATGACGGCGGCCCGACGGCCCTGTTGCTGTCGCGCCAGAACCTGCCGTTCGTGCCGCGCGATGCCGCCACCGTGGACGCCATCGCGCGCGGCGGCTACGTGCTGCGTGATGCCGAAGGCGCCCGCGCCGTCATCATCGCCACCGGCTCGGAAGTGGCCATTGCGCTGGACGCGCAAGCCCAACTGGCTAAGGAAGGCATCGCCGTGCGCGTGGTCTCCATGCCCAGCACCGACGTATTCGACAAGCAGGACGCCGCCTGGAAACAATCCGTGCTGCCCAAGGGCCTGCCGCGCGTGGCTGTCGAAGCCGGCGTGACCGCCTTCTGGCACAAGTACGTGGGCCTGGAAGGCGCCGTGGTCGGCATCGACCGCTACGGTGAGTCCGCCCCGGCCGGCGCATTGTTCAAGTTCTTCGGGCTGACCGCCGACAAGGTGGCCGAGACCGTCAAACAGGTTTTGTAAAAAAGGGAGCTTAGTATGACTATTCGCGTCGCCATCAATGGTTACGGTCGCATCGGCCGCAACATCCTGCGTGCCCACTACGAAGGTGGCAAGAAGCACGATATCGAAATCGTCGCCATCAACGACCTGGGTGATCCCAAGACGAACGCGCACTTGACGCGCTACGACACCGCCCACGGCAAGTTCCCGGGCACCGTCGAAGTCGACGGCGACTTCATGGTCGTCAACGGCGACAAGATCCGCGTGCTGGCCAACCGCAACCCGGCTGAACTGCCCTGGGGCGAGCTCAAGGTTGACGTGGTCCTGGAATGCACGGGCTTCTTCACGACCAAGGAAAAGGCCGGCGCGCACATCAAGGGCGGCGCCAAGAAAGTCATCATCTCGGCCCCGGGCGGCAAGGATGTGGACGCCACCATCGTGTTCGGCGTGAACCACGGCGTGCTGAAGTCGACCGACACTGTCATCTCGAACGCGTCCTGCACCACCAACTGCCTGGCCCCGCTGGTCAAGCCGCTGAACGACAAGCTGGGCCTGGAAAACGGCCTGATGACGACCGTTCACGCCTACACCAACGACCAGGTCCTGACCGACGTCTATCACGAAGACCTGCGCCGCGCGCGTTCGGCCACCATGAGCATGATCCCCACGAAGACCGGCGCCGCCGCCGCCGTGGGCCTGGTGCTGCCGGAACTGAACGGCAAGCTGGACGGCTACGCCATCCGCGTTCCGACCATCAACGTGTCGCTGGTTGACCTGTCGTTCGTGGCCAGCCGCGACACGACCGCCGAAGAAGTGAACAGCATCCTGAAGGCCGCGTCGGAAGGCGAGTTGAAGGGCATCCTGGACTACAACACCGAGCCCCTGGTGTCGGTGGACTACAACCACAACCCGGCCTCCAGCACCGTTGACGCGTCGCTGACCAAGGTCTCGGGCCGTCTGGTCAAGGTCTCGTCCTGGTACGACAACGAGTGGGGCTTCTCGAACCGCATGCTCGACACCACCGTCGCGCTGATGTCGGCCAAGTAAGCAACACGGTCAGTCCATAGGGGACGGATTTGTTTTCCGCCAATGCGGAAAATGGGTTCGTCCCCTTTGTTCGCCTATCGTAGGAAAGCAAATATGTCCAAGGTCAATACCCTGTCCGCGCTGGCCAAGTCCGGCGCCCTGTCCGGCAAGCGTGTGTTTATCCGCGCCGACTTGAACGTGCCGTTCGACGACGCCGGCCGCATTTCCGAAGACACGCGCATCCGCGCGTCCGTGCCGGGCATTCGCCTGGCGCTGGACGCCGGCGCCGCCGTGATGGTTACGTCCCACCTGGGCCGCCCGAAAGAAGGCGTGCTGACCGAGGCCGATTCGTTGGCCAAGGTCGGCCAGCGCCTGTCCGAATTGCTGGGCATGCCCGTGCAATTGGTGCGTGACTGGGTCGATGGCGTGCAAGTGGACCACGGCCAGGTCGTGCTGCTGGAAAACTGCCGCGTGAACGTCGGCGAAAAGAAAGACGACGAAGCGCTGGCCAAGAAGATGGCCGCGCTGTGCGACGTGTATGTCAATGACGCCTTCGGCACCGCCCACCGCGCCGAAGCCACCACGCATGGCATCGCGCGCTTTGCGCCCGTGGCCTGCGCCGGCCCCTTGCTGGCAGCCGAACTCGACGCCCTGGGCCGTGCGCTGCACGAACCCAAGCGCCCGCTGGTGGCGATTGTGGGCGGCTCGAAGGTGTCGACCAAGCTGTCCATCCTGCAATCGCTGGCCGACAAGGTTGACCAGTTGGTGGTGGGCGGCGGTATCGCCAACACCTTCTTGCTGGCCGCCGGGCTGCCCATCGGCAAGTCGCTGGCGGAACCTGATCAGGTTGAGCAGGCGCGCGCCGTGATCGACATGATGAAGCAGCGCGGCGCGGCCGTGCCGATTCCGGTGGACGTGGTGTGCGCCAAGGCGTTCGGCGCGGACGCCGAAGCGACGGTCAAGGCCGCCACCGATGTGGCCGACGACGACATGATCCTGGACATCGGTCCGCAAACCGCGGCGCAGTTGGCCGAGATCCTGAAGAAAGCCGGCACCATCGTCTGGAACGGCCCGGTGGGCGTGTTCGAATTCGACCAGTTCGCCAACGGCACCGAAGTGGTGGCGCGCGCGATTGCGGAGTCCGACGGCTTTTCGATCGCCGGCGGCGGCGACACGTTGGCCGCCATCGCCAAGTACGGCATCGGCGAACAAGTCGGCTACATCTCGACGGGCGGCGGCGCATTCCTGGAATTCCTGGAAGGCAAGACCCTGCCGGCCGTGGCAGTGCTGGAAGCACGCGCGGCGTAAGCGGTGGAGCCATCGCGCAACGTCCCATCGTAGGATGGGTGTAGCGCGAGACGGTCTCTGAAATAGCGCTGCAACTTATCGCGCGAAACCCATCAAGCAGCATAGGCGCAATGGCTAATTCAGCCACATGCGTATGCCGCTTGATGGGTTTCGCGCGTTTGGGGCTGGTGTTCTTCTTTAGGTTCGGCTCGCGCTGCACCCATCCTACGTGCCATTGAAGACCGGTTTTTAGCCGACCCGCCTTATTCCATTTTGGCGCCGGAGATTTTCACGATTTCTGCGTAGCGCTTGATTTCCGATTGGATGAACGCGCCGAACTGTTCCGGCGATTGGCCGGCCGGCACCAGCGCGCCCATGTTCTCCATGCGCTGCTTTACCTCCGGGGTGGCGACGACCGCATTGACTTCCCGGTTCAGGCGCTGCACCACGTCTTTCGGCGTGCCCGCCGGGGCCACGATGCCGTACCACGCCGACGCAAACATCTTCGGCACGCCTGCCTCCTCGAACGTGGGTACATTCGGCAGGGCTGGCAGGCGCTGGTGCGAGGCCACGGCCAGTGCGCGCAGGGCGCCCGCCTGTACCTGGGCCAGCGAACCGGTGTCCAGCATCATGTCGACTTGTCCGGCCAGCAGGTCCGACACCGCCGGGCCACTGCCCTTGTACGGAATGTGCATCACATCCGCGCCCGTCAGATGCTTGAACATCGAACCCGCCAGATGCTGTGACGAGCCCACGCCGCCCGAGCCGTAATTCAATTTGCCGGGTTCGGCCTTGGCGGCCGCGATCACGTCCGCGACCGATTGAAAAGGCGACTGCTTCGGCACTTCAAGAATGTTGGGAATCTCGGCCACGAAGGCGACCGGCGCGAAGTCCTTTGCCGCATCGAAGCCCAGGCGCGCATACAGGTGCGGATTGGCCGCGTTGGTGGAACTGGTGGCCATCAACAGCGTGTAGCCGTCGGGCTTTTCACGCACGAAGGACGCGGTGCCGATGTTGCCGCCCGCGCCTGCCTTGTTGTCCACGATCACCGTCTGGCCCAGTCGTTCGGACAGGCGCTGCGCCAACAGGCGGCCCAACGAATCGGTTGCGCCGCCCGGCGGCCAAGGCACGACGAGTTTGATGGGGCGGTCGGGGTAGGCTTGCGCCTGTACGGCCGGGGCAACGCCCGCGGCAAAGGCGGCCAGAATAAGCGCGCGGCCGGCGCGGCGCAGGAACGTGTAGGACATCAAGTCTCCAGAAGTGCCGGCCCTGTCCTTCGCGTCGGGTGATCGATGCGGGGCGGGCCATGTCGGTGTGCAATACGCGGCGGGGTGCCGCTTTTCTTGTGCGGGGACTCTACGCAATCCTGCTTTTCGATAAAAGAGATAAATATGCAACGATCTTCATTCTAAAAAGGAATGAAATGCACCGGCTTGTTGATGTGGATCCGGTTCAAAGCGCGTCGCTTGGTGTAGCCTTTGCGGTCTCTCTGCCCATCGCGCAACATCATCAATCAGGTCGTCTCGCAGCATCATGAACTACCGTCTCTTTCCCGGCCTGAACAATTTCCGAGGCATCACTCGAGACTCGGCGCGGCGCGATGTCATGGCTGGGCTGAGCGTGGCGGCCGTGGCCTTGCCGGTGGGCCTGGCCTATGCCGCGATGATGGGCGTGCCCCCCGTCGCCGGTCTGTGGGCCGCCATCGCCGGCATGCTGGGCTATGCGCTGTTTGGTTCGTCGCGCACCTTGGTCGTGGGGCCGGACACCGCCACCTGCACGCTGATCGCCGCCACCCTCACGGGTATGGCGCTGACCTCCCCCGAAGACCGGCTGGTGGCGGCCACCGGCATTGCGCTGACCGTGGGCGTGGGCTGCCTGATCGCCCGCGTGTTGCGGCTGGGCGTGCTGGCCAATCTGCTGTCGCGCCCCGTCTTGATCGGCTATATGGCCGGCGTGGCAATTACGTTGGCGGTGTCGCAAATGAGCGGGCTGACAGGCGTGGGGCTGCGTAACACCGGGCTGGTGCATCCGTTTCTGGAACTGTCCCGGCGCGTGCAGGAAATCCAGATTCCGACCCTGATCCTGGGGCTGGCCTCGTGTGCGTTGCTGTTGGGTGTCAAACGCTGGCGGCCAACCTGGCCCGGTCCGATCCTGCTGGTGGTGGGGGGCTGTCTGTTGTCGTGGCTGTTTGATTTTCCCAGCCTGGGCATTGCGGTGGTGGGTGAGGTACCGGCCGGCTTGCCGGGCATCAGCCTGCCCGTGCGGCTGGAAGGCGTGGACAGCATGCTCTTGGGCGCGGCGGGGGTGCTGGTGGTCAGTTTTTCCAGCGGCATCGTTACGGCGCGCAGCTTTGCCGCCCGCACCGGCGAACATGTGGACCCCAACCGCGAACTGGTGGGCTTCGGCGCGGCCAATGTGGCGGCGGGCCTGTTCCAAGGCTTTGTCGTGACAGGCGCGGATTCGCGCACGGCGGTGGGGCTGGTGGCCGGCGGTTCGTCGCCGCTGGTCAGTGTCAGCGCGGCCGTCGCCTTGGCGATTGTCGTGGGCTTGTTGAGCGCGCCGTTGTACTGGCTGCCGCAAGCTGTGCTGTCCGCGATCTTGCTGTTGGCCGCGGCCAGCCTGTTCGACGTCAAGGCATTCATGCGCCTGGCGCGCATTTCGCGCATCGAACTGGCGTTCGGTGTGTTGGCGGCAGTGGGCGTGGTGGGCTTTGGCGTGTTGCAGGGCGTGGCGGTGTCGGTGGGCGCGACCTTGCTGTACGCCATGTATGTGTCGGGCAACCCGCGCGACGCGCTCTTGGGCCGGCTACCGGGTGAATATGTGCTGGGCAAGTTGCACCTGAACCCCGACGCGCAGCCCGTGCCGGGCGTGGTGATCTGGCTGTTCGAATCGTCGGTCTGGTTCTTCAATGCCGACGCTTTCCGTCGACGCGCGCGCGAAGTCATGGAACAGGCGGGCGATGCCACCTGGTTCGTGTTGGACGCCGAAGCCATGACGCAGGCTGATGCCGATGCGGTGGAAGCCTTGTATGAACTGAAGCGCGAATTGGACGACCGCCATATCACCATGCTGGTGGCCGGCGGCCACGGCCAGTTCCGCATGGCGCTTGAGCGCTCGGGTCTGGTCAAGAAGATTGGCCGCGACAATATCTTCGGCAGCCCCGAGCAGGCGGTGGAGGCGATTGAGCGGCGCCGCCAGGGGCCGCCGGACACGCTGGCCTGAGCCTAATCGATGATGTGATAACCGCCGTCGATGTACAGCGTTTGTCCGGTCATGCGCCGCGCGGCGTCGGTGGCCAGCCACGCGGTGGCTTCGCCCACATCGTCGATGGACACCAGGCTGCGCGCGGGCGCCTTGGCTTGCGCGCGGTCCAGCAGCGCGTCGAATTCCGCAATGCCAGAGGCGGCGCGCGTTTTCAGCGGCCCGGGTGAAATCGCATGCACGCGGATGCCTTGCGGGCCAAGCTCGGCGGCCAGATAGCGCGTGGCGGATTCCAGCGCCGCCTTTACCGGGCCCATCATGTTGTAGTGCTCCACCACCATCTGCGAGCCGTAATAGCTCATGCAGAAGAGAGCGCCGCCCTTGGCCATCAGCGGTTCGGCCAGCTTCGCCATGCGGATGAACGACCAGCACGATACGTCCATGGCTTGCAGAAAGCCCTCGCGCGAGCAGTCCGTCACGCGGCCATGCAGGTCGTCGCGCGGGGCGAAGGCAATGGAGTGCAGCACGAAGTCCAGGTGGCCCCATTCGGCCGTGATGCGGTCGAACACGGCTTCCAGTTCGCCGTCGTTCAATAGGTTTAGCGGCATCAGCAGCGGCGCATCCACCTGCCTGGCCAGCGGCTCGACGTGGGGCAGGGCCTTGTCGTTCAGATAGGTCACCGCCAGTTCTGCGCCCATCGCACGAAACGCCTTGGCGCAGCCCCAGGCGATGGAATCGGCGTTGGCGATGCCGGTCACCAGGCCGCGCTTGCCAGCCAGCGGCAACGCCGGGTTCGGGATGGAGGCGTTCATGGTTGGCGTACTCATCGTTGGCGTACCAGGGCCAGCGTGTGCTGGGCGATGATCAGTTCTTCATTCGTGCGGACCACATACACGCCGATGCGGCTGTCGTCGCTGGAAATGCGGGGGCCTTGATGGGCATTGCGTTCGGGGTCCAGCTTGATGCCCAGCCAGCCCCAATGGTCAGCAATCATCTGGCGGATCTGGGGTGAGTTCTCGCCCACGCCGGCCGTGAACACAATGCCGTCGATGCCGTTCATGGCGCAGCCCAGGCCGATCATGCCTTCGGCCACGCGCCACGCGAAATACTTCAGCGCCAATTGCGCGGCGGGCGCATCGCTGGCCAGCAGTTCGCGCATGTCGTTGCTGATGCCCGACAGGCCCTTCATGCCGCAGTCGTGATAGAGCAGATGCTCGATCTGGTCATGGTCCATGCCGCGTTCCATCATCCACAGCACCACGCCCGCGTCCAGCCGGCCGGGGCGCGTGCCCATGGGCAGGCCTTCCAGCGCGGTGAAGCCCATCGTGCTGTCCACGCTCTTGCCTTCATGGATGGCGCAGGCGGACACGCCCGACCCCAGGTGCGCGGTGATGATCTTGCCCATTGCCAGCTCGGGCAGCGCCTGCTTCAAGCGCTGCGCGATGTATTCATAGGACAGCCCATGAAAGCCGTAGCGGCGCACGCCTTCCTGGTACAGCGATTCGGGCAGCGCGTAGCGATCGGCCACGTCGGAATGGCTGCGGTGAAATGCCGTGTCGAAGCAGGCTACCTGTGGAATCCACGGGCGGCGTTCACGGATCACGCGGATGGGCGCCAGGTTGTTGGGCTGATGCAGCGGCGCAAGCGGCGTGAAGGTGTCCAGCTTGGCCAGCACGCTATCGTCGATGAGCACCGGTTCGGAAAGGTCCGGCCCGCCGTGCACCACGCGGTGTCCCACCGCCAGCGGCGCGCCGCCCAGGTGGCCGCTCAACCAGGTGCCGACCACTTCCTGGGCGTTGGGCACGTCGGGGGCGTGGCTCGGGGCAACATCGCGTTCCAGCAAGGTCCGGCCCGCCGCATCGCGTACCCGCAGCTTCGGGTGCGAGGTGCCGATGCCTTCCAACTGGCCGCCCAAGCGTGGCGCCAGTTCCTGCTGGCCGTCGATGTCGTACAGGTAGAACTTGATGCTGGAACTGCCGGCGTTGATGACGAGGATGGTGTCGCTGGTATCACTCATGGCTCTGGAGTCCGGTAGCGGTGATGCGGATGGATCAGGCCAGGGGGCGGGCCGCCAACTGGCTGAGATGGTGCGCGTAGATGGCCGCCACCGCGCACGATGCCAGTCGCGAACGCGGGCTGTCGGCGCGGCTGGTCAAGATGATGGGCACGCGCGCGCCCAGCACAATGCCGGCCGCTTCGGCATTGGCCAGGAACGTCAGGTTCTTGGCCAGCATATTGCCCGCTTCCAGGTCAGGCACCACCAGCACCTGCGCCACACCCGCCACGGGCGAGCGTATGCCCTTGATGCGCGCTGCGTCCGGGCTGATGGCGTTGTCCAGCGCCAGCGGGCCGTCCAGCAGGCCGCCCGTGATCTGGCCACGGTCGGCCATCTTGCACAAGGCGGCCGCTTCGATGGTGCTGGGAATGTTGGGCGTGACCTGCTCCACCGCCGACAGGATCGCCACGCGCGGCTCACCCAGCCCCAGCCCTTGATGCAGGTCGATCACGTTGCGGATGATGTCGGCCTTGGTTTCCAGGTCAGGGAAGATGTTGATGGCCGCGTCCGTGATGAACAGCGGGCCGGCATAGGTGGGCACTTCCATGATGAAAACATGGCTGATGCGGCGGCTGGTGCGCAAGCCCGTCGTGCGCGCAACGACCTCGTGCATCAGTTCATCGGTGTGCAGGCTGCCTTTCATCAGCAGCGTGGCCTCGCCATTGCGCACCAGCGCCACGGCGGTTTCGGCGGCGGCGTGGCTATGCGGCGCGTCAACAATGCGCGCATCGCCCAGGTTCAGATTGAACTGGGCCGCCGTGTCGCGGATCTTCTTTTCCGGCCCCACCAGGATGGGGTGCAAGAGGCCCAGGTCGCGGGCTTCCAGCGCGGCGGAAAGCGAGGGTTCGTCGCAGGGGTGGGCGATGGCGCAGAAGGCCGGTTCCAGCGTCTGCGCGCGGGCGATCAGCGTGTCGTAATGCGTGGACGTGGTCAGTGTCATGCGCGCTTGGCCTTGGCGGGTTGTTTAGCGGGTTGCGCGGCGGCTTTTGTGCTGCGCTTTGCGGCGGGCTTGGCTGCTTTCGTTGCTGCCTTGGGTGCCGCCTCCGTTGCGGTCTTCGGTACTGCCTTCGGTACTGCCTTCGGTACTGCCTTCGTAGTCGCCTTCGATGCCGTCCGGGTTACTGCCTTGGTTGCGGCCTTTGTCGCGGCCTTCGTCGCCACCTTCGTCGCTGACTTTGCCGCCGCCGGATGCGGCTGGGCGGTCTTGGACGGCACCTGTGCGGCCGCGTCGATCAGATTCAACGCGGGGGCGGTGGGGGCGGGCTCGGCTTCCAGTTGGGCGGGCGCATCGGCCTGGGCGCGTTTCTGAGCCCGGCGTTCGGCAGCTTCGAAGATGCGCTCCATTTCCGTCAGGCTGTCACGTGCCGCCGGGCTAAGCGGTTCAGCGGCTTCCAGCACGTGCTTCATCGTTTTCAGCGCGTCGCGGATCGCGGCGGCGGACGACTTCTCCAACAGGCGCGGCATGGCCTGGATGGCGGCGTCGGAATCCAGCGTCAGGATCAAGGCCTGGTCGCGGATGGTGTCCTTGAATTCCTGCAAGGTCATGGCGTTGTCGGATTCGGCGCGCACTTTGCGGATCAGCGCAAAGCTGCGTTCGTCCAGGCCGCCCTCGGCCCCCGACACATACAGCAGCATGCGGATGGCCGCCACGCGCAAGCCGCCTTCCTGCAACAGCGAACGCAGATCGGCGGTGCGCTCTTCCATGAAGCGGCGGTGTTCGGGCGACACGCCGGGGTGCTTGCGCGGCGGGCCGGAACGCGCGCCCAGCCCGGCCAGGTCCTGCACCAGCGGCGAACCGTATACGCCCATGAAGGTGCGCTCGTCCGCTGAATCGCGCATTTCCTGCCAGATGTTCAGGCTGGTCTCGACCCAGTTGGAAAACATTTCCTGCGCCATCAGGAACGGGTTGGACTCGGACACCGGCTGGCGGTGTTCGCGCACCTGTTCGGCAACCTTCGCGATGGGGGCGATGGCCGGGTTGCGGTCCGAGATCAACTCATACGGCAAGCGCAACGGATGCAGGCGCTGCGACCATTCCGCCGATTGCGGCGTGACCAGCGCGCGCAGCCAGGGCTGCATGAAGCTGCGGTACATGCCCAGGTTGATGTCCGAGATGCGGGCCACGGCGGCAAAGCGCTTATCGTCTTCTTCCTTGCGGTCGACAATGGTGCGCACATCGTCCAGCGTGCGCTGCTCGAACGACAGCACGTAGTTGCCAAACGCCAGGTCGGCATTGGGCGTGTCGGGCGTTTTGTCGGCGATTTCCGCCTGGTAGATGCCGGGCGGGAGCACGTCGATCATGTCGATGTTCGACGTGAATTCCTGGTGTTCCTTGCGGGCCACGCTGCCCGACACGAAGATGCCCAGGTGGCCAATGCTCTCATGCACGGCATAGACGATGGTCTGCCCGTGGGCCAGCACTTCGGCTTCGTTCTGGTACAGGTCGGGAATCCAGCCCAGCGCCTGCGGCGGGGGCGTGATGTTGTCGCCCTTGGAGCAGAACACCACGATGGGCGAACGGATATTGCGCAGGTCGATACGGATGCCGTCGGAGGTGACCAGGCCCGCGGTCGCCAGGCGGTTGCCCACGAACAGGTTGTCGACGATGTACTGGATTTCGGGGCCGTTCAGGAAAACGTGGCCGCCCCACCATTTTTCAAAGCTCAGGTAGCGGTCGGCTTCGGTGTCCACCTTGGAATACAGGTTGTACTGCTTGGACCACAAGGTGTTGGCCGGATTCAGGTTTTCGAAGTTCTGCACCAGCCAGGCGCCGTCGAATTTGCCGTTGCCCAGGTCGCTGGTCATCGCCGTCAACCAGCTGCCGCCCAACAGGCCGCCGGAATAGCGCATGGGATTCATGCCGCGCCAGCCCGCCCAGTACGACAGCGGGGCACCAGCCACGATGATGGGGCCGAACAGTTCGGGGCGCACGGCGGCGGTCATCATGATCTGCCAGCCGGCCTGGCAATTGGCCACCACCACGGGCTTGCCTTCGGCGTCGGGGTGCAGCGCGATGATCTCTTCCAGGAAGCGGGCTTCGGCCATCATCACGTCTTCGACGGTCTGTTCCGGCATGGGCTGCGGCAGGAAGGTGGCGAAGTAGCAGGGGTGTCCGGCTCGCACCGCCACGCCAATTTCGCTTTCCGGCTTGAAGCCGCCGATGCCCGGGCCGTGCCCGGCGCGCGGGTCCACCACCAGGAAGGGACGCTTGATCGGGTCGGTTTCCACGCCTTCGGGCGGCTGGATGCGCAACAGCCCGTAGTTGACGGGGCGGGGCAGCTCGCGGCCATCCATCACCAGTTCGAACTCCATGCTCAGCACGTTGGGTGCGCGCTTGGCCATGTGTTCGTGGTACTGGTTGCCGCGCTGGCGCAGCACGTCGGCGTAGAGCACGCCACGTTGCCAGGCATCCACGGCATATTCGTAGGCGGCCGTCCAGGGATTGAAGGACGGGGTGGGGACGCGATCGTTGCCGGAATCGGCCATGGCGATCTCCTGTAAGTGGCGCCCGACGGCGAAAGACCGTCGGACCGGCCCCAAGTGGAGCCGGCTAAGTTGACCTCACCATTACACCGCAACGAATGCTGCGCCGCAACATTTCAGCGATTAAAACTCGGTAATCCGCAGTGAATCCAGCCGTCCCTTTTTATTGTTTTCGACGGCCTTGCATCGGTTCGTTGTCAGTCGCGGGCGGCGGCGTTGTGTTCCAGCCATTTTTGAACTGATGGGCGCTGCCATTGGGCGTCGACATAAGCGCGCAAGGGGTCGGGCAGGTCGTCCTGGGCCAGGCGCTTCAGCATGACCGCCAAATCCAGGTCGGCGATACACCATTGTTCAAACAGATTGGCCTGGCCCGCCGGGAGCAGATGGCTGGCTACCCGGAGCAGCTTGGCCGAGGCCGCGTGCGCCGCGTCGGACAAGGGCTGGCCCGTCGCGCCGTAGAACACGGTTTCGGTGGGGCGTTCCTGGCGCAAGGCGGTCAGGTCACTGCGCAACCAGGCCTGCAATTGGCGGGCGCGGGCGCGGAAGCGGACGGCTTGCGGATACAGGGCAGCATGTCGGGGGGGCGGGAAGACCTCGTCCAGGTACTCCGTGATCACGCTGGATTCAGTCAGATTGAAGTCGTCATGCGTCAGCGCCGGCACGCGCGCGGTCAGCGCGCGGCATTGATAGGGTTGCATCCACTGTTCGCCAGCGCTCAGGTCGATGGGGCGTATTTCGAAAGGCAATTGCTTTTCGCTCAGCGCCACATACACCGACATGGCGTAGGGGCTGAGGAACTGGGAATCGACATATAGCGTAATCGGGGCGCCCACTTTAATCTCCGGTCAGGCGGGGGTCTGGCAATGCGGCAATGAATCGACATGCGGCGCCGGGCCGCATGAAGGGCAAAGCGTAACGCAACGGCAATTTTGCGTGTCGCGTGGGCGCATCAGTCAACAATGAAGAGCTTCGCGCCCGTGGCGGTGGACGAGCGGTGCGGTTCGGCCTGGTCGGCTACCTGGTAGCTCATGCCGGGAGTCAGCACGAATTGGCGGCCGTCTTCAAGCTCGGTGTGCAGCTCGCCTTCCAGACAGAAAAGGATGTGGCCCTTGGTGCACCAGTGGTCGGCCAGGTAGCCCGCCGTGTATTCCACCATGCGCACGCGCAGGTCGCCGAATTGGCGGGTGCGCCAGTACGCCATGCCGGTGTCGCCGGCGTGTTCGGTGCGTTCGACTTCGGACCAGTCCGTGGTGCCGAAGGGGATGTTGCTCATCTTCATTGTGGATCCTGCGTGGAGTGGGGCAGCGGCTATCGCTTGGCTGCGGGTAAAAAGCAGATACTACGCCACTCGGGTGACATGCCGCATCCACGGCTTGGTCTGATATTGCGCATTGATAAATCGGTTCGCAGCCCCTATCTTGTTGATATTCCAGGCCTGTGGCGGCACGACGCCACAGCGGCCGAAACCTTTAAGGTGAGCTGCATATGGAGTTCAAGGACTACTACAGCATTCTGGGGGTGGAGCGCAGCGCGTCGGAAGACGAGATCCGGCGCGCCTACCGCAAGCTCGCCCGTAAATACCACCCCGACGTCAGCAAGGAAAGCGACGCCGAAGTCCGCATGCGCGACGTCAACGAAGCCTATGACGTGCTGCGCGACCAGGAAAAGCGGCTGGCCTATGACAACCTGGCGGCGGGCGTGTCGCCCGATGGCGGCTTCCAGCCGCCTCCCGGCTGGGACGAAGGCTTTGAATTCCACCGGGGCGCGGCGCCCGGCGATGAAGCGCAGTTCAGTGAATTTTTCTCGTCGCTGTTTGGCGGGCGTGGCCAACGCGGCCACCGCGCCGGCCCAGGCGGCGCCAGCCAGCAGGAATTCCGCGCACGCGGCGACGACCATCACGCCGCCATCGAGGTTGATCTGGAAGACGCCATCCATGGCGCCACGCGCGACATCAGCCTGCGCGCCATGGAGATGGACGCGCAAGGCCGACCGCATCTGCAGACGCGCACCCTCAGCGTGCGCATTCCGGCGGGCGTGCGCGAAGGCCAGTTCATCCGGCTGTCCGGGCAGGGCATGCCCGGCTATGGCGGCGGCGAAAACGGCGACCTTTACCTTGAGGTGCGCTTCAAGCCGCATCCGCGCTATCGCGTCGAAGGGCGTGACCTGTACATGACGCTGCCGGTGGCCCCCTGGGAAGCGGCGCTGGGTTCAAAGGTGAATGCGCCCACGCCGGGCGGCACGGTTGAAGTCTCCATTCCCGCGGGATCGGGCAACGGCCGCAAGCTGCGGCTGCGCGGGCGCGGCATACCGGGAGATCCGCCGGGCGACCTTTACCTGGTACTGGACCTGGTGCTGCCGCCCGCTGATAGCGATGCGGCCAAGGCGGCCTACCGCAAGCTGCAGCAGGAGGCGCCGTTCAACCCGCGACGCCACATGGGGGTCTGATCATGAGCAAACTTGTCATCACCAGCGCCACTGTCGTGGGCAAATCGCAGCCGCTCAGCGCCGACGACCTGGCGCGCGCCTGCCATGCGGAAGTGGAATGGGTGGCCCAACTGGTTGAAGTCGGCATCGTCACTGCCAGGGGGCGTCAACCGTCGGAATGGTGCTTCTACAGCATGGACCTGCAGCGCGCCTTGCACGCGCGCCGGCTGGAGCACGACTTTGGCGCCAGCCTGGACGCGGTGGCGCTGATTCTGGACCTGAGCCAAGAGGTACGGCGCCTGAAAGCGCAGTTGCGCGCCCTGGGCGAGGCGGATCAGTAGTCATTTCGGCGGCTTTCGTCCGCGCGCGGCGCAAGGCAAAATGGTCGATGTCCAACGCAGAGGAGGCCGACCATGCTTACGCTTTACCATGCGCCGCGCTCGCGGTCGTTCAGGGTGTTGTGGCTGCTTGAGGAATTGGGCGTGCCCTACGACACCGAAATGGTGTCCATCCGCGGCACCGACAGCGCGGGACACATGCCCGCCGATTACATCGACATCCATCCCCACCGCAAGGTGCCCGCCCTGGTGCACGACGGCGTGCCCATCTTCGAAACCCCGGCCATCGCGCTGTACCTGACCGATCTGTTCCCTGAAAAAGGGCTGGGACCCTTGGTGGGCGATGCCCAGCGCGGCCCCTACCTGACGTGGTTGGCGTATTCCACTGGCGTGTTCGAGCCGGCCATGGTGGAGCGCGCATTCAAGCGCCCGCACCAGGACGGCGGGCCGGGTTGGGGGTCGGCCGACGAGGTCGAACAGGTGCTGACCCGGGTGCTGCAGGCCCGGCCGTATTTTCTGGGTGATAGGTTTTCGGCCGTCGACATCGTGCTGGGCGGGTCACTGCAATACATGGTGCAGGTGAAGGTGATACCCGAATCGCCCGTGTTCAACGCCTATCTGGAACGGCTGGCCGCGCGCCCGGCCATGCACCGGGCCTTGCAACGCGACGGCGACATCGAAGAGTCCTGACCGATCAGCCGCCGGCCTGAATGCGGCTGCGCAGGTCTGCCTGCCATTGCTCCGGGCGGCCCAGGTAGCGGCCGGGTTCCAACAGGGTACGGATGCCGCGCTGTTCAAGCACCAGCGTGGGGAAACCGCTGCCGCCCACCTGCGCCAGCAGTTGGCGGCTGGCCGCGATGTGCGCCGCCGTGTCCGCGCCCTGGGTGGCGTCATACGCGGCATCAAACGTGGCGCCGTCCAGACCGATCTCGCGGGCCAGCGTCTTGAGCACGGCGGAGTCGGCGATGCGGCGGCCTTCCACATAGTGCGCGTGCTGCACGCGCTTGAGCAGGTCCAGCCCGCGGCCGGCGAGTTCTTCGGCAGCCAGGATGGCGGTGGTGGGGGGCTCGGAATCAAACACCGCGTCGGTGTCGCGCAGCAGACCGTCGAAGTAGTCCTTGCCGAAGGCTTGTCCGCTCATGCTGGCGATGCGTTCGTCGTGCGCCATGACGTAGCGGCGCAGCGCATCGGTAACCGGCTGGCGGTTGCCGCCCGTCATCATGCCGCCGCCGTGGGGCGCTACGTACAGGCCGGCAACGCCGCGGGCTGCGTCCACCAGCGGGGCGGCGCCATAGCACCAGCCGCAAAGCGGGTCGAAAATGTAATGCAGGGTCGGGATGGGGGAGGGAGTCTGGGTAGCCATGGCGCCATGGTAGACGCGGACCGCGTGCCAAGAAAAGCCCGACGCGGTCGCCACTGTGTTGCAGCGGCCGCGCGGATTGCCCGCGCGGCCGTTTGTGGCCTTATCCCGAGATCTGAACGCCAAGCCAGAACAGCGCGGCCGCCAACGCCATGGACGCAGGTAGGGTCAGCACCCAGGCCAGCAGGATGTTGCGCACCGTATTGCCTTGCAGGCCGGTCTTGTTGGCGATCATCGTGCCCGCCACGCCCGAGGACAGCACGTGGGTGGTGGACACGGGCAGGCTGAACACGTTGGCCAGCCCGATGGCGGCAACCGCCGTCACCTGCGCCGACATGCCCTGCGCGTACGTCATGCCTTGCTTGCCGATCTTTTCGCCCACCGTCAGCACCACGCGGCGCCAGCCCACCATGGTGCCCGCGCCCAGCGCCAGGGCCACGGCCACGATGACCCAGAAGGGCGCGTATTCGGTGGTGGCGGTAAGGTCGGCGCGCAGGCGTTGCAGGTCGGCGCGTTCGCGGGCGGGCAGCCCTTCAATGCTGGATACCTTCTTGGCCGTGTCGTCCAGACAGAGCAGATAGCGGCGCACGTCGATGCGCTTCTCGGGCGACAGGTCGGCATAGTTGCTGACGCCGGCCAGATCGGTTTGCAGCGCCGCAATGGTCGGCACGGTCAGCTTGGGGTCGCAGCGGAAGGTGGGCGGCAGTTCCGTCGTGGCGTCCGGGCGCTTGAGCGCCAGGAAGTCGCCCAGCATCGCTTCGTTGCGGTGGTAGAACACGTTCAGGTGATTGGCCGCGTCGCGCGTGCGTTCAATCTGGTAGGTGGTGCTGGTGGTGTCCAGCACGAAGTTGGCGGGCACGATGCCGATCAGCACCAGCATGATCAGGCCGATGCCCTTCTGGCCGTCATTCGAGCCGTGCACGAAGCTCACGCCCATGGCCGACAGCACCAGCACCAGACGGTTCCAGAACGGCGGATGCTTTTTATTGTCGATGGCGCGGCGCTGCTCCGGCGTCTTGTGCATTTTCGACAGCGGCAGCCAGCGCTTGAGCAGCAGCAGCAGGCCGCCCGCCACCAGGAAGCCGGCGATGGGCGAGGCCACCAGCGACATGCCGATGTCGATGGCCTTGCCCCAGTTCACGCCGTCCGCCAGCGGCAGATCGGTGATCAGGGCGTTGGCCAGACCCACGCCCAGGATCGAGCCGATCAGCGTGTGCGAGCTGGATGCCGGAATGCCGAAGTACCAGGTGCCCAGGTTCCAGGCGATGGCGGCCGCCAGCATGGCGAACACCATGGCCAGGCCGCGGCCGGTATCCACGTTGATCAGCAGCTCCACCGGCAGCAGGTGGACGATGGCGTAGGCCACCCCCACGCCGCCCAGCAGCACGCCCAGGAAGTTGAAGATGCCGGACAGCACCACCGCAAGATGCGGCGGCATGGCCTTGGTATAGATCACCGTGGCCACGGCATTGGCCGTGTCGTGGAAACCATTGATGAATTCGAAGGCCAGGACGAATGTCAGGGCCAGCACAAGGCTGAGGCCGACCCAGAGGTCTAGGCCGTGGAAGAGGTCGAACATGGAGGCGGGGGGCGAGGTTCCGGCGTGAGGAGCCGATTATTGCAGATTTGTGACCGTGGCCTGGTTGCGTCGGAAAACCAAATTTCACCTGTCCGACGGGCTAGGCCGTCAGAATTTCGAGTACTGAAACTCGATCTCCATCGGTTTACCCAGGTTGGCGGCGGTGTCCGCCTGGATCAGCAGCACGGCGAGCACGCCCAGATACAGCAGGCACAGCCAAAGCGTTCTTTTCATGAGGGCGTCAATTCAATGGAGGGCAGCGAAACCTGCCTTGGCGGGCCGGGGCGGGCGTCATGGGCGGAATACCTCGGCAATCTTCCGGTTCACGCGCAGCCAGCCCAGTTCACCCAGGTGCTGCACGTCACGCAGCATGCCCACTTCGTAGGGCGCGCCATACATGTCCAGGCAGGTCATCGCGTAGCGCTGGCACAGCGTGGCGACTTCCTTTTGCACGGGGTCAAACCGATGCAGGTCCTTGAAGACCATCGGGTGCAGGGGCTGCATCACAAACAGCGCATTCACGCCACGCTGATGCAGCAACGCCATCAACGCATTGAGCTCGCGCAATTCTGCGCGGCCCGTCAGGGGCTGCGGCTGAAAGGCGGTCTTGCCGCCTTCCGGGATGCTGCGCAGGTATTTGTTGAAGAAATCGTCGCGCACCGCGTAGCGGTTGCCCGCCATCAGGTCCTGCTCTGCGCGTTGGGCTTCTTCCGCCAGCGCGTCCCAGTCCACCACGCGGGCGGCGGGCGCGGGGCCTTCGCGTTCGCGCTCCGGGGGCGGCGCGGCATGCGCGGGCGCCCACAGGTCGACCAGGCGCTGGCGGAACACATAGGCCTGCTCGGCCAGCATCGACCATGCCACGCCCGCGTCGCCCTTGTCGCGCAGCCAGCGCGCCAGCTCGGCACGGGCTTCGGGCTGCTTCACCAGACGGGGCAGCAGCGGGTTGGCGTGTTCCTTGAATTCGTCGACGCCCAGCCCGCCGTCGCCGTCGAACCAGCCGGGCGACAGCATCACCACCACGCGCGAGTCTGGCGACAAATCGTCGGCCAGCGCGGCCAGCACCAATTGCATGCCCAGGGACTGAAAGCCCGAATGGCCGTAGGCCAGCACGGGCATCTGGAGTTCTTCGGCCAGATAGCGGTAGGGGACGAAGCGCAGATCGTTGCTGGTCAATTCGGACGAACCCAGAATCACGAGCCGGTCCCCGATGCGCAGCGCCTGGCTCAGCCGCGACAGGTTGCGCGTCTGCTCATGCAGCGTGTTGCCCAGGTTGGGGATGTAGATGCCGGGTGCCGCGGCGGGCACGGGTTCCGTCTTCAAGGCTAAGGCGTGCCAGGCAAGCGCGGCCACGGCAGCGGCGCTCGACAAGGCCAGCGCGGCGGCCAGCGCGTGCTGGCGTAACGGTCGTTTGAACATGGAAGCCAAGAGGGGGGAAGGGGCGCGCCAGCCGGGAATATTTTTGTTAGCGAATGTTATCCAGCGCCCGTGGCGCGAACAAGCGCGGTAAATGGGGCCGCGGACCGATTCGCTTTTTTGCCACAGGGCGGAACGAGCCAGGCGGACGGGACCGGCCACCGTTCGCCTGGGAAAGAATGCGATAGCATCGACACCGCGGCTGTCTTCTGGATTTCCATGATTGACCGCGTCGCGTGCCATGCTTGGCCGCCCGTACTGCCCTTTTCCTCTATTACGCCTACGCCATGACCACCACAACCCGAATCGCCCGCCGCCATCCCGACGACCTGATCATCGGCCTGGTGTCCGTTTCTGACCGCGCTTCAAGCGGCGCCTATCAGGATCAGGGCCTGCCCGCCTTGCGTGAATGGCTGGGCTCGGCGCTGGTATCGCCCTGGCAGGCGGTGGACCGCCTGATTCCTGACGAACCCGCGCGCATTTCCGACACCCTGATCGAGCTTGTCGACCTCTGTGGCTGCGACCTGGTGCTGACCACCGGCGGCACGGGCCCGGCCCGCCGCGACGTTACCCCCGAGGCCACCTTGGCCGTGGGGACGAAAGAAATGCCGGGTTTCGGGGAACAGATGCGCCAGATCAGCCTGCGCTTTGTGCCCACGGCCATTCTGTCCAGGCAGGTCGCCGTCATCCGCGAAACGCCTTCGCATGCCGCGCTGATCGTGAATCTGCCGGGGCAGCCGAAGTCCATCCGCGAGACCCTGGAAGGGCTGAAGGACGAAGATGGCGCCGTCATCGCACCGGGAATCTTTGCCGCCGTCCCGTATTGCATCGATCTGATCGGCGGGCCTTACGCCGAGACGCGCCCCGAGGTCATCGATGCCTTCCGCCCCAAGTCGGCCCGCCGCGCGCCCCGTTCCTGAGGCGCTGCTGCGTGATAGCGCTGCGTTATAGTTTTGGCCGCCCATCCACTTTTTGCTTGAGAGTTCGCCCGTCATGAAGGTTCGTATTGCCCTGTCCCTTACCGTCCTGGCTACCCTGTCGGCCTGCGCCAACGTCAAAGACGTGCGTGATCGCGAGCCCGTTTTTTACGGATCCACCCAGCGCACAGCCGAGGCCTACACGACCTGCGTGGCCAACGCCTGGAAGAACATGGGCGTCAACTTCGAGCAGAAGGCGGTGCGTAATGGATTTGAATTGATCCAGGCAGACAGCTTGGGCGTCGAAGCCGTGCTGACCACCACCACCTGGCAGGGCAAGACCGAAACGCGCCTGTCGACGCGCATCGCCCGCCGCGACCAAAGCATCATCGAGCCTGCGAACCTGTGTCTGTGAACGCCTTGACCTCGCGCCGCGCCGTACTGCGGCTGGGCGTTGCGACCGCGGCCGTGTTGATGGGGCTGCCCGCGCGGGCGGCAGTCCAGCAAGGCTACATTTCACGCAAGCTGAATGCCCCGGTGCCGGGCGGCGTGGCCGTCTTGGCGCTGGGCGATGCCGACATTGCGCCCGAAGTCACGTTCCAGGACCGGCGCGTGATGGTCCTGCGTGAAGAAGGCAAACAATGGATCGCCGTGGTGGGCATCCCGCTTACCGCAAAGCCGGGCGAGCAGCACGCCGTGGTGCGCGACGCCAACGGCGAACGCAAGCTGGCGTTCAAGGTGGGCGCCAAGGACTACGTGGCGCAGCACATCACCCTGAAGAATCGGCGCCAGGTGGATCCCAATCCAGACGACATGAAGCGCATCGAACGCGAGCTGGCCGAGCAGGTTGCGGCCTATCGGACGTATCGCGCCGGGGTCACGCCCAGCAATGTACTGCTGGACCGCCCCGTGAACGGTGGCCGCCTGTCCAGCCCGTTCGGGCTGCGCCGGTTTTTCAACGGCCAGGAACGCAATCCGCATTCAGGGCTGGACTTCGCCGTGCCCGCGGGCACGCCGATCAAGGCGCCGGCGGCGGGCGTGGTGGTGCTGGTGGGGGATTATTTCTTCAACGGCAAGACCGTGTTCGTCGACCACGGCCAGGGCTTCATCAGCATGTTCTGCCATATGTCGGCCGTAGACGTGAAGGTGGGCGACGAGGTGCCGCGAGGTGGCGTGGTGGGCAAGGTGGGCGCCACGGGGCGCGCGACCGGCCCGCATTTGCACTGGAACATCAGCCTGAATGATGCGCGGGTGGACCCGGCCATTTTCATCGGGGCCTTCAAGCCCTGATTCCGCTGGTTCAATGCCGGGCCGGCGTGCCCGGCGCGCGCATCAGGCGGTGGCCGTCTGCTGCGCGATCTTGTTCAGCACGTACTGGTGCATGCGCTCGGCATAGTCCATCTGCTGGCGCACGTCGTGCTGCGCGGCCTCTTGCTCGTCCAGGCAGTTGTCGTACTTGACCTTGGCTTCGGAGTACGTCAGGCCGGTATTGCGCAGGCTGTTGATGAACGCCTCGCGCGACTGATGCAAAAGGCGCAGGCCTTCCTCCCCTTTCGCGAACTTTCTTCGCGCCAGGGAAAGCTGGTCAGCAGCGGCTTGCAGTTCTTCTTTGAAATCCATCTTGCTTCATGCGTTTCCTGCCAGACATTGCGCCTGAGCAGCTTGCCATTTTTTCACGAACGGACGTTCCACGCATTACGGCATGTCGCGCCGTGGCCTTAAGGGCGGTGCGCCCAGTGGCCGGGCGACGAAAAGCCAGGGGGAGCCGGCCAACAGGCCGGCCCTGAGGCCCTGGCTTAACGGCGGTATTGCTGGGGACGGTGCGGCGCGGGAGCGCGTTCGTCCTTGTGGCGGAAATTGATGCGGCCCTTGGTCAGGTCATAAGGCGACATTTCCAGGGTGACACGGTCACCCGCCAGGATGCGGATGCGGTGCTTGCGGATACGGCCGGAGGCGTAAGCGCCGACTTCGATGCCGTTGTCCAGTTTGACGCGGTAGCGGCTATCGGGCAGCACTTCGTCAACAATGCCATCCAATTCGATGAGTTCTTCTTTAGCCATTCTCTACTCCTTGATCAATACGCGCAGCCAGGCCGGCGGCATGACGCGCCGCACGAAGCGGCATGCGCGTTGGACACAGATAACCAGGTCCAGCGGTTGAACGTAAAACGTTCGGGCAAGCGCGGGTAAAGGCCACGGCATCCGAAGCGGATGTCTGAAATGGCGGATACTCGCGCAGCGTGGGCAATGTGCGCGCGGGGCGCGGCTTGGTCGCGATGCCGTGCAATTGCACAGCTCCGGAAGAAGCGGGTTGGAGCGTTGCTGCGATACCTTGCGGCGCAGGGGTTGCGGCGCGTGGGCTGGGGTGAGATCGCTCAGTGAGGTCACTCGGTGAGGTTGCTCGGCAAGATTCCCCAGTGACGTCCAACCGGGCGATCCCGTGGTGGGTAATCCATTGGACTATCCAGTGGCTTATCTCAACCAAACCGGGAGCAGCCTGGGTATCTAGGGGCGTTGCCCGAAGGAGTACAGGTTGGCACGCAGAGTGACCGAAGCCCGGTTTTTGCGGAAAAATCACGGACTGATGTTACTGCAAAGCGCTGCGCTTAGCCAGTATTTATCCGTGGCAGCACCGTGATAGTTGCTGCTGAACGACTCTGCTCCGCGGGGGCGCAAGCCGCAGAGCCCCAGCGGGCGCGCCGCCGGGCGGCAGCGCTTCCGCTTGCTGGTTTATGTAACGGTTTGCTGGTGCGATTCGATCTCGGCGGGAAAGTTGTCGGGATACTGGGGTAAATCGTCGGTGATGTCGAACCACGGCGCCTTGCTGGCCACGTGGCAGTGCGCGGCGGGCTTGACGCCGGGGTCGTCGTCCAGGGCGCCCAGCGGCAGGCCATAGGCGTCGGGTGCGTGGTCGAAGCGGCTGAGCAGGGGCGTGCCGCAGGCTTCGCAGAAACCCCGGTAATTGCCCGGCGACGAGGCATACCAAGTGATGTGGTTTTCGCCCTTGGTCCATTTGAAATCAACCGCTTGCACCGAGGCACGGCTTCGAAAAGCCGCGCCGTGCGACTTGCGGCACATGACGCAGTGGCAGTTCAGGGCATCGGTGAGGGGGCCGTCGATCTCGTAAGCCACGCGGCCGCACAGGCAGGAACCTTTGATCATGATAAGCGCCAGGCATGGGGATAACACCTCGAATATACCTGCGCCGCCGCCTGCCGCAAGCTGTCCGCAAAGCGGTTTGTGACGGCAATCTTTCAGTCGCTTACCGGCCCTGATTTTTCTCTTGCCGGTTCCGCTTGCCGGGTCATCGCACTGTCATGCCGCCAAAACAGAATGCCGCAATGACCACATCCAAGGGGATCAGGCGATGACATACGCCATCGAAGTACAGGCCTTGAGCAAAACGTTCCATGCCGGGACCAAGGCGCTGGATAACGTCAGCCTGCAAGTGGCCGACGGCGAAATGGTGGCGCTGCTGGGGGCCTCGGGCTCGGGCAAGTCCACCTTGTTGCGCCATCTGGCGGGTTTCGTGGCGGGCGATGCGGGTGAGTCGGGCACGGGCAGCGTAACGGTCAACGGCCAGCTCATCCAGCGCAATGGCCGCCTTAGCCGCGACGTGCGCGCGGCGCGCGCCGGCATCGGCTTCGTGTTCCAGCAGTTCAACCTGGTGGGCCGCCTGCCGGTCATCACCAACGTCTTGACCGGCATGTTGCCGCGCGTGCCGCTCTGGCGCAGCCTGACGCGCTGGTTCCTGCGCGATGAAGTGCGCCAGGGGCTGGAAGCGCTTGCCCAAGTTGGTATAGACGACTATGCATTTCAACGCGCGTCGACGCTGTCCGGCGGCCAGCAGCAGCGCGCCGCGATCGCACGCACGCTGGTGCAGAACGCGCGCGTGATCCTGGCCGACGAACCCATTGCATCGCTGGACCCCGAGTCGTCGCGCCGTGTGATGGACACGCTGGCCCAGATCAACCGCAGCCGCAAGGTGGCGGTGGTGGTGTCGCTGCACCAGGTGGATGTGGCCCTGCGCTACTGCCCACGCGTGGTGGCGCTGCGCCACGGCAAGGTCGTGTACGACGGCCGCGCCACTGACCTGACCCCCGAAATGCTGCGCGACCTGTATGGCTCGGAACTCAGCGAACTGCTGCCCGAGTACACGCAGCCGTCGCCGGCCCTGGCGGCGCTGCCCACGCTGGCGCAGGCCGCCTGATTGCTTTTTTTGATGCCGCCCTTGCGGCATCTTTGCCCCTTCCTACCCCGGAGCCACCCATGCTACGCAGAACCTTCGTTACCCTGATCGCCGCCGCGGCCTTGTCCACGCAAGCCCACGCGGAAGAGGCCAAGACGCTGAACTTCGGCATCATCTCGACCGAATCATCGACCAACCTGAAGTCCGTCTGGCAGCCCGTCATTGACGACATGAGCCGCGCCATCGGCGTGCCGGTCAAACCCTTCTTCGCGTCGGACTACGCCGGCATCATCGAAGGCATGCGCTTCAACAAGGTGCAGGTGGCCTGGTTCGGCAACAAGTCGGCCATCGAAGCCGTGGACCGCGCCAAGGGCGAAGTGTTCGCCTCGGTCATCGACAAGGACGGCAACCCCGGCTATTGGTCGCTCTTGATCGTCAACAAGGACAGCAACCTGAAGACGCTGGATGACGTGTTGAAGAGCCCGGGCAAACTGAGCTACGGCGCGGGCGATCCCAACTCCACGTCCGGCACCGCCGTGCCCGGCTACTACCTGTGGGCCGCCAACAAGATCGAACCCAAGACCTTCTTCAAGACCATGCGTTCCAGCAACCATGAAACCAACCTGTTGTCGGTCATCAACAAGCAGGTGGATGTGGCGGTCAACAACACCGAAGCGCTGGAACGCTATCGCCTGAACACGGGCAAGGACGCCCACGACAGCGTGCGCGTGCTGTGGAAGTCGCCGCTGATTCCGGCCGACCCGCTGGTCATGCGTTCCGACCTGCCCGCCGACCTGAAGGGCCGCATCCGCGACTTCTTCGTCAACTACGGCAAGGGCAAGGACGCCCAGCGTGAGATGGCCAACCTGAAGGCGCTGACCTATCAAGGCTTCCGCGCGTCCGACAACCAGCAACTGGTGCCGATTCGCCAGATCGAGCTGGCGCGTGAAAAAGCCAAGGTCGAATCCGACACCACGCTGAGCCAGACCGAAAAGCAACAGCAACTGGCTGACCTGGACAAGAAGCTGGCCAGCCTGGGTCAGCCGGCCGTCGCCAAGCAATAAGCGCGGCGTATCGCCGCTGCATTACCGGCGCATCGCAAGGTGCGCCGGCCCTGCCTTTTTGAACGTCTTCAAGCGAACCGCCCACCCCATGAACCTTGCCACTCATTCCCCCCGCCTGCCCACCGCGCCGCGCTCGTCGCTGCCGGTGCTGCTTGTGTGGGCCGTCGTTCTAGCGCTGCTGGTCATGTCATGGCAGGGCGCGGACATGCGGCCCATGGACCTCTTGCGCGACTCGGGCAACATGGCCCAGTTTGCCGCGGACTTCTTTCCGCCCAATTTCCGCGACTGGCGCATGTATCTGGACGAGATGATCGTCACGGTGCAGATCGCCGTGTGGGGCACGTTCCTGGCCATCGTGTTGGCCGTGCCGCTGGGGCTGCTGTGCTCGTCGAACATGGTGCCGGCCTGGGTCTACCAGCCGATGCGGCGCTTGATGGACGCGTGCCGCGCCATCAATGAAATGGTGTTCGCCATGCTGTTCATCGTGGCCGTGGGGCTGGGGCCGTTCGCCGGCGTGCTGGCCCTGTGGGTGCACACGACGGGTGTGTTGGCGAAGCTGTTTTCGGAAGCCGTCGAAGCCATCGACCCGCGCCCCGTCGAAGGCGTGCGCGCCACCGGCGCCAACGCGTTAGAAGAAATCGTCTACGGCGTTATTCCACAAGTGCTGCCGCTGTGGATTTCGTATTCGCTGTACCGCTTTGAATCCAACGTGCGGTCGGCGTCGGTGGTGGGCATTGTGGGCGCCGGCGGCATCGGCACCGTGCTGTGGGAAATCATCCGCAGCTTCCGCTACGCCGAAACCTGCGCGGTGATGATCATCATCGTGGCCTTCGTGGTGATCATCGACATGCTGTCCTCGCGGATCCGGCGGGCGTTGATCTAGTTGGCTTGCCGCTCCGCCAACAGCGCCGGCAACGCCAGCAAGCCCGCCAGGCGGGCGTTGTCGACGTCGGCGTCCGACACCTTGGGGCGCGGCATCAGGAAATTCACCGTGCCCAGGCACACGTCGTTGTATACGACGGGCACGTTGATGACCGATTGCAGGCCCAGCTTGCGAATGGCGTCGTGGTCGTTGAAGAATTCGCGGATGGCCGCTTCCCCTTCGCCCACGAACACGCGTTGTTCCAGCAAGACGTGCCGGCCCCAGGGCGTATCGCGCTTGTCCTTGCTGCCGCCCGGTGGATAGGCTTGCGGGTTGGAGCTGTACAGGCGCACCACGCGCATGCTGGCGGCGTCAAAGCGGTTGACGGTGCACAGCGTGTGCTCCAGCGAGGCGTGGGCGTAGGCGTCGATGGCCTGCAAGGCCGCCGCCGAGTCGGCGGCGGCATAGGCCAGGGCAATCGCCTGTACGCCAGCCAACGCCGGCGTCACGGAAGTCGGCTTGCCGTTCATTCAGCGGTGATTCCCAGTTCCTTGATCAGCTTGCCGTACTTGTCGGCATCGCGCGCCAGGATCTGGCCGAACTGTTCCGGCGTGGTTTCCGTCAGCAGCACGCCCATGTCGCCCATCTTCTTGATGACCTCGGGACGCTTCAGGATCAGGTTGATCTCGCGGTTCAGGCGGGCGGTAAGTTCGGGCGGCATGCCGGCGGGGCCGAAGGCGCCGTACCAGACCGACAATTCATAGCCCGGCAGCGTTTCGCCCACCGTGGGCACCTCGGGCAGCAGCGGCGAGCGCTGCTCTTCGGTGACGCCCAGCAGCGTCAGCTTGCCGGTGCGCACGTGCGGCAGGGTCTGCGTGCCGGCGCTGAACAGCACCTGCGTGCGGCCGGCCACCGTGTCCAGCACCGCGGGCGCGCCGCCACGGTAGGGGATGTGCATCATCTTCACGCCAGCGGCCTTTTCAAACAGCGCGGCGCTCAGGTGGTTGGTCGAGCCTTGTCCCGCCGACGCGTAGGCCACGGTGTCCGGGCGCTCTTTCACGTAGGCAATGAATTCCTTCACGTTCTTGGCGGGCACAGAGGGGTGCACCACCATCGTGTTCGTCACCAGGGCCAGTTCGGCGATGGGGGTGAAGTCCTTGACGCCGTCGAAGGGCATATTCGAATACAGCGCCTGGTTCATCGTGTGCGTGCTCATCGAACCCACCAGCAGCGTGTAGCCGTCGGGTTTGGCGCGCGCCACGAAGGTGGTGCCGATATTGCCGGACGCGCCCGAGCGGTTTTCCACGATGACCGGTTGGCCGAGCGATTGGGTCAGCCCTTCGGACAGCACGCGCGCCAGGATGTCGGTGGATCCGCCGGCAGCCCACGGCACGATCAAGGTGATGGGTTTTTCAGGCCAGGCCGCCTGGGACAAGGCGGGCGTGGCCAGGGCCAGGCCCAGCGCGCACACGCGCAGCAATCGTTGGAAATTCAGCTTCATGGTGTTTACCCCTGTGAAAGTGCCGGTCTGGACGCCGGCTGGATGGAAATGGTTGATAAGCAACTAGCGCCCCACGGCGTAGCCCTGCATGCCGCGCGGATTGGCGCCCGCGCGCAGCAGCAGGCCGCCGCCCGCGGCGCGTTCGCGCGTGCAGGCGCTGATGCGGCCTTCTGACCAGGCGGGTCCCACCTTGACGTCGTGACCCGCTGCGCGCAGCGCCTCGATGGTGGCCTCGGGCAAGCGCGATTCCACCGTCAGCCGGTTCAGCGTTTGCGTGCGCGGCCAGAACGAGCCCGGGAAATGATCGATGTGCCACGACGGCGCGTCGATGGCTTCTTGCAAATTCATGCCCATGGCGTGCCGCAGGAAGAACGCCACGGTCCATTGGTCTTGCTGGTCGCCGCCCGGCGTGCCGAACGCCATATAGGGTTGCCCGTCGCGCAACACCAAGCCAGGCGACAGCGTGGTGCAAGGGCGCTTGCCGGCTTGCAGTTGGCCGGGTACGCCATCGTCCAGCCAGGTCATTTGCAGGCGCGTCGTCAGCGGGAAGCCCAGGCCGGGCACGACGGGGCTGGACGACAGCCAGCCGCCCGAGGGCGTGGCGGCCACCATGTTGCCGTCGCGGTCGATCACGTCGATCTGGCAGGTATCGCCCACGAAGATTTCGCGCGCGGCCCATTCGGCCACAGGCGGCAAGGCCGCGAACGTGGGTTCGCCCACGCCGAAGCGCGTGTCGGAGGCGGCCAGCGTGCGGTCGGCGGCGGCCAGGTCGGGCAGGCGGGGGGCAAGGCCGTCGGGGCTGCCGGGCCGAAGCACGGTGGATGCCGTGGCTTTGATGAGGGCAGCGCGTTCGCGCGCATAGGCGTCGCTCAACAGCGCGGTCAAGGGCACGGGCGTGAAGTCGGGGTCGCCATACCAGGCGGCGCGGTCCGCGAACGCCAGCTTGGCCGCTTCGGCAATGCGGTGCACGAACTCCGGCGACGTGGGGTCCAGGCCGTCCATGCCCAGATGCCGCAGCATCGCCAACTGCTGCAAATGCACCGGCCCTTGCGACCACACGCCGCACTTGGCCACGGTGTAGCGGCCGTACTGCATGGTGACGGGGGCGTCGTAGGTGGCGCGCCAGTCGGCCATGTCCGCCTTGCGCAGCAGTCCGCGATTGCGCTGGCCGGTGGTGTCACGCACTTCGGCTTCGGTGTAGTAGGTGTCGATGGCGTCGGCGACGAAACCGCGATACCAGCAGTCCAGGGCCGCGTCGATGCGGCCTAGCCGGTCGCTGCTGGCGGCATGCGCTTCATTCAGGATGCGCGTATACGTGTCGGCGATGGCGGGCGTGCGAAACAGGGAATCCGGCGCGGGCACGCGTCCATCGGGCATCCAGACATCGCGCGACGTGGTCCATTCATCCCGAAACAGCGCCTGCACGGCCAGCACCGCTTGGGACACACGCGGCACCAGCGGGAAACCATGGCGGGCGTAATCGATGGCGGGGCGCAGCACGTCGGCCAGTTCCCACGTGCCGTAGTCGCGCAGCAGCGTCAGCCATGCACCGAACGCGCCGGGCACCGTGGCGGGCAAGAGGCCGATGCCGGGCACCATTTCCACGCCCAGTGCGCGGAACGCTGCGGGCGTGGCCAGCGCGGGCGCCGGGCCTTGGCCGCACAGCGCGCGCATGCGTTGTTCGTTTTCGCTCCAGAACAGTATGGGTACTTCACCGCCCGGGCCGTTCAGGTGCGGTTCCACGATCTGGAGCGCGAAGCCGCCAGCCACGGCCGCGTCATAGGCGTTGCCACCGCGTTCCAACACCCCCATGGCCACTTGCGACGCCAGCCAATGCGTAGACGACACAACACCGAAGGTGCCGCGTATTTCAGGACGGGTGGTGAAGGATGCGCTCATGGTGGCGGGGCGGCTGTGGCTAAGGGACGAGAAGAAGTATAGGGTTGTGAAATAACTGGAATCATCTTTGTTGGCATAATTCAATAACTATTTGGTTATAGAGAAAGCCATGAGCTGGGATGCCGCCCGTCTGTCCAACCGCCTGAAACACCGCCATCTGGTCTTGCTGACCAACATTGCCAAGCACGGTTCGTTGACGCGCGTGGCCGCGGCCACCGGCATCAGCCAGCCCGCCGTCACGAAGGCGCTGGCCGAGCTTGAGGATATTTTCGGCGGACCCCTGTTCCTGCGCAGCGGGCGTGGGCTGCTGCCCACGGCGCTGGGCAATCTGGCGCTGGTCCGCGCGCGGCACATGCAGAGCGACCTGGACCTGTGGGCGCGCGAAGTCGAAGCCCTGCATGCGGGCCATTCTGCGCATCTGAACGTGGGGGTTGTGCCCTATGTGTCCAGCGCCTTGCTCACCACCGCCATCAGCCGCCTGCACCAGCGTTTTGGGGTCACGCTGACGCTGCACCGCGCTACCACGGACCACCTGGTGCCCATGCTGCGCCGCCATGAACTGGACTGCATCATCAGCCGCGCCACGTCCACGGTGGCGCTGGACGACCTGATCCACAACGTGCTGTACCGTCAGCGCCCGCGCCTGATCGCGCATAGCCGACTGGCGCAACGCCTGGCGGGGCGCCGGCCCGATTGGGCTGCCGTGGCCGCCATGGACTGGGTGCTGCCGGCGGCCAACACGCCCACGCGGCAATTGATTGTCGAGCACTTCATCCGCGCCGGACTGCGTGCGCCTTCGCCCGTGCTGGAAGCCTATTCCACGGATGTCATCGAAGGCATGTTGACTATGAATGAGGCGCTGATTTCAGTGGTGCCGGAAGACATCGCGCGCGAGCTTTGCCAGCGCGGCAAGCTGGGTATGCTGCCCTGGGATTTCGGTTGGGAACTGCCGCCCATCAACCTGATCCGCCGCAAACGCGAACAGGTGCTGGCGGCGGAAGAACGCTTTTCGGAAATTCTGCTGGCGCTTTGTGTTGACGCCGGGCTGCCCGAAGGCGCGGGTTTCGGGGCGCCGGCAGCGGCCTGACCCCTGTAAACGGCTTCTTCGGGTCAGCCGCTTCACCCCGCCAACGCCCGGCGCGCAATGCCCAGCAAGGCCGCCGCCGCGACGTCGTGCGCGGCATCGTTGCTGATCCGCGTGTAGGCGCATTGCGGCGGAATGGCAAAGGCCTGCGTCGCGCGCGCCAGCCGCTCTTCGATCTGCTCCGCGCTTTCGCGGCCCCGGCCCGCCAGCCGCCGTGCCAGCACGGATGGGTCCACGGTGATCTCCACGGCGGTCAATGCCGGGTAGCGCTGATGCGCCGCTTGCAGATGCTTTCGCGAACCGTTCACGATCACCGCCGCGCCGCAGGCCAGCCAGGTATCGATCTCGATGCCGATGCCGTATTGCAAGCCGTGGCTGGACCAACGCAGGGCGAAGCAACCCAGCGCCGCGCGTCGCGCAAACTCGTCCGGCGTCAAGGCCAGCGCGTCTTCCGTGCCGCCGCTATCGCGCGTGATGTAGCGGTGCGCCACCAACACCGGTTCTTCTGCGCGCAGGTGCGCGCGCAGCCAGCGCAGCAAGGTGTCTTTGCCGCTGCCCGATGCGCCCATCAGATAGATCAAGCGCGAGCCGTCGGCGGGCGGCAGGGGCGGCGCGGGCGTGGTCATGGCGCGGCGGGGCCTTGCAGGGCAGACGCGCCGATGGCGTCTGACTGCGTGCCGTCGAAATGGTAGTGGCGCGCCGCGACAAAATCGGCGCCGGGTTCAGGCTGCACGAAGAGGCTGACGCCGGACACGGGCATCGCCTGGCCACGCAGCGGGTCGGCAAAGGCGGCGATGCGGCGTTGCGCCTGCTCCAGGGCGTCGCCCTCAAGCTTGCCGGTCAGGGTGATGTGAAAAGTGTAGGTGTCGAACACGTAGGGGTAGCCCCAGCGCGCCAGCATCGCCTGTTGTTCGGGCGTCAGTGCATGGGGCTGGCGCCGCGCAATTTCCTCGGGCGTGGGCGGGGCGCGAAAGGCGTCCAGCGCCTGCACGGCGGCGTCCGCCAGTGCCTGGATGCGGGCCTGGCCTGAAGTGTCCGCATCCGCGATGCGCCAGGCCAGAAAGCCGCGCAGCGTTTCGCATTCCAGCATCAAGTCAAAAGGGCTGATGCCGGCAACCAGCTTTTTTACTTCCGCGTCCAGCGCCTGCGGCGTGGCGCCGGAGGCCAGCCGGAAGGGCGGCTTCAGGGTGGCATGCAGCCCGTAATGGCGCGGCGCGTCGGTCCAGCCCCGTGAGGCATCGGGCTGGCCGGACAAGGGCGGCAGCAGCGCGCCCGTGTCGGCGCAGCGGCCCAGCCAGCGGCTGCCGCATTCGCGCCATGGTCCACTGGGCGACAGATACAAGGCGTAGCGATGGGCAAGCGGCATGGTCAAGCCGCCATGCGTTGGCTGTGGCCGTCGCCGAACACGCGCGTGGCGTAGCGCAGTTCGCCGCCGACGATGGCCGCCACCACACGCGGCAGGCCCGCCACGTTGTCGTCCACCACGATGGCGTCGGCGATCAGGCCCGGCGCCAGCGCGCCACGGTCTTTCAGGCCAGCGGCGCGCGCGGGGTTCATCGACACCAGGTTCCAGGCCTGCGCCAGCGGCAGCACGCCGTCTTGCACCAGCCGCATCACGGCGGCCAGCGGGGCGGGGTAGTAGTAGTCGGACGTCAGGATGTCGCACAGGCCGGCCTGCACCATCTCGGTGGCGCTGGGCGCGCCGGTGTGGCTGCCGCCGCGCACCACGTTGGGCGCGCCGAAGACCACGGAATTGCCCAGGTCGCGCGCCACGCTGGCGGCTTCGCGGGTCAGCGGGAATTCGGCCACGCCGCAGCCCAGTTGGTGGTAGTAGCGGCGCGTGGCGGCGTCGGGGTCATCGTGCGAGGCCACTTTCAAGCCGGCCGCCTGCGCGCATACGGTCAGTTCGCGCATGGCGTCCGCCACGGAGTCCGCCGCCGACATCGCCGAGCGGATGCGTTGCTGGAAGGTGTCCAGGTCGCATTCCGCGCGGCTGGCGTACTGCATCAGCTTGCGGTCATCGCCCAGGCGGCGGGCCATGCCGGGCAAGTGGTCGTTGAGCGCCAGGAAGCGCACGCGGCCGTCGCGGATCCATTGCTGGGCCAGCTCCACACCGCCCACGTGATGCGTTTCAAAGCGCAGGTGCACGTAGTGGCGCGCGCCCATCATCGGCTGCATGCGTTCCAGCGCGTCGAACATGCGTTCGGCATAGACCTCGCCGCGCAGCCCGCCTTCCCAGGAGAGCGTGACACCGTGAAATTCGGTGGTGATGCCGTTGGCCAGCAGTTGGCGGTCTACGTCGAACAAGGCGCTGTCATACGGAAAGGTGACACTGGGCCGGGGCATGATCGCGCGTTCAAAGGCGTCGCCGTGCAGGTCGACGATACCGGGCAGCACCAGCAGTTGGCCGGCGTCGAACCAAGGGGCGCCGCGCGCGGGCGAGCCGCCGCCGTCGTCGATAAGCCCGCCATGAAAGCGCAGGCTGGCTTGTTCGACGCCGCGCGGCGTCAGGATGCGTTGGCCTGTAACACCGGCCAGGGGCGAGGGGGCGTGTGAGTTCATGGTGTGACGTTATCGATCTTGCATGACAACCAGATGTCTAGATGAGTTATGTTGCTTGTCGGCGCTGCTGTTTTTTTTATCCGGTACGTTCCCGCTCCGCGTGTTTCATCGCCGCCGCGCGATCAACGGCGGCGATGGCCGCGCGGCTTAACTGTCGTCCGCCACCATCAATTGCACCAGATCGCCCACGAAGCGGGTGATGCTGTATTGCAGCGGGGCGCCGTCCTGATCCACGTTCAAGGCTTCAATCTGCAAAATGGGCCGGGTCTTGGGCTGGCCCAGCAGGCGCGCGACTTCCGGCGTGGGCAGCACGGCGGTAATGCGCGACCACTTGCGCGTGTAGTCGCCAATGCCGTAATGCGCATACACCTTGGACACCGAGCGCAACGCGGTCAGGCGCTCGGCAAAATCCGGAAACCGCTTTTCGTCTAGGAAGTGCTCAGAGGCGCTGATCGGGCGGTTTTCCGCCTTGCCCACGATTTGCACGCGCAGCAGCGGGGCAGTGCGGGCCAGCCCCAGGTGCTTGGCGATATCGGCCGCGCGCAAGCTCTGGCTGCCCAGCACTTCCTGGTGGCCCAGCATGCCCTGGCTGCGCAGGTTTTCGGAAAAGCGCGTGCGCTTGCCGATGGCGTAGTCAATGGCGTGCTCTTGCACGAACGTGCCACGGCCCTGTTCGATGCGGACCAAGCCACTTTGCTCCAGCTCGCCCATGGCGCGCCGGATGGTGTGGCGGTTGACCGAAAACTTGGCGGCCAGCTCGGGTTCGGAGGGCAACTGCTCGCCCGCCAGATAGAGCTTGTTGCGGATGTCGTCCGCCAGGGACTCACCAATTTGCCGCCAGACGGCGATGCCGGAACCTCTTTCAACCATGGGGTCTGCTCGTGCTGTCATATCAGCTTCATGAAGAATGGCTGTGATTGTGCCCGATGCGGCGCGCGCCGGATAGGCAGTGCACACGCACCGCAACTGTCATCAAAAATTCACGCCAGCCTGTTGAACTTCGATTTCCAAGCGATCATACTTCATCCAGTCGTCTAGACGTGTAGAGGAAATTATGGATCAGTCACAAACCGGGCAGCAAGCGCCCGATGCCCGGCGCGCCGCCTGGATGCGCGTGTTGTCGCTGGCCGACCCGGCCGCGCTGGAAGGGGCGTTCAGCGGCTTGGGCAGCGTGCCATCGCACCAGATGTTGCGGCCCGCCCAGACCGGCATGGCCATGGTGCGGGCGCGCAGCGGGGGCACCGGGGCGCGTTTCAACCTGGGCGAAATGACCGTGACGCGCTGCGCGGTGACGCTGGACGCAGCCGGGGCGGGCGTGGTGGGCGTGGCCTACGTGCAGGGGCGTTCACTGCGCCATGCCGAGCAGGCCGCGGTGGCGGATGCGCTGCTGCAACTGCCGGAATGGCACGACACCGTGCAGGCGCAATTGATCCAGCCGCTGGCGCGCCAGCATGCCGACAAGGTCGATAACCAGGCGCGTGTCGCGGCGCAAACCAAGGTTGAATTCTTCACGATGGTGCGAGGCGAGGACTGATATGCAAGCACAGACAACCCCCCCGGCGCCCGCCGCGCGCGGCGGTCTCATCGCCGGGTTTGCCGACCCGGTCAACGATGCGCAAACCACCTTTCGCGCCGCGCTCAAGGCCTTGGCGCACCCAGGGCGCGTACAAGAAATCGTCGCCCACTGCGGCGTGCCCGCCGGCTTGTCGCCGGCCATGACGGCGCTGCTGCTGACGCTGGTGGACGGCGATACGCCGTTGTGGCTGCCCCCGGACGTGAGCGCCGACGCGCTGGCCTTCCTGCGCTTTCATTGCGGCTGCCCCATCGTGCCATCGCCGTCGCTGGCGCGTTTTGCCGCCGTGCCGATAGGCTGTGATGCGCCCGCGCTGTCCGCCTGCCATCCGGGTGACCCGGCCTATCCCGACCTGTCCACTACCTTGCTGCTTGAGGTGGATTCCCTGGCCGACGGCCAAGCCGTCAGCCTGACCGGCCCGGGCATCCAGACGCGGCAAACGCTGTCGGTCACGGGCTTGCCCGACGGCTTCTGGCGCGACTGGCGCTTGAATCATCAACAGTTTCCGCTGGGCGTCGACGTGTTCCTGACGCAAGACCGGTGGATGTGTGGACTGCCGCGCACGACGCGGGTGGAGAACTGACATGTACGTAGCCGTCAAAGGGGGCGAACGCGCCATCCTGAATTCCTACCGCATGCTGGACGCCTACCGGCGCGGCGACCGCGCGGTGCCCGAGCTGAGCCTGGACCAGATACGCGAACAGATGCCGCTGGCGGTATCGCGCGTGATGGCCGAGGGCTCGCTCTACGATCCGCAACTGGCCTCGCTGGCGCTCAAGCAGGCCGCGGGCGATGTGATCGAAGCGGTGTTCCTGCTGCGGGCCTATCGCACCACCTTGTCGCGTTATGGCTACACGCAGCCGATCGACACGGGCGCCATGCGCTTGCAGCGCCGTATTTCGTCCACCTTCAAGGACGTGCCGGGCGGCCAGATTCTGGGGCCCACCTACGACTACACCCAACGCCTGCTGGATTTCACGCTGGAAGCGCAGCGCGAGGCCGACGCGCTGCCCGCGGGCGGCGATGCGCTGGACAGCGCCATGCCGCGCGTGACGGATCTGCTGGCGCACGATGAATTGATCGACGCCGAACCCGTGCCGGAAGGCGACCCCGAGCCCTTTGACCTGACGCGCCAGCCGCTGGACTTTCCGGCCTCGCGCGCGGCGCGGCTACAAAACCTGGCGCGCGCCGACGAAGGATTCCTGTTGTCCATGGGCTATTCCACGCAGCGCGGCTACGGCAACACGCACCCCTTCGCAGCCGAAATCCGCTACGGCACGCTGGAAGTGGACATGTACATCGAAGAGCTGGGCTTTGCCGTCACCGTGGGCGAAATCGAAATCACCGAATGCCAGATGGTGAGCCAGTTCGCGGGCAATGCCGATGACGGCCCGAAGTTCACGCGCGGCTACGGCCTGACCTTCGGCTACGGCGAACGCAAAGCCATGTCGATGGCGCTGGTGGACCGCGCACTGAAAGCCCAGGACCTGGGCGAACGCGCCGACTCTCCCGCCAACGATCACGAATTCGTGCTGTACCACAGTGACAACGTCGAGGCGTCCGGCTTCGTCCAGCACTTGAAGCTGCCGCATTACGTGGACTTCCAGGCGAACCTGGAATTGCTGCGCCGCCTGCGCGCGGATGGGGCTGCACAACACGCGTCAGCGCAAACCGCAGCGCAAGCCACATCGCAAACCGCGCCGCAACAGACGCCACAAGCCGTCCCCAACGATCTCATCGACGAGGCTGTTTCCCCATGAGCGCCCAACACGCCACGGTCGAGCGCGACGACCACTACAACTTTGCGTATCTCGACGAATCCACCAAGCGCATGCTGCGCCGCGCCTTGCTCAAGGCGGTGGCCATACCTGGCTACCAGGTGCCGTTCGGCAGCCGCGAGATGCCGCTGCCTTACGGCTGGGGCACGGGCGGCATTCAGGTCACTGCGGCCATCATCGGCCAGGACGATGTGCTGAAAGTGATCGACCAAGGCTCGGACGACACCACCAACGCCATCAACATCCGCCGTTTCTTCGGCCGTGTCACGGGCGTGGCCACGACGGAATCCACGCCGGACGCCACCATTGTGCAGACCCGCCACCGCATCCCTGAAACGCCGCTGCGCGAAGGGCAGGTGATGGTCTATCAGGTGCCGATTCCGGAACCGCTGCGCTGGCTTGAACCCAGCGAAACCGAAACGCGCACGATGCACGCGCTGGCCGAATACGGCGGGATGCACGTCAAGCTGTATGAAGACATCGCGCAGCACGGGCACATCGCCACCACCTATGACTACCCCGTCATCGTGAACGACCGCTACATGATGCGCCCGTCGCCCATCCCGAAGTTCGACAACCCCAAGCTGGACGGCAACCCCGCGCTGATGCTGTTCGGCGCGGGCCGCGAAAAGCGCGTCTATGCCGTGCCGCCGTACACCCGCGTCAAAAGCCTGGACTTCGACGACCACCCCTTCACCGTGGAAACCTGGACCGAATGCTGCGACCTGTGCGGATCGCGCGACAGCTATCTGGATGAAATCATCCTGGACGACGCGGGCACGCGCCGCTTCGTGTGTTCGGACACGGAATACTGCAACCACCGCCAAGCCGAACAACGCAACGACGAGGCCACGGCATGAGCCCGCAATCCAATACACAACCCAACACACAACCCTTGCTTTCCGTGCGCAACATGACGCGCACCTGGGATGGCGTGCATGGCTGCCGCGACGTCAGCTTTGACCTGTTTCCCGGCGAAGTGCTGTGCGTGGTCGGCGAGTCCGGCTCGGGCAAAAGCACCTTGCTGTCTGCCGTGTCGTACCAAACCCAGCCCGACGCCGGCAGCGTCTGGTACGACACGCGGGACCAGGGCTTCATCGACCTGGCCGCGCTGCCCGGCGCGCGGCTGCGCTTGTTGTCGCGCACCGATTGGGGCTTTGTGCGGCAGAACGCGCGCGACGGCTTGCGCATGCAGGTCAGCGCGGGCGCCAATATCGCCGAACGCCTGATGGCGGTGGGCGACCGGCATTACGGTGACCTGCGCGCCGTGGCGGGCAACTGGCTGCAAAAAATGGAGATCGACGCGGGCCGTCTGGACGATACGCCCGTGTCGTTTTCCGGCGGCATGCAGCAGCGCCTGCAGATTGCGCGCAACCTGGTCACGCACCCGCGTCTGGTGTTCATGGACGAGCCGACCGCATCGCTGGACGTGTCGGTGCAGGCGCGCCTGCTGGACCTGCTGCGCCAGTTGGTCACCGACCTGGGCCTGGCCGCCATCGTGGTCACGCACGACCTGGCGGTGGCGCGCCTGCTGGCGCACCGCACGCTGGTGATGCGCGGCGGCGTGGTGGTGGAAAGCGGGCTGACCGACCAGATTCTTGACGACCCCCAACACCCCTACACCCAGTTGCTGGTGTCTTCCATTCTGCAGAGCTGAACATGCGCGCAACCACTCCCATGATCGAGGTGCGAGGCCTCGGAAAAATGTTTACCCTGCATAACCAGGGCGGCATTCGCCTGCCCGTGCTGGACGCGGTGGATTTCGATGCGGCAGCCGGCGATTGCCTGGTGTTGGCCGGCCCGTCGGGCACCGGTAAAAGCACCTTGCTGCGCTGCCTGTACGGCAACTATCTGGCCACCGAAGGCAGCATCCGCGTGCGCGCCAACAACGAATGGGTTGAACTGGTGGGCGCGCCCGAGCAACGCATACTGGCGTTGCGCCGCGATGTCATCGGCTATGTCAGCCAGTTCCTGCGGGTGATTCCGCGCGTGTCGGCGCTGGACGTGGTGGCCGAGCCGCTGCGCATGGCGGGCGTGGACGCAGACGCCGCGCGCGAGCAGGCCGGCGCCTTGTTGCAACGCCTGAACGTGCCGCCGCGCCTGTGGGGCCTGGCGCCCGCCACGTTTTCGGGCGGCGAGCAGCAGCGCGTGAACATCGCGCGCGGCTTCATCGCGCGCCATCCCATCTTGCTGCTGGACGAACCCACGGCATCGCTGGACGCCGACAACCGCCGCGTGGTGATCGCCTTGATTCACGAAGCCCTGGCGGCCGGCCGCTGCCTGCTGGGCATTTTTCACGATGCCGAAGTGCGCGACGCCGTCGCCACGAAAACGCTGGCGCTGCGACCCGCGCTGGCCGAAACGGCTCCGCTGGAGTAATCATGCAAAGCACCTATCTGACCCACGCCCGCGTGGTGCTGCCCGACCGCGTGCTGGACAACAGCGCGGTGCTGATCGATGACGGCCGCATCGTCGCCATTGAACCGGATGGCGCGCGCGCGGATCGCGTGGTCGATCTGCAAGGCCAGACCTTGCTGCCTGGCCTGATCGATCTGCACTGCGACGCCATCGAAAAGGAAGCCGAGCCCCGTTCGCGCGTGCTGTTTCCTTTGGACTTCGCCGTGGCGCAGGTCGACCGCCGCAATGCCGCGGCCGGCATCACCACGCCCTACCATGCGCTGTCGTTCGCGAACAAGGATTTGGGGGTGCGCAATAACCAGACGGCGGCCGAAGTGGTGCGCACGCTGCGCGCATTCCGCCCACACAGCCTGGTGGATAATCGCGTGCACTGCCGCTACGAAGTCACGGACGAGACCTCGGTGCCGGTGCTGCGCGCGCTGATGGATGAGGGCGCGGTGGACCTGTTGTCGGTCATGGACCATTCGCCGGGGCAAGGCCAGTTCAAGACGCTGGAGTCCTACCTGCAATACATGATGGGCAATCATGCAATGAGCCGCGAGCAGGCCGAAGAGGCCGCCAACGCCAAGACGCGCGCCAAGGATGGCGCGGTGGAGCGGGTGGAAACGCTGTTGGCGCACGCAAAGTCCCTGGGCATTCCCAGCGCCAGCCACGACGACGATTCCGTTCAACGCATTGCCACGATGCGCAACCTGGGCGTGGCGATGAGCGAATTCCCGATTACGCTGGATACCGCCCGCGCGGCGGTGTCTTGCGGCCTGCCCACGATTCTGGGGGCGCCCAACGTGTTGCGCGGGCAAAGCCAAAGCGGGTCGATGCGCGCCATCGACGCCATCCGCGCGGGCGTGGCCAGTTGCCTGTGTTCCGACTACCAGCCATCCACGTTGATCGCCGCGGCGTTCGCGGTGGCGGCGCAAACCGACCTGAGCTGGCCACAGGCCATTGCCCTGGTCACGGCGAACCCGGCGGACGCCTGCGGCCTGTCGGACCGGGGCCGCATCGCCGTGGGGCAGCGGGCCGATCTGGTGGCGGTGGCGCAGGTGGGCGCCTTGCCATTGATCAGTCACACCTGGTCCGCCGGCCGACTGGTATTCTCCACGCACTATCTGCCGTCGCGCGCGCATGCGGCAGCGACTTGCGAGCCGCAATGGGTGGCGGCCTGAACCGCCGACGATGTCTTCCAGGAGAACCGCGATGAATCCGATCGTGATTGCCGTGGCGCTCAGCGCCACGCACACGTTCAGCAAGCCGGTGGTGCCGTCGATCATGTTGTTGCGTGGGCTGGGCGTTGATGGCGACGCGCATCAGGGGGTGACTGTCAAGCATCGCTCGCGCGTTCGCGCCGACCCCACGCAGCCGAACCTGCGCCAGGTGCATTTGATTCAGGCCGAGCTGCATGACGAGCTTCAACTGGCCGGTTTCAATGTGGCCGAAGGCACGATGGGCGAAAACATCACCACCCGGGGCATCGATCTGCTGGCCTTGCCGCGCGGCGCGCGCCTGCGCATCGGTGATGACGCGGTGGTCGAGATCACCGGGCTGCGCAATCCCTGCGTGCAGTTGGACCAGTATCAGAAAGGCTTGACGGCCGCCGTGCTGGGCCGCAACCCCGACGGCAGCCTGCAACGCCGCGCCGGCGTCATGGGGGTTGTGGTGGAGGGCGGGGCGGTCAGCGCCGGCGATGGCATCCGGATCGAGCTTCCCGCGCTGCCGCATTTGCCGCTGGAAAGGGTCTAGGGTCAAAAACATCGTCGCCGGTCAAAGACGGGTTGCCCGGCATCTGGTTAAATGGCGAAGGGCGTAACGGCCTAAGGCGCAGCCGGCCCTTCTCCGGCGCGCCATTCAATTTTCCGGAGCGCGCGATGGCACGATTCAATTTCAACCAAGACCCCGAAGAACCCGATCTGTGGGCGGCCGAAAACGTGCCCGTCGGCAAAGACCGACCCCCCATCCACGTCATGATTCAAACGGATGGCGAAGAGCCCGACAGCGGCGCATCCAAGGTGGTCAAGGCCATCATCGACAATCTGGACGATCACATCCTGGCGGCGGCCGAGTTCCTGCTGGATAACTATTCCTACGAGCACTGCAAGAAGCTGGGTCTGGAAGACGACCAACTGCTGCAGGAAGAAACCGCCGAAGCCATGGCCGAAAAAGCCGTGCTGCGTGCCCTGTGGCTGTTCGACGAAGACGGCGACGGCTACGAACTGTGGTTCACGCTGCCCTGGGATCCGGTCCACACCTACGACGTTGAGTTCGAAGACGGCGCGCCGGTTTCCTGCTCGGTGAACGACTGAATACTGTCGACTGAATCGGGTCGACCCGATTCAATCGACCCAAGCCGCTCGACTACGCCTGGTTTTCGCTTGCGGTTGCCGACCCTGCCAGCGCGTGCGGGTCGTCCGGCTTGCCCTCCCGGTCATCTTCCAGTTTGGCGATGACCGCGGTGGCCAGGCTGTTTCCGACCACGTTGGTGGCCGTGCGGCCCATGTCGAAGAATTGGTCGATGCCCATGATCAGCAGCAGCCCGGCCTCGGGCAGATGGAACATCGGCAAGGTGGCGGCCACCACGACCAGCGACGCGCGGGCCACGCCCGCCATGCCCTTGCTGGTCACCATCAGCACCAGCAACAACGTCAACTGCTGGGCAAAGCTCATCTCGATGTTAGAGGCCTGCGCGATGAACAGCACCGCGAAAGACTGGTACATCATCGAGCCATCCAGGTTGAACGAATAGCCCAGCGGCAACACGAAACCCGAGATGCGCTTGGACACGCCAAAGCGTTCCAGCGCTTCGATGGTCTTCGGGTAGGCCGATTCGCTGCTGGCGGTGGAAAACGCCAGCAAGGTGGGTTCCTTGATCAGCCCGCCCAGGCGGCGCGTGGACTTGCCCAAAAACAGAGCGCCAACGCCAAACAGAATGGCCCACAGCAGCGCCAGGCCCAGGTAGAACTCACCAATCAACTTGCCGTAGCTGACCAGCACGCCCAGGCCTTCGGTGGTGATGGCGGCGGCCATGGCGGCGAACACGCCCAGCGGCGCAAAGCGCATCACGTAATCGGTGACGCGGAACATGATCTTGGCCAGCTCGTCGATCATCGTGTAGATCGTGTTGTGGCCCTTGCCACGGATGAACGACAGCGCAGCCCCGAAAAACAGCGAGAACACCAGGATCTGCAGGATCTCGTTGTTGGCCATGGCCTCGGCGATGCTCTTGGGGAACACGTGCGCAATGAAGGCCTTGAGCGTGAAGTCGCCCGTCTTCAGGCCCGAGGTGATGCCCGCGTCGGGTATCGCCAGATTCATGTGCGCGCCAGGCTGGAAGAGATTGACCAGCAGCAGGCCCAGCAGCAGCGATACGGCGGACGCGGCAATGAACCAGACCATGGCGCGCAGGCCGATGCGGCCCACGGCGTTGCCGTCGCTCATGCTGGCCAGGCCCGACACCAGGGTGGCGAACACCAGCGGGGCGATGATCATCTTGATCATGCGCAGGAAAATATCCGTGACCAGGCTGAAATACGAGGCAATGTGCGCGGCCGCTTGGGCGTCCGGCGCGGTCTTGTTGCAGAGATAGCCCACCAGGACGCCCAGCACCATGGCGATGCCGATCATGCGCGTCAGCTTTTTTGTATTCATGATCAAAATGGAAAACGTTTGCCCGCCGCGAAACAGCCGTGGGTAGGGGGCTGAGTCCGTCGGCACGGGGCGGGAAACGGGATCCGGTGACGGGTATGCCAGGGCAAAGCGCAATATGCGGGTTTTCCCTTGGGGCGCGATGTTAACGCTGCCCGCCTGACACGTAGTTGTCATGTTGGGGACGTATCCGTAACACCTTCGAGCATGCCAGAATGGGCCCGCCCGCCTTGCGGAGCACCCATAAGAACCGGCCCCGACCGGGAACATAAAAGGAGATCAAGCAATGCCGAAACGCGAACTGTCCGTGCTGGCTTCCGGGTACACATATCTGGAAGGCCTGCGGTGGCACGAAGACCGCCTGTGGGCGTCCGACTTCTATACCGAGCAGGTCATTGCCGTGGACCTGGCCGGCAACATCGAACAGATCTGCCGTGTGCCGCAGCAGCCGTCGGGCCTGGGCTGGCTGCCCGATGGCCGCTTGCTGATCTCATCCATGAAAGACCGCAAGGTGCTGCGCCGCGAGGCCGACGGCACGCTGGCCGTGCATGCCGACCTATCCGCGCTTACGGGCGGCCCCATCAACGACATGGTGGTGGATGACCAAGGCCGCGCCTACGTGGGCAATTTCGGGTTTGACCTGATGGCCGGTGAACCGGTCGCGACGACGACACTGGTGCGCGTGGACACGGACGGCGTGGCGCAGGCGGTAGCCGAAGGGCTGTGCTTTCCCAACGGTTCGTTCATCACGCCGGACGGCAAGACGCTGATCGTCAACGAGACCTTCGGCAACCGGATCTCGGAATTCGACATCCTGCCCACCGGCGCGCTGGGCCCGCGCCGCGACTGGGCCAACTTCGGGCCATTGCCGGATAGCGACGACCTGTTGGTGTTGATTGCCGCATCGGCCATCGGCCCGGACGGCGGGGCGCTGGACGCGGAAGGCGCGCTATGGGTGGCTGACGCCATCGGCAAGCGGATTGTGCGGCTGGCGCGCGGCGGCCAGATTCTTGAGCAGATCGACACCGGCGAATTCGGCATCTTCGCCGCGGCCTTGGGCGGGCCGGATGGCTGCTCGCTGTTCATGGCTGCGGCGCCGGATTTCATCGAAGCCAACCGCCGCGCCAAGCCCGAAGGCTGCATCCTGATGACCCGGGTGGACGTGCCGCACGCGGGCCGGCCTTGAGGGGAAGGCCCTGATGGGCCGGCCTTGATGCGGCTGCCCCAGGGGTTTGACGCCCAGGAGCCAGTCTGCGACGCCTACTGCGGCGACAGCCAGGCGTCGGCGTAACTCCCCACGGCGCCCAGCCCGGTCGTGATGGCGCCGTGCACCCGCTTGTCCAGATAGGTGGAGTAATTGGTGTCGTCTATCCAGGCCAAGGGCACGTCTTCCGCCAGAATCTTCTGGACCTCGGTGTACAGGCGTTGGCGTTCCGCGTCCGTGGGCGCGGTAGCGGCCTGGTCAAAGAGCGCGTCTACCTTGGGGTTGCGGTATTGCGAGGTATTGGTGAAGGCCAGGCCTTTCTTGATGTTGCTGCTGACGTAGGTGCGCGACACGCCGATCGCCGGGTCGCCATACTGGAACACGCCGTTGTAGGCCATGTCGAAATCCCAGTTGCCCATGCGGGTGGTCCAGCCGCCCACGTCGGTGCTTTCGATGTCGATCACGATGCCGACCTTGCCCAGGCTTTGCTTGGTGTATTCGGCAATGCGGCGCTGCATTTCGCCGTAGGGGTTGGGGATCAGCCCCAGCTTTACGCGCACACCGTTGGCGTCCGGCTTCAGGCCCATTTCATCCAGCAGGGCGATGGCCTTTTTGGGGTCATACGGATACTGCTTGATGTTGGGGTCGTAAAAGCGCGTGTTGCGGTGGAACGGACCCGTGGATACGGTGCCCATGCCGAACATGATGCGCTTGGCGATGAAATCGCGATCGATGGCGTACATGACCGCCTGCCGAAAGCGCTTGTCGTCCATGGGCTTGCGCGCGCCGTTCATTTCGATCCAGTGCAGCGTGGACCAATATTCATAGCCTTTTTGCGTCACATTGATATGCGGCAGCTTGGCCACGCGCGGCATGTCGAAGGGCTCGATGTCTTGCAGCCAGGCTTGCTGCACGGTGCGCTGTTCCAGCGCCAGGCGGCGCGAGGCCGCGTCCGGAATCACGCGGTAAATGATGCCGTCCAGATAGGGCCGGCCTTCCTTCCAGTAATGTTCGTTCTTGACCAGTTCAATATAAGAGCCGCGCTCCCAACGCTTGAACTTGAACGGGCCGGTGCCGACCGGGGCATTGTTGTGCGGGTTCTGCGCCATGGGCGTGTCGACATCGAACAGGTGCTTGGGCAGGATCACGCCGCCGCCGATGTCGAAGGCATACAGGAAAGCCGAATAACGTTCCTTCAGCTTGAACACCACGGTGTGCTCGTCTGGTGCGGTGATGTCCTGGATGTAGCGCATCAGCGCGCGCGTGCGCGGCGTGTTGGCCAGGACCTGCTTGTAGGAAAACAGTACGTCCGCCGAGGTGAAGGGCTTGCCGTCGTGCCATTGCGCGTTGGGCTGCAGGTGGAACGTATAGGTCAATTGATCGTCGGACACCTCCCAGGACTTGGCCAGGCTGGGCTGCGGCTTCAGGTCGAACGAATAGGTCAACAGGCTTTCGTAGACCTTGCCCGCCACCATCTGCGTGGTGCCCACCTGCTGCATGGCCACGTTCAGATTGGGCGGCTCGGGGTTCAGGATGGCGGTCAGCACACCGCCGTATTGCGGCTGAAGATCGGCCGAGGGCGGGGCGGCGATGGCGGTCGCGGGAGTGGCTAGTGTGGCGGTGAAGGCCGTGGCGGCCAATGCCGTGGCGGCCAATGCCGTGGCGGCCAGTGCCGTGTTGACAACGGCGGAGGCCAGCAGGCCTCGCGTCAGGGCGCGGCGGACGATATTGCACTTCAAGGCAAGTCTCCTTGGTTTTTAAGTATCACATATTGATACCGAGGAATCCAATAGACTTATGGTGCAGCACTGGCCCAGGCCGCGCAAGGCGGCCAGGACTAGGGATATCCCGCGAAAGTAATAAGGTGAACGGCGCGTTCAGTTGCGGTTTGGACGACCGCTGAGCGCGCGCGCGGCCGATATAGCCAGTGAGCTGAAGCGCTGCGTGAAGGAATCCAGCGTCCATTCGGCCAGCAGGCCAGAGATATGGATGGCCGCGATGGGCCGGCCGCTGTGGTCGACGACCGCGCTGCCCAGCACGATCTCGCCCACCATGCTTTCTTCCAGGCAAATGGCGTAGCCCTGCACGCGCGCCTCGCGCACGCGCTGGCGGATCAGGTCGGGGTCGGTGATGGTCTTGGCGGTCAGCGGCCGCAAGTCGCTGCGCGCCAGGATGTCGTCGACCTCGTCATCGGCCAGATGCGACATGATGGCGCGGCCGCCCGACGACGAGAACGTCGGCATGCGGCGCCCCACCAGCGTGGCGTAGAAAGTCTGTCGCTTGCTTTGGCGGCGCAGCGCGTAAACGATGGTCAGGTCGTCGAACAGGCTCAGATCCACGCGCTCGCCGCATTCCTGTTGCAGTTGTTCCAGGATGGGGGTGGCGCGCTCCAGCAGCGGATGGCCGCGCAGGAAGTCGAAGGTTCGGTCCAGGATCTTCTTGCCCAGCACGTAGCCGCGCTGGTTGCTGCCGCGCTCCAGATAGCCCAGGGCCACCAGCGTGTGCAGCATGCGCTGGGTTGAGCTGCGGTCCAGCCCTGACAACTCTGTCAGCTCATTCAGGCTGAGCGGGCCGGGATGGTTCGAAAAAGCCTCCAGGATGCCGAAGCCTTTCGCCAAGGATTGGTTGAACCGGGTTTCGGTTGTGGCCATGTTGATCTACTCCAGTCTCTTTTCTTGTTTTCGCCGCGCGGCATCGGGCGGGCTATTCGCACGCGGATACGCACTGTAGTGGCAAATCGATTTCTGTCAGGGCTAGGGAAATTACCCATGGTTTGCGGCTTGTCCCGCAATTGTGCGAACTCTATCATGCCAAATATAGATATCTAGATATCAAATATTGATACCTATGAAATTCGCCGATTTCACATCCGACAAGGGGAAAGCAATGAGCAGCGTCGCAGCAGCCAGCCTGGACCAGGCCCGTATCGCCGAATCCGTCAGCCAGCTTCGCCAGTACATGACCGACACGCTGACCGGCTTCGTCCAGTGCCGCAGCCTGCCCGGGCAGGAGATGTCCGCCGCCGAGTTTCTGGAAGACGCGCTGTCGGACCTGGGCCTGACGTCCGAGCGCATTGCGCTGCGTACCGAAGAACTGAAAAACCTGCCGCTGTATTCCCCGGCATGCTGCCCGGACGGTGGCCGCTACAACGTGCTGGCTCGGCACGAGCCGCGCAGCGCGGGCGGCCGGGCCGTCTTGTTCAACGGCCACCTGGATGTGGTGCCCACGGGCCCGCATGAGCTCTGGGATCCGGCGCCGTTTGACGGTGAGCTGCGCGATGGCTGGTTGTATGGACGCGGCGCGGGCGACATGAAGGCCGGCATCATCTGCGCGCTGGCGGCGTTCAAGGCGCTGCGCGAGCTGGGCGTGCAACCTGCGGGTGCGGTGGGATTCAACGGCGTGCTTGAAGAAGAAAACACGGGCAACGGCACCCTGGCCACGGTGTCGGCGTTGCAAAGCGCCATCGCGGCGGCCAAGCTCAGTGCGTTCGACGCGGTGGTCATCCCCGAACCCACGCATGAACGCATGATGAGCGCGCAACTGGGCGTGTACTGGATGTACGTGGACATCGTGGGCCGCCCCGCGCACGCCGCCTACATGACCACGGGCGTCAATCCGGTCGAGACCGGCCTTCGCATCGTTGATGCCATGAAGCAGTTGGAACACGAATGGAACCTGCCGGAAAACCGGCACCCCGCCTATCGCGACCATGCACATCCCATCAACTTCAACCTGGGGCAGATCCACGCGGGCGACTGGAATTCATCGGTGCCCAGCGTATGCACGTTGGGCATGCGCATCGCCTGCTATCCGGACATGAGCATTGAAGCGGCCAAGCAATTGGTCGAGTCGCGCATCCGCGCAGTGGAAGCGGAATTGACCGACAGCGATGTACGCATCGACATACGCTACGAAGGCTTCCACGCGCCGGGCTGCGAGTACGACCTGGACGTGCCGGCCATGCAGTTGCTGGCCGACGCCCATCACCGTGTGGCCGGCGAAGCGCCGCAACCCACAGCGCTGACGGCCACCACCGACGGCCGTCACTTCCGACTGTTGATGGACGTGCCCGTGACCTGCTACGGCCCCAAGGTGCAGAACGTGCATGGCTTCAATGAATGCGTGTCGGTGGACAGCATGGTGCGCGTCGCCACTACCTTGGCGCTGTTTATCCACGATTGGTGCGGTGTGGAACCGCTGCAAGCCTGAGCCCCGGCGCGGCACGTGCCGCGGCGCCTCTCTCCGTTGTCTCTCGCGGCTGTTCACTCGCCGTTGTTCTTTCAATACGGAATACCTGCCATGACATCCATCATCGCTCGGCGCGCCTTGGCGCGCTGCACCCTGGCCGTGGCCAGCCTCGTGCCCCTGTCCGTTCCCGTGGCGCAAGCCGCCGAAACGCCCCAGTACGGAGGCGTGCTGACCGCCATCCTGAGCCCAGAGCCACCTGCCTTGAACGTGGCGGTACAGCAAGTGGCCAGCACACAGCTGGTGGCCGGAAAGATCTACGAAAGCTTGCTGACCTACTCCTTCGACCTCAAGCCGCAGCCCGGCCTGGCCAAGTCCTGGGAGGTCTCGCCCGACCGCCTGACCTACACCTTCCATCTGCAACCCAAGGTGCAGTGGCACGACGGCAAGCCGTTCTCGTCCGACGACGTGGTGTTCACCTACACCAAGATTCTGGCCAATACGCCGCGCACTCGCACGTTGATGGCCAATGTGCAGGAGGTGTCGGCGCCGGATGCACAGACCGTCGTCTTCAAATTGAAGCAGCCGTATTCGGCGTTCCTGTATGCGTTCGACATCGGTGGCGGCGCCATCCTGCCCAAGCACCTGTATGACGTCGACACGCCCATCGGCCAGAACCCCAACAACAACGCGCCTATCGGCACAGGCCCGTTCAAGTTCAAACACTGGGAGCGCGGCTCTTACATTGAACTTGTCAAGAACGAGCACTACTGGAAAGAAGGCCGGCCCTACCTGGACGGCATCACTTATCGCGTGATTCCCGATTCCGCCTCGCGCCGCGTGGCGCTGGAGCAAGGCACGGTGTTGCAAGCCTGGCTGCAGGACATCGAGCCGGTGGACGTGGCGCGCGTGGCCAAGCTGCCCACCATCACCCAGACCCACAAGGGATATGAGTACTGGTCGACCATGCAATGGATTGAACTGAACGGCGGCCGCCAGCCGTTTTCGGACAAGCGCTTCCGCCAGGCGCTGATGTACGGCATCAATCGCCAGTTCATCGTCGACAAAATCATGTTCGGTGCCGGCACCGTGGCCACCGGCCCCATCCATCACAACACGCGCTTCTATGACGCCAACGTCAAGAAGTACCCCTACGATCCCAAGAAGGCGATTGCGCTGCTGGACGAAATGGGCCTGAAGCCGGACGCCAAGGGCGTGCGCGCCACGCTTGGCCTGATCCCGCTGCCTTATGGCGAAATGCCGCGCCGCACGGCTGAATACATCAAGCAGAACCTGGCCAAGATCGGCGTGGCCGTCAGCATCGAAAACACCGATGTGGGCGGATGGGTCAGCCGCGTGGGCAATTGGGACTTCGACATGGGCGCCAACGGCGTGTTTCAGTACGGCGACCCGGCGATCGGCGTGTCGCGCACCTACGTCAGCAGCAACATCAAGAAGGGGATGATGTTCAGCAATACCTCGCAGTACAGCAACCCCAAGGTTGATGAACTGTTCAATGCCGCCGCCACGGCGGCAACGGATGAAGAACGCCAGAAGCTGTACAGCGAAGTGCAGCGCATTCTTGTCGAGGACGTGCCAGTGCTGTGGGTGGCCGACACGAACTATTCGACGCTGCTGAACAAGCGCGTGCACAACGCGGTGACGACGGCGCTGGGCGTGGTGGATACGCAAAGCGATACCTGGCTGTCCAAAGAATGAAGAAGGTCGGCAAATTCCTGGCGAACCGGGTGGTCAAGAGCGTCCTGGTTCTGCTGATGATCGCGCTCTTCAACTTCTTCCTGGTGCGGGCGGCGCCGGGCGACCCCGCCGAAATCCTGGCGGGCCAGTCCGGCGCGGTGGATGCCGAGTTCATCGCCAAGTTGCGCCAGGAATTCGGGCTGGACAAACCCATTGCGGTGCAACTGGGGCAGTACCTGAAGAACGTGGCCACGTTCGACCTGGGCTACTCCTACCGCCAGCAAGCGCCGGTTTCCAGCTTGATCCTGCAACATCTGCCCGCCACGTTGCTGCTGACCTTGTCGGCCTTCGCGTTTGCGCTGCTGGCAGGCGTCAGCCTGGGCACGCAGGCGGCGCTGCGGGTGGGAAAGTGGGGCGACACCGTCATCACCACGCTGTCCATGCTGGCCTACGCCACGCCGTTGTTCTGGGTGGGGTTGATGCTGGTGCTGTTGTTCTCGGTCAACCTGGAATGGCTGCCGGCATTCGGTTATGAAAGCGTGGGCGCGAACCTGACGGGGTTCGCCCGCCTGGCCGACGTGGCCAAGCATCTGCTGCTACCGGCGCTGACCTTGGGCATGTTCTACATGGCGGTCTATGCCCGGCTGACGCGCGCGTCCATCCTGGAAATCAGCCAGCTTGATTTCGTCAAGACGGCGCGCGCCAAGGGCCTGTCCGAACGCACCGTCATCGTGCGCCACGTGCTGCGCAACGCGCTGCTGCCCGTCATCACGTACGCGGGTATCCAGGCGGGCGGCCTGATCGGTGGTTCGCTGCTGGTGGAAACCGTCTTCGCGTGGCCGGGTATCGGCCGGCTGGCGTTCGACGCCTTGATCCAGCGCGACTACAGCGTGCTGCTGGGCGTGTTCTTCGTGGCCTCGCTGATCGTGGTGGTGGTCAACCTAGTCACCGACATTTTGTACACGGTGGCGGATCCCAGGATCGAACTGAAATGAAAGCGTTCATGCAATCGTTCTGCCGCAACAAGGGCGGCATCATGGGCCTGATCGTGATCGCGCTGGTTACGCTGATGGCCATCACCGCCAGTTGGATTTTTCCGGACAGCCCCTGGGACATCATCAACGGCCCCTTCATGCCGCCGTTGTCGGACGGCGCCTTGCTGGGCACCGACACCCTGGGCCGCGACATCGCCACCGGCATCGCCTATGGGTCCCGCGTGACGCTGGTGCTGGCCGCCGTGTCCACGGCGGTGTCCATCCTGGTGGGCATCACGGTGGGCGCGCTGGCGGGCTTTTATGGCGGGCGGGTCGACCAGGCCATCGTGGGCTTCATCGAACTCTTCCAGACCATTCCCAGTTTCTTCCTGGCGGTGGTGCTGGTGGCCATCCTGACGCCCAACATGGCAACCGTGATCTTCGCGATTGCGGTGGTGTCCTGGCCGCCCCTGGCACGTCTGGTGCGGGCCGAATTCATGAGCCTGAAGAACCGCGAATTCGTGCAGGCGGCCATGCTGGCCGGCCAATCCAACTTGCGCATCATCCTGACGCAGATCCTGCCCAACAGCCTGTCGCCGGTGATCGTGTCGGGCTCGCTCATGATCGCCAGTTCAATCCTGCTGGAATCGGCGCTCAGCTTCCTGGGCCTGGGCGACCCCAACGCCATGACGTGGGGCTACATCATCGGCGCCTCGCGCAGTGTGCTGCGCGACGCCTGGTGGATGAGCGTATTCCCCGGCGTGGCGATTCTGGTGACGGTGCTGTCGCTGAACCTGATCGGCGAAGCGCTGAACGACGCGCTTAATCCCAAGCTGGCGCGCAGGAGGACGACGTAATGGGTACCGACTACACGAAGGCCGCTGGGACGACTTCCAACGCCGCCAGCGCGCTGCTGGACATCCGCGGGCTCAGCGTAACGGCTGCGCACGGCGGACCGACCGTGGTGCAGGACGTGTCCTACACCGTCAACCGCAACGAGATCCTGTGCGTGGTGGGGGAATCCGGTTCGGGCAAATCCGTGACGGCGCACGCCATCATGGGCCTGCTGCCAGCCGGCCAACTCAGCGTCACGCAGGGGCAGATCCTGTACGGCGGGCGCGACCTGGTCGGCTTGTCAGCCACCGACTGGTACGGCTTGCGCGGCAAGTCGTTCGGCATGGTGTTCCAGGAACCCATGACCGCGCTCAACCCCATCATGCGTGTGGGCCGGCAGGTGGACGAAGTGCTTGAACGTCACACCACGCTCAGCGTCGCGGCGCGCAAGCAACGCGTGCTGGAATTGTTCGAGCAGGTGTTGCTGCCGGATCCCGCCGCCATGATCGACGCCTTTCCGTTCCAGTTGTCAGGCGGGCAGCGGCAACGCGTGGTGATCGCAATGGCGCTGGCGCTGGAGCCCGACGTGCTGATCGCCGATGAACCCACGACCGCGCTGGATGTCACGACGCAGGCGCAGATTCTGGGTCTGATCAAGGACATCCAACGGCGCATGGGCATCGGCGTCATCTTCATCACTCACGATTTTGGCGTGGTGGCCGACATTGCCGACCGCATCGTCGTCATGCGCAAGGGCGCGGTGGTGGAGGCGGGCGCTGCCCAAGATATCCTGAACCGCCCACAGCATCCCTATACGCGCCAGTTGATAGCCGCCGTGCCGCACAAGCCCCAGGGCAAGGAAGAGGCCGGCGCGGCGCCCGCGCTGATGGTGGTGGACAAGCTGTGCAAGACCTTTGCCACGGGCGGGCGCCGGGTCGATGCATTGCGCGATATCTCGCTGGAGATCCGGCAGGGCGAAACGCTAGGCCTGGTGGGGGAGTCTGGTTCGGGCAAGTCCACCTTGGGCCGTACGTTGATCGGCTTGATTTCACCCGACAGCGGCAGCGTACGCATGGAGGGCCAGGAACTTGTCGGCATGAAGCCACGCGACTTCCGCCCGTATCGCCGCCAGATCCAGATGGTGTTCCAAGACCCTTACGCATCGTTGAACCCGCGCCACCGCGTGATCGAGGCCGTGGCGCAAGGCCCCATCGCCTTTGGCGCAAGCCGCAAGACCGCACTGCGCGACGCGCGTGAATTGTTGGAACTGGTGGGTTTGGGTGGAGACGCCGGCGACCGCTATCCGCATCAATTCTCTGGTGGGCAGCGTCAGCGCGTGGGCATCGCCCGCGCCCTGGCCTTGAAGCCCCGGCTGCTGGTGGCGGACGAAGCGGTGTCGGCGCTGGATGTGTCCATTCAGGCCCAGGTGCTGGACCTGCTCAAGACCGTGAGCGGGCAGTTCGACCTGTCCGTGCTGTTCATCACCCACGACCTGCGCGTGGCGGCTCAAATCTGCGACCGCATCGCCGTGATGCGCCAAGGGCAACTGGTGGAGTTGGAACGCGCGGCCACCATTTTCTATCACCCGCAACATGAATACACGCGCCGCCTGATCGAATCGGTGCCGGGCAAGGCCTGGAACAAACCCGATCTGGAAGCGCTGTCAGACCCCTCAAGGAGCAAGCAGTATGCGTGACACCGAGTATCAGGCGCTGGACGGGCTGGCGCTGGCCGACTTGTTGGCAAGGCGCGAAGTCAGCCCCGAAGACCTGATGGCCTGCGCCATCAAGCTGGCGCAAGAACGAGCGCCAGCCATGAATGCGCTCTGTTACGAGCGCTATGAAGAATCGCTGGACGTGGCGCGCGCCTGGCAAGCCCGGGGTGTGTTTGGCGCGATCCCGTTCCTGCTGAAGGATTCCGGGCTGGCGCACACGCGCTTTCCGTCCAGCCTGGGCTCCCGCCTGCTGAACGACACGCGCTATGCCCGTAACGCCACCCTGGCCGACCGCTTTGAAGCCGCCGGCCTGATTCCGTTCGCGCGCACCACCGTGCCCGAATTCTGCATGGCGCCCACCACCGAGGCCGCGCGCAATGGCGGCCCCACCCGCAACCCCTGGGACCCGACGCGCTCGACCGGCGGCTCCAGCGGCGGCGCGGCGGCGGCGGTGGCGGCGGGTATCGTGCCCTTGGCCCACGGCAGCGACGGCGGGGGATCCATCCGGATTCCGGCCGCGGCTTGTGGCGTGTATGGGCTGAAGGTGTCGCGCGGTCGCGTGCCCATGGGGCCGCTGCGTGGCGAAGGCTGGGGCGGCCTGGCGACCGATGGTGTGCTGTCGCGTTCGGTGCGCGACACGGCGGCCGCGCTGGATGCCATCAGCGCGCCGGAGCCGGGCGCGCCCTACGCAGCGCCCGCCGCCCCGGGGTCATATCTGGACTTGCTGGCCAAGCCGCCGCGCAAGATGCGCATCGTGGTGTGGCGCAGCGCCTTCAATGGCGTGGCCGTGGCGCCCGAGTGCGTTGCCGCTGTCGAGCGGGCGGCGGCGCTGTGCCGGGAGCTGGGCCACGAGGTCGTGGACGGCACGCCACCGGACATCGAGTACGACGCCTTCGTGCAGGCCCACGCCAATGTGCTGGCCGGCAACATCGTGCTGTCGGTGGACACGCGGCTGGGCCTGACCGGCCAGTCCTTGAACGACGATGATCTGGAACCCGTGCTGCGCCAGGGCTACGAATATGGCAAATCACTGCCGGCCGCGCAGTACATCGGCAGCGTGAATCGTTTCCACGCCATCGGCCGCATCCTTGACAGCTATATGCAGGGCTACGACGCCATCCTGTCGCCCTCGCTGACGCAACTGCCGTTAAAGCTGGGCGAGTTGTCCACGGCCCACGGTTCGTTCCTGGACTTCCGCCGCAAGGTCGCCACCTATGGCACGTTCTCGGCGGCGTTCAATGCGTCGGGCCAGCCGGCCGCCAGCTTGCCGCTGGTCTGGACTGATGCGGGTCTGCCGGTGGGCGTACAGGTGGTGGGGCGCTATGGCGACGAAGCCGTGGTGCTGGCCTTGTCGGCCCAACTGGAAACGGCCCAGCCCTGGGCGGGACGCATCGCCGTGCCGCATGCTGTCTAACGGACGGCCCGGGGGATCAGCCCCCTAGGCAGGAGTTTCGCGCGTCGGGGCGGCTTTGGCCGCCCCTTGTCCATCATGCTTCCGGTCGACCCGCGCGGGGCTCGAAGCGGCCTGCCATCGGCTGAATGGACCGGATACCGCCGGTTGCAAGACCTTTCAGCGATTCCCCCGTAAAATCACCCCATTCAGCAAGGCTTCAACCATTTCAATAGACAGTACATAGGAGGACCACTCATGGCCCTAGTCTCCATGCGCCAGTTGCTCGACCACGCCGCCGAGAACGGCTACGGCATTCCGGCTTTCAACGTCAATAACCTGGAACAGGTTCAGGCCATCATGGAAGCCGCTGCGGAGACCGATAGCCCGGTGATCATGCAAGCTTCGGCCGGCGCGCGCAAATATGCGGGCGAAGGCTTCCTGAAGCACCTGATCCAGGCCGCCGTGGAATCCTATCCGCACATTCCCGTCGTCATGCACCAGGATCACGGCCAGTCGCCCAAGGTCTGCCAAGGTGCCATCGACCTCGGTTTCTCCAGCGTGATGATGGACGGTTCGCTGAAAGAAGACGGCAAGACCATTGCCGACTACGACTACAACGTCGAAGTCACCAAGAAGGTGGTGGACGTTGCCCACAAGCTGGGCGTGACGGTTGAAGGCGAACTCGGCTGCCTGGGTTCCCTGGAAACCATGGAAGGCGACAAGGAAGACGGCCACGGCGCCGACGGCAAGCTGACCATGGATCAGCTGCTGACCGATCCGGAACAAGCCGCCGACTTCGTGCGCCGCACCCAGTTGGACGCGCTGGCGATTGCCATCGGCACCAGCCACGGCGCCTACAAGTTCACGCGCAAGCCCACCGGCGACATCCTGTCGATTTCCCGCATCAAGGAAATCCACGCCCGCCTGCCCAACACCCACCTGGTGATGCACGGCAGCTCCAGCGTGCCGCAGGAACTGCTGGCCGAGATCCGTGAATTCGGCGGCAACATGAAGGAAACCTACGGCGTGCCGGTCGAGGAAATCCAGGAAGCCATCAAGTACGGCGTGCGCAAGATCAATATCGACACCGATATTCGTCTGGCCATGACCGGCGCGATTCGCCGCTTCTTCGCCGAGAACCCCGAAAAGTTCGACCCGCGCGAATACCTGAAGCCCGCCCGCGCCGCCGCCAAGGCGATCTGTGTGGCTCGCTACACGGAATTCGGCACGGCCGGCAACGCCAGCAAGATCAAGGCGCTGCCGCTGACCGAAATCGCCGCGCAGTACGCCTCGGGCAAGCTGTCGCAAGTGGTGCAGTAAGCCTATCCAGCGCCGCCTTCGGGGGCGCCGGGGTAGCAAAAAGGGGCGGGTCCGTCATGGACCCACCCCTTTGTTTTGGCCGGCTGCCAAGACGGGCGTATCGGCTGGCCGCGTCAGCCCCGCGCGTCAGCCCCGCGCGTCAGGCGGGCGGCGAGTTTTGCGGGAAGTGCGGCACGCTGCGGTCCACGTGGTGCCAGGACGGCGCCGAACTGGTCCACAGGCTGGCCTTGGCGTGAAAGGCTTCGGGGTCGTCCAGCGAGCCCGCGCGCACCACTTCGTATCCCATGCCTTCCGAGCCGCCGAACAGCGGCGTGCCACAGGCGGCGCAAAAGCTGCGCATGACGGTGTGCCCGGAATCGCCCTTGTAGCGGTGTTCCTTGGCCTGGCCGCGCAGCATCGTCACCGAGCCGGCGGGGAAGATCAACGCATGGGCCGGGGCGCCGCCGCTGGAATATTGGCAGTCGCGGCAATGACAGGTGGCGGCGGTGATGGGCTCGTCGGTAACGGCGTAACGGATCGCGCCGCACTGGCAACCGCCAGTCAGGTGTACCTGCGCGTCGACGGCGGGCGGGCGTTTGAGGGAAGCTTCCTGCATACGACTTTGTCTCCGGGCGTAAGGTCTGCGCCGTGACGCCCCAAGGCGGCCGGCGCGAATTGTGTGTCGGAAATCAGAGCCTAACCCGGCCCCCGCCGCCCGGCAAGACAGGCTTATTTGCAGTAATCTATGCGTCTTGCAGAGGCCATGCCGCCTTTTGCGCAGGTTCCGATTTCGTTCTACTTCCCGCCCTGGCGCTCGCCCGTGGCGGGAATCTTCATTTTTGCCATAGGCCATTCCCGTGACTTCTGCTTTGCATCAATCCAGCATCAAGTCCTTGCCGCTGCTGGGCCGCGGTAAGGTGCGCGATATGTACGCGGTGGGCGACGACAAGTTGCTGATCGTCGCGTCGGATCGTATCTCCGCGTTCGACGTGATCCTTGACGACCCCATTCCCGGCAAGGGACAGGTGCTGACCGAGCTGACCGAATTCTGGTTGCAGAAGCTGGCCCACATCCTGCCGAACCACTCCACGGGCGTGAAGCCCGAAGACGTGGTGGCCCCCGACGAAGTTGACCAGGTGCGCGGTCGCGCCGTCGTGGTCAAGCGCCTGAAGCCGATTCTGGTGGAAGCGGTTGCCCGCGGCTACCTGATCGGTTCCGGCTGGAAGGACTACCAGGCCACCGGCGCCGTCTGCGGCATCCAACTGCCCGCCGGCCTGCAACAGGCCAGCCAGTTGCCCGAACCCATCTTCACGCCCGCCGCCAAGGCCGAATTCGGCATGCACGACGAAAACGTGGATTTTGCGCATGTGGTCAAGGAAGTCGGCCAGGAAATGGCCGAGCGCATCCGCGACGTCACGCTCAAGCTGTACACGGAAGCCGCCAAGTTCGCGGCCACCAAGGGCATCATCATTGCCGACACCAAGTTCGAATTCGGCCTGGACGACAACGGCACGCTGCACTTGATGGACGAAGTGCTGACGCCTGATTCTTCGCGTTTCTGGCCCGCCGACGGCTACCGCGTGGGCATCAGCCCCCCGTCGTTCGACAAGCAATTCGTGCGCGACTGGCTTGAAACCCAAACCTGGGACAAGACCCCGCCCGCCCCGCGCCTGCCGCAAGACGTGCTGGAAAAGACGGCCGCCAAGTACCGCGAAGCGCTGGACCGCCTGATCGCCTGATCTGCCTTGCCGCATCAGGCCGTCGTGGTCGACACAACCCGCTCATGCCTATTGAGCGGGTTTTTTTATGCCCTCAAGGCATAAGCCGGCGCCGCGCGCATCAGGGCTTTCGATAGCAAGTATGTCGGATTGTTACGCTATACTCGTCGGCTGCTTAGCAGGGCGTCGCGCCGACAGGAGCCTTCCGCATGATCATGATGTTGCCCTTTCTGACCGGACTGGTCGCCGTGTGGTTCGGTGTGCTTGGCAAGCGCCGCCCCTGCGTGACCTTCTGGCTGCTGACGCTGGCGATTTTCGCCGCCTGGTGCGTGCACCACATGAACACGCCCCTGACGTTGTCGCTGTAAAGGCCGGACGATGATCTTTTCCCGCAATCCGGCGCGCGGTTCGCGCGTGTTGAACGGCCTGGCGCTACTGGGCATTACCGGCATCCTGGGCATGGCCTTCGCCTGGCAGTTCATCTATGGCGAACTGCCGTGCCCGCTATGCCTGTTGCAGCGCGTGGCGCTGATCCTTGCCGGGGTGGGCTTCTTGCTGAACATGCGCTTGGGGCCATCGCCCATGCACTACGCCATGAGCATCGCGGCGTCGCTGGGGGGTATGTTGGCGTCGGGCCGGCAAGTGCTGCTGCACATGGCGCCGGGCGACCCCGGCTATGGCTCGCCGTTCCTGGGCATGCACTTCTACACTTGGGCCTTCATCGCCTTCTGCGCCATTATCGTTTTCTGCATCCTGATGCAGACGGTTGACCGCAAATGGGGCGACAGCATGCTGAAAAAACCGGTGTCGGTGCTGGGCGTCGCCGTCATGGCCCTGTTTTTCATCATGACGCTGGCCAACGTTGGCGGCACCACGCTGGAATGCGGTTTTGGGCCTTGCCCGGACAACCCCGACAGCTATCTGTGGCTGTCGTCACCGGCCGCGCGCTAGCTTCGCCCGCGCGCCGGGTAAAATACTGGGTTTCGCGGACTGGCTCCGCGGCCCTTTGACATTCCGCGGGCAGATGTCCGCGGTCTTACCTTTTCGACACCGGTTATGACAGCCAAGACTTCCGCAGCGGCAGAGGCCACCCCCGTGGTGGGCGTGATTATGGGATCTTCCAGCGATTGGGAGGTCATGAAGCACGCGGTGACCATGCTGGAGGATTTCGGCGTGGCTTACGAGGCGCGCGTGATTTCCGCGCATCGCATGCCGCAGGACATGGCCGAGTACGGCGCGGCCGCGCATGCCCGTGGCTTGCGCGGCATCATCGCTGGCGCGGGTGGCGCGGCCCACTTGCCCGGCATGATGGCGGCGTTGACCGAAGTGCCGGTGTTTGGCGTGCCGGTGCCGTCCAAATACCTGCGCGGCGAAGATTCGCTGCTGTCCATCGTGCAGATGCCCAAGGGCGTGCCCGTGGCCACATTCGCCATCGGCGAAGCCGGCGCGGCCAACGCGGCGCTGCACGTGATTGCCACGCTGGCCGGCACCGACGCGGGCCTGCATCAGAAGCTGGTGGCTTTCCGCGCGCGCCAGACGCAAGCCGCGCGCGACATGAAGGTTCCGCCCGAGGCGTCGATCGTATGAGCCAAGCTACTTCCTTCATGATTGCTCCCGGCGGCTGGCTGGGTTTGCTGGGCGGCGGCCAACTGGGCCGCATGTTCTGCCACGCGGCGCAAAGCCTGGGCTACAAGGTCGCCGTGCTGGACCCGGCTGACGAATGCCCCGCCGGCATGGTGGCCGACCTGCACATCCAGGCGGCCTACGACGACGAAGCCGGCTTGGCCCGCTTGGCCCAGACCTGTCAGGCCGTCACCACCGAATTTGAGAACGTACCCGCCGACAGCCTGCGCACGCTGGCCACGCGCTGCCGCGTGAGCCCGGCCGCCGACGCCGTGGCCATCGTGCAGGACCGTATCGCCGAAAAGACCTTCATCGCCGCGCAAGGCATTCCCGTTGCGCCGCACGCCGCCATCCGCAGCGAAGCGGACCTGCGCGCCGCACCCGACGCCTTGTTTCCCGGCATTCTGAAAGTGGCCCGCCTGGGCTATGACGGCAAGGGCCAGGCCCGCATCAGCACGCGCGACGAAGCGCTGGCCGCCTTTGCGGAGTTCGGCGGCGTGGCTTGCGTGCTGGAAGCGTTGATGCCGCTGGATTATGAAATCTCGGTGGTGCTGGCGCGCGGTTTCGATGGCGCCAGCGTGGTGTTCCCGGTGGCGCGCAACGTGCATCGCGACGGCATCCTGGCCGTGTCGACGGCGGCGCCCGTGCAGTCGGACGCGGCCCATGCCGAACGGCAGGCCCGCGCCACCGAGGCGGCGCAGTCCATTGCGCAAGGCCTGGGCTACCACGGCGTGCTGTGCGTGGAGTTCTTTGTGTTGAAGGACGGCAGCCTGATCGTCAACGAGATCGCGCCGCGCCCGCACAACAGCGGCCATTACACGATGAATGCCTGCGTCACCAGCCAGTTCGAACAGCAGGCGCGCGCGATGGCCGGCTTGCCCTTGGGCGGCACGGCGCTGCTGGCGCCCGCCGTCATGCTGAACATTCTGGGCGACATCTGGTACGAATCGGCCACGGCCACCACCCAGCGCGAACCCGACTGGGCCGCCGCGCTGGCGGTGCCCACCGCCAAGCTGCACTTGTACGGCAAGCATGACGCGCGTCGGGGTCGCAAGATGGGTCACATCACCATCGTGGCGCCCACGTTGGATGAGGCCCGCAGCGACGCCGCCCGCGTGGCCGCCGCGCTGGGCATGCAAGCTCCCGAGTAAACCGCGATGCCTTCCTTGCCCACGCTGGATTCCGCGCCCGACGCGGACATCGCCCACGCCGCGCAGCGCCTGCTGGACGGCGAGTTGGCCGCCTTTCCGACCGAGACCGTCTACGGCCTGGGCGCGGACGCGGAAAACCCGCAGGCGGTGGCGAAGATCTACGCGGCCAAGGGCCGTCCGTCGAATCATCCGGTCATCGTGCATATCGCACCCGGTGGCGATGTGTCGTATTGGGCGGCAGATGTACCGCCCGAGGCGCGCTTGCTGATTGATGCGTTCTGGCCGGGGCCGCTGACGCTGATCCTGAAGCGCGCGCCGCATATTGTGGATACGGTCAGCGGCGGTCAGGACAGCATCGGCATCCGCTGCCCATCGCACCCGGTGGCGCAGGCGCTGCTGGCGGCGTTCGCGGCGGGCAAGCCGAACGGGCAGGGCGGCGTGGCCGCGCCGTCGGCCAACAAGTTTGGCCAGGTGTCACCCACGCGGGCCGAGCATGTGCGCAGCGAGTTCCCCGAGGAAGTCGCGGCGGGCATGCCGGTGCTGGAAGGCGGGGCGTCGGAAGTGGGTATCGAGTCGACCATTCTGGACCTGTCGCGCCTGGATCGCGGTGCGGGTCCGGTGCTGCTGCGCCCGGGGCATATCAGCGCGGCGCAGATTGAAGCGGTGCTGGGCGTGCAGGTGTTCGCACCGGACGCCGCCGCGCCACGGGCGTCGGGGACGTTGAAGGCGCATTACGCGCCGCGCACGCCGCTGGAACTGGCGTCGGATGATCGGCTGCAAGAGGTGGTGCAAGGACGGAGTTTGCCAGCGGGCAAGGTGGTGGTGGTGGCGTATGGGGCCAGGCCTGAAGCGTTGGATGAACGTTTGCAATGGCATCCTGTGCCCGCGGACCCGGCGCGCTATGCGCAGGCCTTGTATGGTCTGCTGCGTGATCTGGATAAGCAGGGGTATTCGCGCATCATCGTGCAGGCGCCGCCTGATAGTGATGAATGGCACGCGGTCAATGACCGGATTGGTCGCGCGGCCGCGGCGTTTTCGTTGGATATGACGGGGTTGGGGTAGGTGGGGCTGCGGGATTCTTGGGCGGTTGCTTGATGGGTTTCGCGCGAACTTGGCTTGGGTTCTTTTGTGGGGTGTCTCGCGCTGCACCCATCCTACGAATGGTGGGATGTGGTGGCTTCTGAACCGGGCGGGTTGTTGTGGGCTGCGTTGAATATGGGCGGCTGCTTGATGGGTTTCGCGCGAACTTGGCTTGGGTTCTTTTGCTGGGTGTCACGCGCTGCACCCATCCTACGAATGGTGGGATGTGGTGGCTTCTGAACCGGGCGGGTTGTTGCGGGCTGCGTTGAATATGGGCGGCTGCTTGATGGGTTTCGCGCGAACTTGGCTTGGGTTTTTTTGCTGGGTGTCTCGCGCTGCACCCATCCTACGAATGGTGGGATGTGCTGGCTTCTGAACCGGGCGGGTTGTTGTGGGCTGCGTTGAATATGGGCGGCTGCTTGATGGGTTTCGCGCGAACTTGGCTTGGGTTCTTTTGCTGGGTGTCACGCGCTGCACCCATCCTACGAATGGTGGGATGTGGGGGCTTCTGAACCGGGCGGGTTGTTGTGGGCTGCGTTGAATATGGGCGGCTGCTTGATGGGTTTCGCGCGAACTTGGCTTGGGTTCTTTTGCTGGGTGTCTCGCGCTGCACCCATCCTACGAATGGTGGGATGTGGTGGCTTTTGAACCGGGCGGGTTGTTGCGGGCTGCGTTGAATATGGGCGGTTGCTTGATGGGTTTCGCGCGAACTTGGCTTGGGTTCTTTTGTTGGGTGTCTCGCGCTGCACCCATCCTACGACTCGCGACTTGTAGGATGGGTGGAGCGCGGCATGGCGGTCAGCTAAGGGATGGTGCGTAACGCGCGTAACCCATCGGCCGGTGCCGCCCACGTTCTCAGGCGACCAGAAATTCTCCGATTCTTTCCACTGCTTGCCGCAGCGGGGGCAAGAACTCTTCCGTCAGGCGTGTCAGCGGCACACGCGCTGCCTTGACGCTGACGTTTACGGCGCCGCAGGCCTTGCCGCTGGCGGAACGGACGGCGACTGAAATCGCGCGCACGTTCAATTCCAATTCCTGATCGACCACCGCGTAGCCCTGCTCGCGGATACGCGCCAATTCCACGCGCAGTTTCGCTTCGGTGTTCAGCGTGAATTCCGTATAGGGCTGCAATTCCGTGGCGGCGAAATAGCGGGCCAGGGCGGGCTCCGGCAGTTCGGCCAGCAATACCCGCCCGATCGACGTGCAATAAGCCGGCAAGCGGCTGCCCAGGCCCATTGACGTTGCCAGCAGGCGGTTCACTTCGGAACGCGCCAGGTACAGCATTTCGTGGCCTTCCATGATGGCCAACGCGCAGGTCTCGTTGACCGTGGCGCTCAGTTCTTCCAGCACGGGTTGGGCCAGCGACACAAACGGCGTCGACGAAAAATACGCATAGCCCAGGCCCAGGATGCGCGGCGTCAGCACATACAACCTGCCATGCTGCTCGGCAATGCCCAGCAGCACCAGCGTGTGCAGACATCGCTGCACCACCGCGCGCGGCAGGCCTGCGCGACGGCTCAGTTCCGCCGCCGTTTGCGGATGACGCCGCGTGCCGAACGCGCGGATCACGTGCAGGCCGCGCGCCAGGGTCAGCATGTAGTCCGGGTCGCCCCGGAACTGGTCGGGATGGTCGTCAGCGGCCAACGGCGCGGCGTAGCCGGGCGGGGGCAGATTAGGCAGCATCAGCCCGCGCGCAGCGGCGCGCCGGTGCGTCCTTGCAGTTCGGTCAGCGTCATGCCGTCGATCATATCCCGAACCACAAGGCCGTCCGGCGTGACGTCAATGACCGCCAGATCGGTATAGATGCGGTCCACCACGCCCGCGCCCGTCAAGGGATACGTGCAGCGTTCGACGATCTTCGGATCGCCGTTCTTGCTGTTGTGTTCCATCATGATGAACACGCTGCGCGCGCCCACCGCCAGGTCCATCGCGCCGCCCACGGCAGGCGCTTCGCCCGACTTGGCCAGCGACCAGTTGGCCAGATCACCATTGGCCGCGACCTGCATGCCGCCCATGACGCAGATGTCCAGGTGGCCGCCGCGCATCATCGCAAACGAATCGGCATGGTGAAAATACGCGCCGCCCGCAAGCAGGGTCACGGGCTGCTTGCCGGCGTTGATCAAGTCCAGGTTGATGGCGTCGTCGGCGGGTGGCGGGCCCATGCCCAGGATGCCGTTTTCGCTATGCAGCACAATCTCGCGGTCGTCCGGCAGGTGGGCGGCCACCAGTACCGGCATGCCGATGCCCAGGTTGACGTAGCTGCCGTCGGGAATATCCAGGGCCAGGCGGCGCGCCATGGCCTCGCGGGTCAGGGGTTGGTACATGGCTGTCCTTCAACTGGAAAAGGCGGCATTGGCCACCTCGGTGACGCGCTTGACAAAGATGCCGGGCGTCACGATGGCTTCGGGCGGCAGTTCGCCCAGTTCGGCCTTGGCGCGCACCTGCACGATGGTGGTCTTGGCCGCCATGCACATGATGGGCCCGAAGTTGCGCGCGCTCTTGTGATAAGTCAGGTTGCCCCAGCGGTCGCCCTGGTCGGCCTTGACCAGCGCAAAGTCGCCATGCAGCGGCGTCTCGAAGACATGGCCGCGTCCGTTGATCATGCGCGTTTCCTTGCCTTGCGCCAGTTCGGTGCCGTAGGCGGTGGGCGTGAAGAATCCGCCCAGCCCCGCGCCTGCCGCGCGCAGCCGTTCCGCGATGGTGCCCTGTGGCACGCATTCCAGCTCGATGCCGCCGCGCCGATACAGGTCGTCGAAGACCCAGGAGTGAGACGCCTTGGGAAACGAGCAGATCACTTTGCGCACGCGGCCGGCCTTGATCAGCGCGGCCAGGCCCGTTTCGTGGTTGCCCGCGTTATTGCTGACCACGGTGAGCTCGCGCGCGCCCTGGTCGATCAGGGCATGGATCAGTTCGGTGGGCATGCCGGCGCCGCCAAAACCGCTGATCAGTATCGTGGCGCCGTCGTGGATGTCCGAGACCGCGGCCTCGGGCGTGTCGATGAACTTGTTGATCATGGTGTGGATTCCGATCAGACAGAGCAGCGGCGTTGCCGCCGCGCTCCGTCTTCGTTCAGTTCGCGGTGATGCCGACCTGCTTGACGACGTCGGCGTAGTGGGCGGACTCTTGCCGCATGAATTCGGCGAATTGCGCCGTCGTGCCCCCCACCGGCAGGAAGCCGACGTCGATGAATTTACGCCGTACTTCGGGGTCTTTCACCACTTCCGCGACCTCGCGCGCCATGCGGTCGATGATGGGCTGGGGCGTATTGGCCGGCGCCAGCAGCCCCGCCCACGAACCCGTTTCAAAACCCGGCTGGCCGGCTTCGCCCATGGTGGGAATGTTGGGCTCGTCAGGCCAGCGCTGCTTGCCGGTGAAGGCCAGCGCCTTCAGCCGGTTCTGCTTCACGTATTGCATCGGCACCAGGATCGGGTCGAACACCATCGACACGCGCCCGCCAAGCAGGTCGGTCAGAATCGGCGCGCTGCCCTTGTAGGCCACGTGCGTCATCGCAATCTGGTTCTTCGTTGCGAACCGGGCGCCGGTCAGGTGCGCGTTGGAACCCGTGCCGCTGGACGCATAGGTGAGCTTGTCGGGATGCTTGCGGCCGTATTCGACCAATTCCGCCACGTTGTTGACGGGCACGTCTTCGGCCACGAACAGGAACAGGGGCAGGTCGGCCATTTGCACCACGGGCACCAGGTCCGTGGGCTTGAAGTTCAACTTGTACAGATGGAAGTTGACCAGGTAGGCCGGCAGCATGGCCAGGAAGGTGTAGCCGTCCGGGTCCGCCTTGGCGGCAATGGCCGAACCCACGCTGCTGTTGGCGCCCGGCTTGTTCTCGACAATGATCGTCTGGCCCAGGCGCGGGGCCAGCTTTTCCACCACGATGCGGGTGACGATGTCGGTAGAGCCGCCCGGGGTGTACGGCACGATGATCTTGATGGGCTTGGTGGGCCAGTCATCCGCGGCCTGGGCGGGGCCGGCGGCCAGGCCGATGGTGGCCAGGGCCGAGCACAACAGGGTTTTCAGGGCAAGGCGGCGGGGCTGCGATTTGCAAACTGTAGCCATGGATTTGTCTCCTCCATGAATCGACCGAATATCGATGCGCGCCGGGTTGTTATGGTGGCGCGCTCGGCGTTTTTTTAAGGGCTTGCGGCAATGCCGCGTATCGGACATCGACGCAAAAAAAGTATGGCATGCGGGCGCCTGGCCATAGGGGTGAAACGGCCTGATTAAGTTCGATCACCGGACAAATGCAGGTATCTATCAGACTCGTCATTCTTTAAGCAGCACTAGGGAAAGCCGCGTTGTTCACGGGGTGGACATGGCGTAATCTGGCGCGGATTTCACCTTCAGGAGAAGCGCGATGAAGCGGTCAATGAAGTGGTCAATAAATCGGTCAACATGGTTGGCGGCCGGCGCTCTGGCCCTGGCTTGCGCGTCCCAGGCGGCACTTGCCGGCCCCACGCTGGACGCGGTGAAGAAAAAGGGCTTTGTGCAGTGCGGCCTGAGCGACGGCGTCTCGGGGTTCTCGGCCACCGACAGCAAGGGCGAATGGGCGGGCATGGACGTGGACATCTGCCGCGCGGTGGCCGCGGCCGTGTTCGGTGACCCGAGCAAATTCAAAGGTACCGCGCTGTCGACCCAGCAACGCTTCACCGCCTTGCAGTCGGGCGAGGTCGATGTGCTGCTGCGCACCGTCACCCTGACCCAGACGCGCGACACCTCGCTGGGCCTGGCCGCCGTGGCCGCCAGCTTTTACGATGGCCAGGGCATTCTGGTCAGCAAGAAGCTGGGCGTGAAAAGCGCCAAGGACCTCAACGGCGCCACCATTTGCGTGCAGCCCGGCACCACCACCGAACTGAATCTGGCCGACTGGTTTCGCGCCAACGGTATTGAATTCAAGCCGGTGGTGATCGACAAGGTGACGGAAGTGGTGCGCGCTTTTGAAGCCGGCCGCTGTGATGCCTTTACCGACGATTCCTCGCAACTGGCCGCCGTGCGCGCCACGCAAGTGGCCAATCCCGACGACTACGAGATTTTGCCGGAACGTTTCTCGAAAGAACCGTTGGGCCCCATGGTGCGCCAGGGCGACGAGAACTGGTTGAGCATCGTGCGCTGGACCCTGTTCGCCTTGCTGGAAGCCGAGGAATACGGCATCACGCAGAAGAACGTTGATGACATGCTGAAAAGCAAGAACCCGAACGTCTTGCGCATCCTGGGCGTGACGCCAGGGGCGGGCAAGAACATGGGCCTGGATGAAAAATGGGCCTACAACGCCATCAAGGCCGTGGGCAACTACAGCGAAGTGTTCGAGCGCAACGTGGGCAAGGACAGCAAGCTGGGCCTGCAACGCGGCACCAATGCGCTGTGGAGCAACGGCGGCGCCATGTATCCGTGGCCGATTCGCTGACGTGGTGGGGTTGAAGATGCCTGCCTGAAGATTCCTGGCTGAAGGTACGGGGCCTGCTTGATGCAGGCCCTTTTTATTTCGCCTGCCGGAATGTGCCGGAAATGGTTCCATGCCCGCAAGCGGAAATGGGTCTATCGCGTTTTTGATACGCTACCTATCATGCATATCAGGCGGGCGCGCATGCGCCCGCATCGCCATTTAAAACGACTAGGGAAAATCATGAACGGCGCTGACAGTCTCTGCGATACCTTGCTGGCCAACGATGTAGACGTGTGTTTTGCCAACCCCGGCACATCGGAAATGCACTTTGTCGCGGCCCTGGATCGCAAACCCAAGATGCGTTGCGTGCTGGGCCTGTTCGAAGGCGTGGTGACGGGCGCGGCCGACGGTTACGCGCGCATGGCCGACAAGCCGGCCGCCACCTTGCTGCACCTGGGCCCTGGCTTGGGCAATGGCCTGGCCAACCTGCACAACGCCAAGCGCGCACGCACGCCCATGGTCAATATCGTGGGCGACCACGCCACCTATCACGTGCAATACGATGCGCCGCTGACCAGCGACGTGGAAGGCGTGGCGCGTCCGATGTCGCACTGGGTCAAGCGCACGATGACGGCCGCCGCCGTGTCGGCGGATGCCGCCGAGGCCATTGGCGTGGCGCGTCAGGCGCCCGGCAACATCGCCACCCTGATCCTGCCCGCCGACACCGCCTGGACCGATCTGCCCGACGGCGCGCCCGCGCCCGTGCAGGTAAAGGACTTACCCCTGGCGCAGACTTCCGCCGAGGCCGTGCGCGCGGCGGCCGCCGCCATCCGCTCGGGCGAGGTCACCGTGCTGATGCTGGGCGGCGCGGCGCTGCGTGAACGCGCCTTGAACGCCGCTGGCCGTATCGCTCGCGCGACCGGCGTGCGCCTGATGTCCGAAACCTCGAACCGCCGCATTGAACGCGGCGGCGCGCGCACGCCGGTTGACCGGCTGCCCTATCCCATTGACCTGGCCGTGGCCAAGCTGAAAGACGTGAAGCACCTGGTGCTGGCGGGCGCCAAGGCGCCGGTGGGTTTCTTTGCCTACCCCGGCAAGCCCAGCCTGCTGGCGCCGCCCGACAGCAACCAGGTGGTGCTGGCATCCGCCGAACAAGATCTTGCCCATGCGCTGGAATGGCTGGCCGATGAGCTTGGCATTGCCGCCGACGCGCCGCGCCTGGCCACGCCGGCCGCGGCCTATGAAGTGCCGTCCTCCGGCAAGCTGACCGGCGCCGCCGTGAACATTCTTATCGCCCACACCTTGCCCGAGCAAGCCATTGTGTGCGATGAGTCCATCACGCAGGGCCGCGAGTTTCCTATCTACAGCGCCAGCAGCGCGCCGCACGATTGGCTGATGCTGACCGGGGGCGCCATCGGCATCGGTCTGCCACTGGCAACCGGCGCGGCGGTGGCTTGCCCGGATCGCAAGGTCATCACGCTGCAAGCCGACGGCAGCGGCATGTACACCTTGCAAGCCCTGTGGACGCAGGCGCGCGAAAACCTGGATTGCCTGACGGTCATCCTGGCCAATCGCTCTTACGCCACGCTGCATGGCGAAATGAAGAACGTGGGCGTGAAGGAACCGGGCCGCAACGCCCGCCGCATGCTGGACCTGGAAGAGCCCTATCTGGATTGGACGCACCTGGCGCGCGGCATGGGCGTGGAGGCGGTCAGCGTGGATACGGTGGAAGGCTTTGCGCGCGCGCTGGCCGATGGCCTGAAGCGCCGTGGGCCGTTCCTGATCGAGGCGATCATCTAGGGCTGCGTCTTTACACGCCAAGATAGCGCGTCAGTTGTTCCGGTTGCCGGGCCAGCGACGCGCTATCGCCGTCTTCCACGATCAGCCCTTTTTCCATCACCAGGCAGCGGTCGGTGTGTTCGAGCACCGCGCGATAGTTGCGGTCCACGATCAACGTAGACATCCCGGTCGCGCGGATCTCGCGGATGATGCGCCAGATTTCCGCCACGATCAGCGGCGCGAGCCCTTCGGTGGCTTCGTCCAGAATCAGCAGGTCGGGGTTGGTCATCAGCGCGCGGCCGATGGCCAGCATCTGCTGTTCGCCGCCCGACAACTGCTGGCCGCCATGGCCCAGCCGCTCGCGCAGTCGCGGAAAGGTGTCCAGCACGCGCGCATAGGTCCAGGCCCGTTCGCCGCTGACACTGGGCCGCGCCGCCACTTGCAGGTTTTCGCGCACGTTCAGGTTGGGGAAGATGCCGCGCCCTTCAGGCACGTAAGCCACGCCCATGCGCGCAATGGCATGGGCCGGCGCGCGGGTGCAATCGCGCCCCGCCACGCGCACCTGGCCGCGCGTGCTTTTCACCTGGCCCATCAGGCTGCGTATCAGCGTGGTCTTGCCCATGCCGTTGCGGCCCACCAGGCCCACGGATTCCCCCGACCCGATATGCATGTCCACACCGCGCAGCACGTGGCTGGCGCCGTAGTACACATGCAGCCCGCCGGCTTCGATCAGTGCGTGCATGCGGGGTCTCCTGGTGTGTGGCCGGGGCGGTCGTCTTCGCCCAGGTAGGCTGTGCGCACGTCGGCGTTGGCGCGGATGGCGGCCGGTGCGCCGCTGGCGATGGCGGTGCCGTTGACCATCACGGTGATGGTTTCGGCAATGCGGAACACGGCGTCCATGTCGTGTTCCACCAGCAGAATCGCGTGGCCCGATTTCAAGCTTTGCAGCAGTTCCAGAATGCGGTCGGTTTCTTCGGGGCCCATGCCCGCCAAGGGTTCATCCAGCAGCAGCACCTGCGGCTCGCCTGCCAGGCACATGGCGATTTCAAGCTGGCGCTTGCGGCCGTGCGGCAGCAGGCCGGCGGGGCGTGTGGCGTCATCCGTCAGCCCCGTGCGTTCCAGCGCGTGATGCGCCAGTTCGGCGCTGCGCCGGCAGTCCGACGCCGAACGCCACCAATGCCAGAAGCGCTGGCGCGCTGCCTGCGCCGTCAGGCGGCAGTTCTCGAACACGCTCAGTTCGGGAAATAGTGTTGAACGCTGGTAGCTGCGGCCCAGCCCGGCGCGAGCCCGTTGCGGTTGGCGCCAGGTGGTGATGTCGCGTCCGCCCAGCATCACCTGGCCGCTGCTGGGCGCCAGTTCGCCCGATAGAATGTTGATCAGCGTGGACTTGCCCGCGCCGTTGGTGCCAATGACGGCATGCACCTGGCCGCGCGCCAGCGCAAGCGATACCCCGTTGACCGCCGTCAGTCCACCAAAGCGGCGTGTAACGTCGGTGGCGGCAAGCAGGCAATCAGACATGGCGTTCTTCCTGAATGGGCAGGCGGGGGGCGGGGCGCGCCGGGCCGGAAGGCGCCAGTGTGCTGGCGCCGGATGCGGCATGCGCGCGGGCCTCGCGCCTGTCGCGGCGCTGGCGCCATTGCGCGGGCAGGCCCGCAATGCCATTGGGCAGCAAGGCCACCAGCGCAATGATGGCAATGCCCAGCGGCAGATGCCAATGGCGCGCGTAGTCGCCAAACAGCGCCTGCGACTGAAATAACTCTTGCATCAGCACCAGCGTCACCGTGCCGATCACCGCGCCGCCCAGGCTGCCCATGCCGCCCAGAATCACCATCAGCAACACCAGGCCCGATTGTTCCCAGGCCAGCAGTTCCGGCGTGACGAAACCGTCTTTCAGCGCGAACAGAAAGCCCGCCAGGCTGGCCAGCGTGGCGCCCACCACGTAGGCGGTCAGCTTGTACGGATACGTGGAATAGCCGGCCGCGCGCATGCGTTGTTCGTTGATGCGGATGCCGGCCAGTGCCGCGCCAAAGGGCGACCGCCGCAGCAGCGCCAGAAAGCCCCAACTTAGCGCCAGGCAGGCCAGCACGAAGAAGTAGAAGGTGGTGGCGTTGCCCAGGTCAAACGGCATCCAGCCGCCCACCAGAAGTTCAGGCCGGAAATACAGGTAGATGCCATCGCTGCCGCCGCCGAAGTCGGTGTCGTGAAAGACGTAGTAGGCCATCTGCGCAAAGGCCAGCGTCACCATGATGAAGTACACGCCTCGCGTGCGCAGCGCCAGCGCGCCGGTCACCAGCGCATAGGCCGCCGCCGCCAACAGGGCGGCGGGCAAGAGCCACCACAGGTTGCCTGCCTGGGATTCCGGCGACAGCAGCGCCGCCGCATACGCGCCGATGCCGAAGAAGGCGGCGTGCCCCAGGCTGACCAGCCCCGCGCCGCCCACCAGCAGCTGCAGGCTTAACGCGAAGATGGCGTAGATCATGACCTTGACGGCCAGGCCGGTGTAGTAGTCGCTGCCGCTGACGGCAAATGCGGCCAGCGCCAGCAGCGTTGCGATGGGAAGCAGTTTCTGCATGGCTAGCCCTGTTTGAACAGCCCTTCGGGCTTGCATAGAAGAATGAAGGCCATCAGCAGATACACCAGCACGCCCGCCGCCGACGGAAACAGCACCTGCCCGAAAGTTTCCACAAAGCCCACCAGCATCGCGGCCAGGAAAGCGCCGCGTATCGACCCGATGCCGCCTATCACCACCACCACGAAGCAGATGATCAGCACGCCGTTGCCCATGCCGGGATACACCGACGACACGGGCGCGGCAATGGTGCCGGCCAGTGCCGCCAAGGCCACGCCGGCCGCGAACACCAGCCGGTACAGCTTGTTCACGTCGATGCCCAGGGACGCGGTCATTTCGCGGTTGCTGGCGCCGGCGCGCAGCATCATGCCCAGGCGGGTGCGCGAAATCACCCAATACAGCAACAGCGCCACCGCAATGCCCACGGCCGAGATGAACAGCCGGTACACCGGATACGTCATCACGCCGCCCAGCGAGATACTGCCTTGCAGCCACGCGGGCAGTGGCACGCCGTGCACGTCGTTGCCCACCAGGATGCTGCGCAATTCCTCAAAGACCAGAATCAGCCCGTAGGTCATCAGCACCTGCTGCAAGTGGTTGCGGTGGTACAGGTAGCTGAAGAACGCCGCTTCCAGCACATAGCCCAGCACTCCGGCCAGCAGCACGCACACGGCCAGGGTGGCGATGAAGCCGCCGCCCAGCCAGCGGTCAAGCACCGGCCCCAGCGCAAACGCCATGTAGGCGCCAATCATGTAGAAGCTGCCATGGGCCAGGTTGATGATGCCCATGATGCCGAAGATCAGCGTGAGGCCGCTGGCCACCAGGAACAGCAGCAAGCCGTACTGGAATGCGTTCAGGCTTTGAATAAGCAGGATGCTGATGTCCATGGGGCGTCCTTATTGCCTGAGGGCGTCAGAGCTTGCAGCCGCGCGCGGGATCGGCCAGCTTTTTCGCGGCGACTTCGACGACCTTGTTCTCCAGGCCATCCACCTGGCGCAGATAGATGTCCTGCACCGGGTTGCCCGCCGCCGACAGCGTGAAGGGGCCGCGCGGGCTGTCCACGGTGGCGCTGCGCATCGCCTGGCGGAAGTCCGCCTTCTTGGTGAAGTCGCCCTTCACGGCCGACAGGCCCGACTGCATCAGTTGCGCGGCGTCATAGCCCTGCACGGCGTACACATCAGGCTGCACCTTGTAGTGCTTGGCGTAGTCGGCGCGGAAGGCGTTGTCGCGCGGGGTGTTCAGGCCATCGGCATAGTGCAGTGTGGTCAAGAGGCCTTGCGCCGATGCGCCTTGCGCCTGCAAGGTGCCGTCGGTGAGGAAGCCCGAGCCGTACAGCGGAATCGTCTTGTCCAGGCCGGCCGCGTGATAGTCCTGCACGAACTTCACCGCGCCGCCGCCCGCAAAGAAAGTGAACACCATGTCGGGCTTGGTGGCCGCGATCTCGGTCAGGAGCGATTGGAATTCCACGTTGGGAAAGGGCAGGCTCAATTCCTTCACGACCTTGCCGCCGGCTTTCTCAAAGCCTTCCTTGAAGCCGCCGATGGCCTCGTCGCCCGCTGCGTATTTCCAGGTGATGGTGACGGCGGTCTTGTGGCCTTTGGCGTAGGCCACGGGGCCCATGGCATAGGCCGGCTGCCAGTTGGTGAACGACGTGCGGAAGATGCCGGGGCCGCACAACGGGCCGGTGATGGCGTTGGCGCCCGCGTTGGTGACGATCAACGTGGTGTCGCTGTCTTTCGCGGCCTTGGCCAGCGCCATCGCCACGCCCGAGTGCACCGTGCCGATCAGCATGTCGACCTGATCGCGCTTGATCAGGCGATTGGCGTTTTCAGCGGCCTTGGCGGGGTTGGACTCGTCATCGACCTTGAAGTATTCGATCTCGCGTCCGCCCAGCTTGCCGCCTTGCTCGGCAACATACAGCTTGAAGCCGTTTTCAATGGCGTTGCCCAGCGCGGCGTAGGTGCCGCTATAGGGCAGCATGAAACCGACTTTGATCTTGTCGGCGGCCTGCGCGCCGCTGGCGGCGAACGTCAGGGCCGCGGCAATCGCAGCCCGGGTCAGGGCGTGGTTCATGGTTTGTCTCCGTGCTTATCATGGGCTGGCACAAGGCCGGCCGGGTTTAACCAACGCGCCGACAATGCCGGCGAGGGGGATTCATAGCGTTGCTTCTTCCAGCTGACGCAGCCGGAAGCGCTGGATCTTTCCCGTGGCCGTCTTGGGCAGCTCTTCGGTGAAGTTGATCTGGCGCGGATACTTGAAGGGCGCCAGGTGCTGCTTCACATAGCTTTGCAGCGCGGCGCCGGTCTGCGCGTCGGGCTCGAAGCCGGGGCGCAGCACCACGTAGGCCTTGGTCTTGACCAGGCCGTCGTGGTCCGGCACGCCGATCACCGCGGCTTCCAGCACGGCCTCGTGCTGCACCAGCACGTTCTCGACTTCCACGGGCGACACATACTGGCCGCTGACCTTGATCATGTCGTCGCTGCGGCCGGCATAGGTGTAGTAGCCGTCGGCGTCACAGGTGTATTTGTCGCCGCTTTTCAACCAGTCGCCCAGAAAGCACTGGCGCGTCTTGTCGCGGTTGTTCCAGTACATCAGCGCGGCGCTGGGGCCTTTGATGTAGAGGTCGCCGATGGTGCCGGCCGCCACGGGCGCGCCGCTGTCGTCGCGCAACTGCACTTCGTAGCCCGGCACCGGTTTGCCGGTGGTGCCGTAGCGGATCTGTCCGCTTTGGTTCGAAATGAAGATGTGCAGCATCTCGGTGGAGCCGATGCCATCCAGGATCTCGCAGCCAAAATGCCGCGTGAAGCGTTCGCCGATGTCGCGCGGCAAGGCTTCGCCGGCCGACGTGCAGACCCGCATCGCCACCTGCTCGCGCGGTGGCAAATCAGGGGATGCCAGCATGCTGGCGTACAAGGTGGGCACGCCGTAGAACACGGTGGGGCGATGTCGTGTCAGGCGCTGGAACACGGCCTGCGGCGTGGGGCGCTCGCCCATCAGGATGACGGTGGCGCCGACCGACAGCGGAAAGGTCAGGCCATTGCCCAGGCCGTAGGCAAAGAACAGCTTGGCGGCGGAAAACACCACGTCGTCTTCGCGGATGCCCAGCACGGGCTTGGCATAGAGTTCGGCCGTGTGCCAAAGGTTGCCATGCGTATGCACCACACCCTTGGGCTTGCCGGTGGAACCCGATGAATACAGCCAGAACGCAATTTCGTCGGACAGCGTGCGCACGGCGGGGGCCAGCGGCGCGGCGGCCAGCAGGGCGTCGAAGTCTTGAACGGCGGCGGGCAGGGCACTTGTTGGGTGCGCCGGATTCGGCTGTGCAGTATTGGGCTGTGCCGTATTGAACTGTGCCGTATTGGGCTGTGATACCACTACATGTTCAACGTCACCGGGCGATTGCGCCAGCGCCGCCTGCAAGGCCGGCAGCAGCGCGCCCGATACAAACGCGGCGCGCACGCGGCTGTGCGTGATGATGTAGGCGTAATCGTCGGGCGTCAGCAGGGTGTTGACGGCCACGGGCACCACGCCGGCATGCAGCGCGCCAAGAAAGGCAACGGGCCAATCCACCGTGTCCTGCATCAACAGCAGAATGCGTTCTTCGCGACGCAATCCCAACTGGCGCAGCGCGCCCGCCATGCGCGCGACCCGCTCGGCCAGTTCACCGTAGCTAAGCTGGCGGCTGTCGTCGATATAGGCGGGCTTGGCTGCGCGGGCGGCGTTCAGGGCGGCCAGATGGCTGGCGAAGTTGAGTTCGGCGGGGCAGGTGTTCACGGTTGTCTCCTGATGTCCTGGTGGGGGCGCGCCATGGCTGTGTTTTTTTGTTTGCCCTGGCGGGTTGGCGCCGGCGTCAGCCGCCGGGCCGTGTGAACTCGATGGCGCCGCCGGGCAGCAGGTACAACACCAGCGCGCGGCCCTGCGTCACGGTAGGGCTGTGTGCGCTGCCGGGGCCGTAGACCAGCCAACCGGCGCCGTGGCCATCAAAGCGCGCGTCGGTGGTCAGCGGCATGATCAGGTCTATTTCGCCATTGGGATGGGCGTGGTGGGGGCCGGCCAGGTCGTCCATGTCGACCACGTCCACCGAACAGCCGGCCAGGTCTTCCGCCGGCTTGATGACGCGCCCGTAGCGGATGCCGCCGCCTTCGCGGTTGCACATCCAGCCGTCGGCCACGCCCTGCCTACAGG